>CAYGBC010000036.1:0-24458 GCA_964348015.1 uncultured Eubacteriales bacterium | reverse complement strand
CGAGGAACCATGCCCGCTCGCCTCCGGATGGCTTCCTCACAAGTTTGCCTGACTGATTAATTAAAGAAATAGGGATGCTTCCCAGGCCCATTTTCCCGGATCGGGGAGTGGCTGTGCATTTTTTCCCTGAGGTCCGCCGAGTATGAAAAAACCCGGATCATGCCGGGTTCCTATCTTGCTATTGACACACCTAATGTCAATTATTTATTATATATAGGCTTGCTGGCCGTAGGCGCGTAGCTCAGTGGGAGAGTGCTTCCTTGACGCGGAAGAGGTCGAGGGTTCGATACCCTCCGCGCCTACCATCAGTATTCCTGTGTTGTTAAGGAAACGCAAAATACGAAAAGTCGAGTTTAGTGTCATGCTGTCACTCAATAGATTTTAATGGTTGAAACGGTCAAGAGTAGAGTTGAGGGGTTTGTTTTCCCGATCAAAAAAGGAACCTCCCTTCCGGATTTGATTCCCCGTCTCAGGCTGTCCCGGAACCCTTCCTTTACCAAGATCGCATAAAGATACGGAGATTCAATTGGCGAACAAAAAATCAGCAGAAACGCTGGAGGCTTTCAGGCACAGCTCTGCTCATCTGATGGCCCATGCCGTACTCGAGCTGTTTCCCAAGACGCAAACCGGTGTAGGCCCGGCCACAGAGGACGGATTCTTCTACGATTTCCTGAGAGACAAGCCGTTCACGCCCGATGACCTCAAAGTCATCGAGGACAAGATGAGGGAGCTCGCCAAGAAAGATATCCCGATCGAGAAACTCACGCTCTCCAAAAAGGAAGCGATCCGCACCTTCAGGGAATTGGGACAGGAGCTCAAAGTCGAGCTTATTCAGGAGAAGGGCGGCAAGGAAGTGACCTGCTACAAGCAGGAAAATTTCATCGATTTCTGTCTCGGACCCCATGTTCCGTCCACCGGGCATATCAAGCATTTCAAGCTACTTTCGGTTTCAGGGGCCTATTGGAAAGGGGACGAGCACGGACAGCAGCTTCAGAGGATTTACGGGACGTCCTTCCGCAAAGAAAAAGAACTGAAGGAATACCTGGAGCTTCTCGAAGAGGCCAAGAAAAGAGACCACAGAAAGCTCGGGCCAGAACTCGATCTGTTCAGCACCAACGAGGATTTGGGCGCCGGTTTGATCCTCTGGCACCCGAACGGAGCCACGATCCGGCGCATCATCGAGGACTACTGGAGGGAAGAGCACATCAAGGACGGCTATGAGTTTATCTATGCCCCGCATGTCGCCAAGCTCGATGTCTGGAGAAGAAGCGGCCATACGGAGTTCTATGAAGCCATGTATCCTCCCATATTGAGCGAGGGAATCGAATACGAGCTCAAACCCATGAACTGTCCCTTCCACAATATGGTTTTCAATTCTCGACAGCGGTCCTACCGGGACCTTCCTCTGCGCTGGGCAGAGCTCGGAACGGTCTACCGCTACGAGAGGAGCGGAGTCCTCCACGGGCTTCTGCGTGTCAGGGGATTCACGGTGGATGATGCCCACATATTCTGCCGGGGGGACCAGCTTGAGGAAGAGATCCAGAGAACCATTTTCCTGGCGTTGAGATTCATGAAAACCTTCGGGTTCGAAGAATATGACGTTTTCCTGGCCACGCGCCCGGAGAAATATGTGGGAAAGGTTGAAGATTGGGACAAGGCCACCCAAGCCCTGGAAAAAGCCCTCAAGGGCGCAAAGCTCGATTTTAAAATTGACGAAGGAGAGGGAGTTTTTTACGGTCCCAAGATCGATATCAAGGTCAAGGATGCGCTCAAAAGGTCCTGGCAGTGCACCACTGTCCAGCTCGACTTCAACCTGGCCGAAAGGTTCGACCTGCATTATGTGGGCGAGGACGGAAAATTCCACAGGCCCTACTTGATCCACCGGGCACTCCTGGGCTCGCTCGAGAGATTCTTCGGTGTTTTGATCGAGCATTACAACGGAAATTTCCCCGTGTGGCTCGCGCCCGTCCAGGTGATGATCCTCCCGATCGCCGACAGGCATAATGATTATGCGAACTCTTTGGACAGGACTTTCAATGACAGCGGGCTGAGGTCCAAAGTGGATTTGCGCCGAGAGAAAGTGGGCTATAAAATAAGAGACGCAGAAATCCATAAAATTCCCTATCTCTTGATAGTGGGAGACAAAGAAGTGAAAAACGGCACCGCGTCCCTGAGGATTCACACTGCGGGAGACCAGGGAGAGGTGGATGTCAACGAATTCCTTGAAAAAGTCGAGGAATTGGATAAGAATAAATCATTGAGCGTGAATCTTTAAAGGAGGTCAGCCATTAGAAGAAGGAAATTCGATAGGGGGCGGAGAAAGGAAAAACCTCACAGGATTAATGAAATGATTAGGGCAAAAGAAATCAGGATTATCGATGAGAATAAGGAGCAGATTGGGGTGAAGCCTTTAGATGAAGCCCTGTCCCTTGCCGGAGAGAAAGGCCTGGATTTAGTGGAGATAGCTCCCAATGCCTCTCCTCCGGTGTGTCGGATCATGGATTATGGAAAGTTTCTTTATGAATTGCATAAAAAAGCTCAAGAAGCCAAGAAGCATCAGAAGCAGATACAGGTCAAAGAAATCAAATTCAGGCCCAAAATCAGCATTCATGACTACAGTTTCAAAGTTCGTCATGTCCAGAGATTTCTGAACGACGGCAATAAGGTGAAAATCACAGTCATGCTGCGCGGAAGAGAGAAGGCCAAGCCGGAGCTGGCTGACCAGATCTTTGAAAGGGTATTTGAGGACACGAAGGAACTCGGATTCCAGGATGGAGGAGTCCGGAGACAACCCTGGGCTGTTTCGACACTATTGAGTCCCACTAAGACAGGAGGAAAAGATGCCAAAACTAAAGACGCACAAAGGAGCCAAGAAAAGGTTCAAGATAACAGGAAAAAAGAAGATCGTTCACAGTAAGGCCTATAGGAGCCATCTTCTCGCCAAAAAGTCAGCAAAAAGGAAGAGGAAGTTAAGGAAGGAAGCTCTCGTCAAGGATTCAGATAAGAGCAGGATCAAAAAGATGCTGCCCTATGAATTTTAGAGAACAGACCCTCAAGACCCCCTCACGCCATCTTCGAAGGAGAAAAAAATGCCTAGAGTCAAAAGAGGACCCCGGAAAAGGATAAGAAGGTCAAAAATTCTAAAGCTCGCCAAAGGCTACTGGGGAACCCGCAGCCACAATTACCGGACCGCAAAAGAGGCGGTGGAAAGAGCCCTTCAGTATTCCTACAGGGACAGAAGAACCCGAAAGAGAGATTTCAGGCGGCTGTGGATCATCCGGATCAAAGCGGCCGCAGAGAACAACGGGATGTCTTATAGCCGGTTTATTCACGGCTTAAAAGAGTCGAATATCGCGCTCGACCGCAAGATTCTTGCGGATATCGCCGTCAATTCGCCCCAGACATTCCTGCACATCGTCGAAAAAGTCAAAGAATCCACCGGGTAAAGAGAAAAAAAGAAAAAAAGGGGCCAGGCCCCTTTTAATATGAATAAGGACGTTTCCCTGTCACTGCAATAAAAAGAAAATCATGGAATGAGGATCAGACATTCATATGAATGAACCTTTCCGTGTCATTGCGAGGAACAGGGAATCATGAAAATGGCTCTTTCCGTGTCATTGCGAGGAACGAAGTGACGTGGCAATCTCGTAAGAAAAAAGTAGATCAAAATATTCATCCTATGAGATTGCCGCGCTGCGCTCGCAATGACAAACAGGCAAGAATTCTGCGGAGCGCACGCAATGACGAACAGAAGAGAATCCCGTGTTGCGCACGCAGTGAAAAAAAGAAGGGAATCCTTCTCTTAATCCGGAAAAAAGAAGACCTATAAAATCATGAAAGACATCAAAGCCCGAGTCGAGGACCTCGAGAAAAAGTTCGATAAGGCACTGGCTGGAGCCAAAGATAGAAAATCACTCCAGGAGCTGCGCAACACCTACCTGAGCCGAAAAAGAGGAGTGATAAAGATTCTCCTGGATGAACTGAAGACATTAAAATCCGAAGAAAAATCGAAAGCCGGCCAGGTCATCAACACTCTGAAGAGCCACGTCCAGAAAAAACTCGAAACGGCCCAAAAAAAGCTCGCGGCTCCCGAACCGAAAGAGAAGAAAATCGACTTGACTCTGCCTGGAGAAAAGAAATACTGGGGGGCCCCGCATCCCGTCGTCCTCTTCCAGCAGAAAATTGAGGATATTTTTATCTCGATGGGTTTTTCGATCGAAGAGGGGCCGGAGATCGAGACGGATTACTACAATTTCGAAGCGTTGAACTTCCCTCCTCATCATCCCGCTCGAGACGATTGGGATACCCTTTACCTCTCGGATGACCTGCTTCTCCGCACGCACACCTCCCCCGTGCAGATCCGGGCCATGGAGAATCGAAAGCCTCCGATAAGAATCATCGTTCCTGGGAGAGTCTACAGAAGAGAAACTCCGGACCCGACCCATCTTCCGATGTTCTACCAGGTGGAAGGATTGGTGGTGGACCAGGGAATCACGTTTGCCCATCTCAAAGGAACGCTGGAACACTTCCTCAAGACTCTTTTTTACGACAAATTGAAAATCAGGTTTCGCCCAAGCTTTTTCCCGTTCACCGAGCCCTCCGCTGAAGTGGATATTGAGTGTTTAGTCTGTCGAGGAAAAGATGAGAAATGCCGGGTCTGCAGCGGGACCGGATGGAAAGAAATTCTCGGATCTGGGATGGTTGACCCTCAGGTGTTGAAGAATGTCAACATTGATCCCGAGAAGTACTCGGGTTTCGCCTTCGGAATGGGGATAGAACGGACAGCCATGTTCGCGTTTCAGATACCGGACATGAGATATTTTTTCGAAAATGACTTAAGGTTCATAAGGCAGTTCACGTTAAAATGAAAATAAGTCTGGAGTGGTTGAGAGATTTTGTTGATTTTGACCTTCCCCCGAGTGCGCTCATCGAAAAGCTGGACATGATCGGGCTGATGGTGGAGGAATGGGAGAAAAAGGGCTCAGACATCATCCTGGATATCGAGACCTACGCCAACCGCCCGGATACGCTCGGACACCTGGGCGTGGCGCGGGAGATCGCCGCAGCGCTCGGATTGAAGCTGAAACACAGAGATTGGCCTGTGGCCGAGATCGAGGAGAAGACCTCCGAGTTGTGTGATGTTCAAATCTGGGACCCTGACCTCTGTCCCCGGTACTGCGGGATAGTGGTGAAAGGAGTCAAAGTCGGGCCTTCGCCCGGATGGTTGAGAAAGAAGATCGAAATCATGGGTCTCAAATCGATCAACAACGTAGTGGATGTGACCAATTTCGTTCTCTTCTCGACTTCGCATCCGATCCATGCGTTCGACCTGGCCAAATTGGCCGGAAAAAAAATTATCATCCGTAGAGCCAAGCAGGGAGAGACCATCAAGACTCTGGAAGAGGAGGATGTCTCTCTCTCCCCCGATATGCTGGTGATCGCGGATGAAGAAAGGCCGGTGGCCATCGCGGGGGTCATCGGAGGGCTGGAGTCTTCTGTGCAGGAGGACACCAAAGATATTTTTATCGAAAGCGCCTACTTTGATCCGATTTCAGTCCGGAAAACCAGCAAAAAAACAGGGATTTCCACAGACGCCTCGTACCGCTTTGAGAGGAATGCGGATATCTCCTTCCCCCCTCAGGCTGCCCTGATGGCGGCATTTTTGATGGCCCAGTTCGGAGGGAAAGTCTCCAAGGGCGTCACGGATGTTTATCCGAAGCCCGCAAAGGAAAGAACGGTCATCCTGCGGAATCAGCGCGTTTTTGACCTTCTCGGCATCGAGATTGATGCGCAATTCTCTGAAAAAACTCTCTCGCATCTGGGATTCCAGGTGGAGGCCCAAAAGAAGGATGTGTGGAAGGTCCGGGTGCCTCATCACCGAGTGGATATTGAAAGGGAAGCGGACCTCATCGAGGAGATTGCCCGGTTTTACGGATACGATAAGATTCCTGTCCACTTTCCCCCGCTCAGAGTCCCGGAGCCTCCTCTGAATCCGAGGAGAGAAAAGATCGATCGTTTGCGCCAGATGCTTTTTAACCACGGTTTCGATGAAGTGCTCAATTTCAGCTTTTCCAACCCTGAACAAGAGGATCTCTTCAAGACAGGGCGTTCCGCTATCGAGATCCGGAATCCCATCTCTACCAAAGCCTCGCTCCTGCGGACGACCCTGATGGGCGGATTACTGGACAACATTGCCTGGAATGTGAACAGAGGGGCGGATGGAGTGCACCTTTTCGAAGTAGGAAATATCTATTTCAAGAACAAGACAAAGAGCCAGGAACAGCTGACTCTTTCTCTGGTGACCACTGGCCTGGTCGGCCCCCCGCACTGGCACAGGAAGAACGAAAAGACTGATTTTTTCCGCCTGAAAGGAGCGCTGGAGGCTCTTATGGAATACTTGAACTGCGAGCCTTATTCCTTCGCGGAAGAGTCCGATGCTCTTTTCGAGAAACAAAGTGCACTGGCCCTGGAGGTCAAAAAGGACACGATCGGGTGTTTCGGGTTGCTCAAGAAAAGCCTCCGGGATGTCTATTCTCTGGATGAGCCGGTCTGGGCGGCGGAGTTGAACCTGGACGCATTATTCGGGAAGCCTTCTCCAGCTTTTCAGTATTCTCCGGTCACGAAGTTTCCCACTGTCACGAGGGATGTTTCATTTATCGCGGACCGTAATGTCTCCTTCCAGAATATCCGGGAAGTTGTGGGAAAGCTTTCTCTCCCTTTTCTGATGAGATTCGACCTTTATGACCGTTTTTCAGGGGCCTCGATCCCGAAGGGGAAGGTCAGCCTTTCACTTCGGTTCGTGTTCAACCATCCGAAGAGGACGTTAAAAACCGAGGAAATCGATAAGATTCAGAAAAAGATCATCCAGGCTTTAGGGGCAAGCTTTAATTTTCAATTGAGGGAAGGAGGGAAAATTGACAAGTGAATTGGAAAGGATTAAAATACTCGAGGGAAAAGTTTCCCAGGTTGTGGAATACATCAACAAGCTTCTCAGTGAAAATACAAAGCTGAAACAGCAGATCAAAGAGATGAAGGCCGAGAAAAAAGATTTTGAAGACCAAACAAAGAAAATCGAGAAACTCGACGAGGATGTGAAAAAGTTCGCGGGGGAAAGAAAATTATTAAAGGACAAGATTGAGGCCATCATCGGCCAGATAGACCAAGTCGGAATATGACTGACAGAGTGATTGAAATCGAGATTTACGGACATAAACATAAGATAAGAGTCAAAGGAGAAGAGGATGAAAAATACATTGGCCGGTTGACTTCATACGTTGATCAGAGAATGCGTGAAGTCGCTGTCAAGTCTAAATCGGCTGAAACATTGAAAATTGCGGTTTTGGCCGCTTTGAATATCGCAGATGATTATTTTATCTGCCAGAGAAAGCTTGATCAACTGAATGAAGCAATCGGTCATATGGAGAATGAAATAGGAAGTTTGGAGGACAGTCTTTCAAAAAAAAATGAGGATACATTTAAAAATATCGAAGACACAACTTGAAAAGATAGAAACATGGGTTGTGACGCTCATAGATGAGATGAGGGGAAATCTTGTCTTTCAGGCGAAGAAAATCTGGTGTGTCGTTTCCCGGAAAATTCTTCTCTTGATCCGAAGAGAGAAGTGTCTCTTCCAGGATTTGAACCTCTCAGACTCTCTTTTTTCTCGTGATGCAGAACGTGTAATCCTCTTTTCTTAACCTCCACACTTTCATCTCCTTTGATTCACCGTACAGGAGGTGATCAAAGTGAATTCAGGACTGCTGATTCTACTCGGTGTTTTGATTTTTTTATGTTGCGGAATACTCTTTATCCTGGTGAAGAAGTCCTCAGGAACCCGTGCGATCTTCCGTTCCAAACAGGAAGCCAAAGGAATCATGGAAAAGGCCCAGGAAGAGGCTGGAAAGATCAGGCGGGAAGCGACCATAGAGCTCAAAGAAAAACAAATCAACCTGAAAGCGGAATTCGAACGTCAGACACGAGACAAAAACAGAAAGTTGAACGATTTGGAAAGACGGCTGATGAGGAAAGAAGAAAATCTGGAACGCAAGTTTCAGAATGTGGAGAGAAAAGAAAGAGAATTCAACAACAAAGAACAGAGACTGTATTCAAGAGAGAAAGAACTGGGGAACAAAGAGCGGAAGTATGAGGGACTGGTCCAGCAGGCCGTGGAGGAATTGGAGAGAGTTTCCGGGATGACCCAGGAAGCGGCCAAGAACATGCTCGTGAAGAAAATAGAGGACGAGGCCAAGCTGGAAGCTGTCCAGGCTGTCCGGAAGATTGAAGAGGAAACCCGAGAGAAAAGCCAGGGATTGGCCCGTGAGATCATAAGCCAGGCGATCCAGCGCTCATCCGCCGAACATGTCGTGGAGACAACAGTATCTGTAGTGGACCTGCCGTCCGAAGACATGAAGGGACGGATCATCGGAAGAGAGGGACGGAACATCCGGGCCCTCGAGACTGCCACCTCAGTGGACATTATCGTCGACGACACGCCCGAAGCGGTCATCCTTTCCAGTTTCGACCCCCTCAGGCGAGAAATGGCGCGTATGGCCATCGAGAAGCTTGTCCAGGATGGAAGGATCCATCCGGCCCGCATCGAAGAGGTCGTGGAGCAGGTGGGAAAGGAACTGGAGGAAAAGGTCAAGGAGGAAGGAGAGTCTGTCATCCTGGAACTCAGGATCCAGAACATACATCCGGAGCTAGTCAAGCTCCTCGGAAGACTGAAGTACCGGACGAGCTACGGACAGAACGCCCTCCAGCATTCCAAAGAGGTCGCCTATTTATCCACTCTGATGGCCAAGGAGCTGGGAGTGAATTCCGATGTGGCCTTGAGAGCCGGACTCCTCCATGATGTCGGGAAAGCCGTGGATAAGGATATCGAGGGGACCCATACAGAGCTGAGCGTCGAATTGGCCAAGAAACACGGGGAATCCGAGGCCGTTATCCAAGCTATCGCCTCACACCACCGGGATGTGGATTTTCCATCTATCGAAGCTGTGCTGGTCCAGGCAGCGGACACGCTTTCTGCGGCCCGCCCCGGAGCCAGACGGGAGCTTCTGGAGAGCTACATCAAAAGGCTGGAGAAACTGGAGGAGATTGCCAATTCCTATGATGGTGTGTCCAAATCCTTTGCCCTGCAGGCCGGCCGGGAAATCCGAATTATCGTGGAGAGCCAGAAGGTCTCGGATGAAAAAGCGGCGGTAGTGGCCAAAGAGATCGCACAGAAGATCAAGGACGAGCTGGAATACCCGGGTCAGATCAAAGTGACCGTTATCCGCGAGATGAGAGCAGTGGAGTATGCCAGATAAAGTCAGCTTTCTGTTTTTAGGAGATGTGATCGGTCGTCCGGGACGCAGGGGGCTGAAAAGATATCTTCCCGCTCTCTTGGAGAAATATTCCCCCTCCCTCATCATCGCCAACGGAGAAAACGCAGCCGGCGGGATCGGGATCACAGAAAAAGTCGGCAGGGAACTTTTTGCTTTTGTCGATATTCTGACATCCGGAAACCATATCTGGGATAAGAAAGAAGCGGTCGAGTATCTGAAGCGGGAGCCTCAATTGCTCCGGCCCGCCAATTATCCAGATGATAATCCCGGAAAAGGCACGTACGTCTTTAAGACGGAGGACGGACAGAAAGTGGCCATCCTCAACCTGCAGGGGAGAGTTTTCATGGAGCCTCTGGATTGCCCGTTCAAGAGGGCCGATGAGGAAATCGAAACCCTCAAGGCCGAGACTCCGGTGATAGTCGTGGATTTTCATGCGGAAGCCACCTCAGAAAAACAGGCGATGGGCTGGTATCTGGACGGAAAAGTCTCTGCTGTTGTCGGAACGCATACGCATGTGATCACGGCAGACGAGAGGATCCTTCCCAAAGGGACAGCTTTTATCACTGACGTGGGGATGGTCGGAGCTTACGAGTCGATTATCGGAATCCGCAAAGACCAGGCCATAAAAAGATTCCTGACCGGGCGTCCTCATCGGTTTGAACCCGCCAAGAAAGGAATATTTCTCTCGGCGCTTTTCGTCGAGATAGACAGTCGAACCGGAAAAGCCCTTTCCGTCAAACGCGAGGTCATCGCTGAGGAAGAAAGTGGCGATTGAAAGCTTTGCCAAGCCGGATAAAGTCTACACAGTCTCCGAAGTCACACGGCTGGTGAAAGCAGAGTTGGAGGATGCGTTTCCTCTTCTCTGGGTAGAGGGCGAGATCTCCAATTTCCACCGTCATCATTCCGGGCATCTGTATTTCACACTGAAGGACGAGATGAGCCAGCTCCGCACGGTCATGTTCCGTTCCGATGCGAAGCGGGTTCCGTTCGAACTGAAGGACGGCCTTCAGGTCGTGGCGCGCGGGCGGATAAATGTTTATGAACCCAGAGGAGAATATCAGCTCGTCGTCGAGCTCCTCGAACCCAAAGGCAAAGGCGCTCTGCAGCTCGCTTTTGAGCAGCTCAAAGAGAAGCTGCAGAAGGAGGGGCTTTTCGACCCCACACGGAAGAAAGAGCTGCCCGTACTGCCAAAGAAAGTCGGAGTGGTGACATCTCCGAGGGGAGCTGCCATTGTCGATATCATCAAAACACTGGAAAGACGGTTCGCCAGACTCCATATCCTTCTCTATCCGGTCAAGGTTCAAGGAGAGGGTGCAGCCGAGGAGATAGTCGAGGGAATCGACTATTTGGGAAAAATTCCCGGGATCGATGTGATGATCGTCGGGCGCGGGGGAGGCTCGATGGAAGACCTGTGGGCCTTCAATGAAGAAAAAGTGGCTCGAGCGATTTTCCGCTGTCCGATTCCTGTGATTTCAGCCGTAGGGCATGAGATAGACTTCACGATCGCCGACTTTGTGGCGGATATCCGCGCCTCGACACCTTCTGTGGCCGCGGAGATAGTGATCAAGGAAGAAGAATCTCTCCGAGAACGGATCGAAAACCTGGAGAAAAGGCTGGCCCACACCCAGAGATATTATCTTCAGGAACAGAAGCATGAGGTGCTGAGCCTGACACAGCACAGGGCCTTCCAGAACATGAAGATCACCCTTCTGAATCTTGCGCAGAAGGTGGACGAGCTGGACATGCGGGCCTGGAATGCCATCAGGAACAGGCAGCAGAAGATCTCCGAGGATAAATCCAGGACTGAGCTTTTGGAAGAGAAGATCCGGAGTGCCTTGAAGGAGATGCTTCAACAGTTTCAGGCCCGATGGGAGACGTTGTCCGCTCAGTTGCACAACCTGAGTCCCCTGAATATACTGAAAAAGGGGTACACGCTCTGCTGGAAAGACGGCGGCCAATACCTGGTGCGCAGAATCGAGGAGGTCGAAAAAGAGAGGGAAATGACAGTCTCCTTTTTTAAGGGGGAATTCACCTGTTTGGTCAAGGATGTCGATAAAACGAAACGCATAGAATCCCGGTCCGATACCAGTCGCGAAAAGTGAAAATTGGGGACAGTCCCCAGTTTTGTAAAGGAGATAACATGGCAGCACAAAGCTTTGAAAAAGCTCTGGAGGATTTGGAAAAAATAGTCGAAAAATTGGAAAAGGGAGGTCTCTCTTTGAGCGAGTCGCTGTCTCTATTCGAGAAGGGCGTCAAACTGGCCAGGTTTTTAAGGGAAGAGCTCGAAAAGGCCGAGAAGAAAGTCAGCGTTCTCCTCAAGGACGAAAAAGGAGAGATCAAAGAGAAGCCGTTTGACCTCTCGGAGCAAGACGCTTCCCCCCCGGAAGAAAAGGCTTCCTCGAAAAAAGAATCTCCTGAAGAGGAATCCTCTGATCCTGAAAAAGATGACGAACTCCCCTTTTGAAAAGGGGCCTGGCCCCTTTTTGGCTTATGAGGAATGGCAAGAAATGAGAGAGAATCAAGATTTTATCCTTACTGGGATGAGGACAGATAAAGAATAGAAAAGAGGACGGATAAAGAATAGAAAAGAGGACGGATGAAGAAGAGAAAAGAGGACGGATGAAGAAGAGATTTTTTATTGTCATTGCGAGGAACGAAGTGATGTGGCAGTCTCATAAAATAATTCAAGAAAAAAATTTATAACATTTAAATAGAATTTAAACGATGGACGTCGAAGAGAAACTCCGGAAGAAAAAAGAGACGGTCGAGCGCGAACTGGAGCGCATTCTGTCTCAGGAAGATTCCCTGCTGTTCAAAGCCATGAGACATGCGGTTCTCTCCGGGGGAAAAAGATACAGGCCCCTGCTCGCGTTCTCCTCGGGAGACTGCTTTGGCGTTTCCCAAGATGCGGTCCTCCCGTTTGCCTGCGCGCTGGAATTGATCCACAATTATTCTCTTGTCCATGATGACCTGCCCCCGATTGACAACGATGACTTCCGCCGCGGTCAGCCTTCCTGCCATAAGGCTTTTGGGGAAGACATCGCTCTCCTCACGGGAGACAGCCTTTTGACACTGGCTTTTGAGGTGATGGCACAGGCTTCTCTCGAGGAAAATCTTCTGCCCAGAAAAGAGAAAGTTATGAGAGAGGTCAGCCGTCTTGCCGGTGTCCAGGGGATGATCGGCGGGCAGCTGATGGATATCACGCTGACCCCAGAAGAACTGACAGAGGAAGTCTTTCATGACCTCATCCTCAAGAAAACCGGCGGTCTCATCACGGCTTCCGTAAAAACAGGAGCTCTCCTCGGCGGTGCCGGAGACGCGGAGCTTGAGGCCATCAGTCAATACGGGCAGAACATCGGCCTGGCCTTCCAGATCAGGGATGATATTCTGGATACGGCCCAGGAAGCGCAAAAAGGGGCTCTGTCCCGGCCGAATTATGCTTCTCTGTTTGGCCTTGAAACCGCAAAGAGAAAGCTGCATAATTTCATCGAGACCGCAAGAAGCGTTTTGGATAAAAACTCGTTGGAGTCAGAAGAGCTTCACTATTTAGCTTCGAGACTCCTTGAACTCGAGAACAAGGACAAAAAATGAATCAAATTCTTGACCGGATCAAAAATCCGAAAGACTTGAAAAATCTCAAGAGGAAGGACCTCTCCAAACTGGCGAGAGAAATCAGGACGCTGATCATCGACACTGTCTCCAAAACCGGAGGCCATCTCTCGTCCAACCTGGGTGTTGTCGAGCTGACTCTGGCCCTTCATTATGTCTTTGATGCCCCGAAAGATAAAATCATCTGGGATGTCGGTCATCAGTGCTATCCGCATAAGATTTTGACAGGGAGACAGGACATATTCCCGAATCTCCGGCAGCGCAACGGAATGAGCGGATTCCCGTGCCGGGGAGAGAGTCAGTATGATGTGTATGACACAGGGCACGCCTCGACCGCACTCTCGGCAGCACTCGGCATGTCCGTGGCGCGCGATAAAGCCAAAGAAGACTCGAATGTCGTGGCCGTTGTCGGAGACGGAAGTTTGACAGGGGGCATCGCCTGGGAGGCGCTGAACCAGATCGGGCATCTCAAGAAAAAATTGATCATTGTCCTCAATTACAACGAGATGTCCATCTCTCATAACGTGGGAGCGATGTCCAAATACCTTTCCTATATCGTGTCCGAGCAGTACTATCTCAAGATCAAGGACCTTGTCAAATCCATCCTGAAAGTCATTCCGGCTGTCGGAAAGCCGATGATCAAGGTGGGCGGCGCCGTGGAAGAGGCCATCAAAAAGACATTTTTTCCCGGGCTCGTGTTCGAAGAGCTCGGAGTGAAGTATGTCGGACCGGTCTCGGGACACAACATCGGAACGTTGATCGAAGTTTTTGAAAACGCCAAGGCGTATAATGGACCAGTGCTGATTCACTGTGTGACTCAGAAAGGCAGAGGATACACCCCGGCCAAGAAAAATCCGGACGTGTTTCACAGTGCCAGCCCGTTCGATGTGGAAACCGGAGAGCTGTTGAATAAAAATAAGACGCCGACCTTTTCCTCTGTTTTCGGACAAACTGTCTTGAAGTTGGGCGAGGAAGACGAAAAGATTGTGGCGATCACAGCGGCCATGCCCGACGGGACGGGATTGAAATCTTTTGGCCAGAAGTATCCGGACCGGTTTTTCGATGTGGGGATCGCAGAGCAGCATGCGGTGGAGTTTGCCGCGGGCTTGAGGCTCAGCGGTTTCAAGCCGGTGGTCGCGATCTATTCCACATTTCTGCAGAGAGCCTACGACCAGCTCTACCATGACATCTGCTTGATGGACATTCCTGTGGTGTTTGCCCTGGACAGAGCGGGGATAGTCCCCGATGACGGTCCCACCCACCAGGGGGTCAACGACATCGTCTACCTCAGGCATATGCCTCATATGATCGTCATGGCGCCCAAGGATGAGAACGAGCTGCAGCACATGATCAAATCCGCTCTGTCTTACAAACATCCGGCAGCTGTTCGATTTCCGAAAGGCAAGGGGTTGGGAGTCAGAAGGGATAAAAATTTCAAGGAGATTCCTGTGGGTCAGAGCGATCTTCTCAAAGAAGGGAAAGATTTGCTGTTTGCCTTCGGAAGCATGGTGATTCCGGCCCTCAAAGCGGCCAAAAAGTTAGAGAAAAACGGGGTCAGCCTCGCAGTGGTCAATGCGAGATTCGCCAAGCCATTGGATGAGAAGATGATCATGCGCTTTGCGCAAAAGGGGCGGGTGATCCTGACTGTGGAGGAAGGAGTGACGGCCGGTGGATTTGGAAGCGCCGTGCGTGAACTCTTGGACAGGGAAAAGAGATTTGACGTTCGGTTCAAGAGCATCGGGATTCCGTTGGAGATCTACCCGTTGGGGAAAGCGGACCAGATCAAAAAGAAATTCCGGCTGGACGAGAAAGGCCTCATCCAGCAAATAAAAGAATTTTACGGGGTCGCGTCTTAACATTTGACATTTATCGAAATCGGCAGATTGAGAAGTGCCACGTCTAAACACAAGTCCTTGCAAACGGAGCCCGGAAGCATCAAAGGAAAAGGATTAAGTGTGTCCTTGCGAACGGAGCCCGGCAATCTCTTAAGACCGGGATGAATTGAAAAAAATGATTAGGAGAGAGCCTTTTTGTTGTCATTGCAAACGGCGCCCGGAAGCCTCAAAGGAAAAGGATTAATGGTGTCATTGCGAGCGAAGCGCGGCAATCTCATAGGAAGAAATTTATATAATCGAAAGAGCTGAGCACCTTCAGTGAAAAAAGAAAGAGCGGATAAAGTCCTCTCCACTCGCGGGTTGGCGGAGAGCCGACAGAAGGCTCAGGCACTGATCATGGCGGGATTGGTCTATTCAGGAGAGCAGCGGATCGAAAAGCCGGGTCAGATGATCGCGGCGGATACAGAGCTTTCCCTCAAGGAAAGGTTGCCTTTTGTCAGCCGCGGAGGTCTAAAGCTCCAGGAGGCTCTGGAGACGTTCGAAATTTCAGTCCAGGACAAAATCGCGGCCGACCTGGGAGCGTCCACGGGAGGTTTCACGGATTGCCTTCTCCAGAAAGGCGCGAAAAGAGTCTATGCGGTGGACGTGGACACCAGCCAGATTGACTGGCGGCTGAGAGAGGAACCGAGAGTTGTCTGTATCGAGAAAAACGCGCGGTATTTACGCCCAGACGATTTTGCCGACATCCCCGAAATCGTCACCACTGATCTGTCTTTTATATCCGTGTTGAAAGTGCTTCCGGCAGTCAAGGAATTCCTGGACAGAGGCCCGCTCCTTTCGCTCCTCAAGCCCCAGTTCGAGGCCGGGAAAGGGCAGGTGGGGAAGAAAGGGATTGTCAGAGATCCGGCCGTCCACGAAGAAGTCCTGACCAAAATCATCGCAGATGCCCGCCGGATCGGATTTGTGCCGCGAGGTTTGATCCAATCGTCTATTCGGGGTCAGAAAGGAAACCGGGAGTTTTTCGTTTTCTGGTCCTTGACAGAAGATGGTTTAAGTGAGGTCCAGGTTCAGAGATTAATCAAGGAGGCGGTCTGGAATGAAAAAGATTGAACGCGTGGGATTTGTCATTAAGCCTCATGCCCCGGAAATAGAGAGGATACTTGCGGAGCTCATCCAGTACCTGGAGAAGAAAAAAATGAAATGTCTGCTGGAAGAGGAAGCCGCTCAAAAGCTCAAGAAAGATAAAGGAATCCCCCGGGATAAACTTCCGGCTCAAGTCGACTTGATGGTTGTGCTGGGTGGAGACGGGACTCTTCTCAGCATCGCGCATCTCGCCGCGCAGAAGGATATTCCGGTTTTGGGAGTCAACCTGGGAAGCCTCGGGTTTCTGACCGAAGTGCCCCTCGATGAGATGTATGTCACCCTGGATGCGTTTTTGAGCGGCGATCAAAGGATCATTAGCCCCAGGCGGATGCTCGTGGCCCGGCATAAAAACAAATCCTATTACTGCCTGAATGACGTGGTCATCAACAAGGGCGCATTGGCCCGGATGATCCAGTGCACGATCTGGATAGACGAGAAGGAGATTGCCACGCTCAGGTCTGACGGCCTCATCATATCCACGCCTACCGGTTCGACGGCCTATTCCCTTGCTGCAGGGGGGCCGATCATCCAGCCCTACATCCCCGCCATTATCATTTCGCCGATCTGTCCGCATACGCTGTCTTTCAGGCCCTTGGTCGTCTCTTCCGATTCGCGGATCAAAATTCAGCTTCTCACTTCAGGAGAGGAGGTCTTCCTCACGCTGGACGGCCAGCGGGGCGGACTGATGGTGAAGGACGATGTGGTCGAGATCGAACGCTGCGGCTTCGAACTCAAGCTCATTTCTTCGCCCAGGCGGAATTACTTCGACCTCGTCCAGGAAAAGCTTGGCTGGGGCGAACGCTAAATAAACGGTTCCCCGACGGCTTCGGTTGACATTTTTTGGCCCTCACATTAATATAAATTCCTCCGATGAACCAGAAACTTCGAGTAGTGTACGTGTCAGCCGAAGTCTCTCCGTTCGCAAAATCCGGCGAATCCGCGGATGTCGCGTGCTCTTTGACCAAATTCCTCGCGCATCAGGGAATGAAGGTTTCTGTCTTTATTCCCAGGTACAGAAGACCCGAGATTGAATCCTTCTCGATGAAGAAGATCATGAGCGACCTTGCGGTTCCTATCGGAGAAGAAAAGATCAAGGGAAGAGTCTACAAGAGTGAAATGGGGAACTGCGACCTTTATTTCATAGACAATCCCAAGTATTTCTGGAGAGAAAACGTTTACGGAACGGGAAAAGGTGAGTATCTGGACAATGACGAACGGTTCGTCTTCTTCAACCGGGCTGTTCTCGAGTTCCTGCTCAGGACGAAAATGCCCGTGGACGTCATTCACTGCAACAGCTGGCCGACGGCCCTCATCCCGGTATTCTTGAAAACCCACTACTCTCACAGGAGCCTGTTCAAGAAAACCGCCACCGTGTTTACGCTTCATAATGTTGCCTACCAGGGAGCATTTCCCCCGGAGACCCTCACGTTGACTGGATTGAACTGGAATTACTTCACTCCCAATCAGCTGTCCTTCAACGGGAGGTTCAACTTTCTCAAAGCCGGAGTGATGTTCTCGGATGTCCTGAACACGGTCAGCTCCGCCTACAAAAGGGAGATCCAGACAGAAAAATACGGCCTGGGACTGGAGGGAATTCTGAAGAGTCGGAATAACGTCTTCTTCAGCATCCGCAACGGCGTGGATTATGAGATCTGGAATCCCGAGACAGACCCGCATATCGCCGCCAATTATTCCGCTTCCGATTTGAAAGGAAAGAAAAAGTGCAAGCGTGATCTGATCAAAGAGTTCGGGCTCCCCCTCTCCTCCGGAACTCCGCTGATAGGCTTTGTCTCCTACCTGAGTGCCCAGAAAGGTCTGGATCTGATTCTTGAGGCCATGGATGAACTGATGAGAATGAAAACAGGGTTACTCGTCCTCGGAAAAGGGGATGAAAAATATCAAAAGAAACTGCGGGAGGCCCGGAAGAAATTCCCCAAAAAAATGGCGGTTAAGTTTGACCTCAGCCCTGTCCTGGTCCACAAGATGGCGGCCGGAGTGGATATTTCTCTTATTCCTTCGCTATATGAGCCCTGCGGCCTGAACCAGTTGTACAGTTTCAAATACGGAACTGTGCCCGTGGTCAGAGCCACCGGAGGCCTGAGGGAAACCGTCAAACCATTCAGCCGGAAGACTCTGAGAGGGAACGGCTTCGTCTTCAAGGAGTATTCTTCCCGCGCACTGCTCAAAGCTATTCAAGAGGCTTTAGCCTGCTATGAAAAGCCGGAAATCTGGCAGAAGATTATGCAGGACGGCTTCAGGAAAAACTACTCCTGGGAAACATCGGCAAAAAAATACGCAAAGCTCTACCGCAGCGCTTTGGATATAAAAAATGGAGGTTAATTTGGCAGAAGAATTATCGAACGTTACAGATGATAACTTTGAGGCGGAAGTTCTCAAGAATGAACTTCCCGTACTTGTCGACTTTTGGGCGGTTTGGTGTGCGCCCTGTCATATGATTGCACCTTCTGTAGAGAAGCTGGCGGAAGCGTACAAGGATAAAATGAAAGTCGTGAAACTCAACGTCGACGAGAATCCCAAAACCCCGGCGAACTACGGCATACTGAGTATCCCCACGCTCCTTCTTTTCAAGGGAGGAGAGTTAAAAGAAACGATTGTCGGCGCCCTCCCTCAGAATAAGATCGAGGAGGCCGTAACAAAGCATCTCTGATGGAACAATACGATGTCGTCATTATAGGGGCGGGTCCCGCAGGCCTTGCGGCGGCTGTGTACACAGGCCGTTCCAGGCTCAACACGATTGTTCTCGAAAAAGGCATGCCCGGGGGACAGATCTTACTGACCGATTGGGTGGAGAACTACCCCGGATTTCCTGAGGGGGTCGTTCCGTTTGAGCTGATGGAGAAATTCCGCAAGCAAGTTGAGAAGTTCGGCGCAAAGATCGATACAGATGAGGTCAAAGAACTCAAGAAAGAGGGCGATTTCTGGCATGTCGTGGGGAACAAGGGGACATACCCCGCGCGAGCAGTGATCATCGCCACGGGCGCGAACTACCGCCGCCTGGGACTTCCCAGCGAGGCGAAATTGATCGGAAAAGGCGTGTCGTACTGCGCGACCTGTGACGGAGCGTTCTTCAGGGATAAGGATATCGCGGTTGTCGGCGGGGGGGATAATGCTTTGACAGAGGCGTTGTTCCTGACCAAGTTCTGCCGGTCGCTGAAACTCATTCACCGCCGGGATCAGTTCCGCGGTGTGAAAATTCTCCAGGAGAGGATTTTCGCCAACGAAAAGATAGAAGTCCTGTGGGATTCAGTTGTCGAGGAGGTCATAGGCGAGGAAAAGGTCGAATCTATAAAGATCAAGAATGTCAAAGACAACTCGACTTCCACAGTGAAGATCGACGGACTCTTTGTCTCGATCGGGATGGACCCCAACACCGGATTCGTCAAAGATCTGCTGGATTTGAATGAATGGGAGGAGATTAGAGTCAAGAAGAACATGGCAACATCTCAGCCCGGAATTTATGCGGCCGGGGATGCGACCGATGCCTGCCCGGAACAGATGGCCTCCGCCGTCGGGACAGCCGTGAGCGCCGCATTAGCCGTGGATGAGTACTTGAACGACTACCCCGACTGGAAACATCCCGATAAATAAAAGGGACCAGGCTCCTTTTTCAAATCAACTGCTTATCTCCATGTTTATCTAGAAATAGCCACTTGCTTCGTTTTAAAAGGTGTCATTGCGCGCGGAGCGTGGCAATCTCTTAGAGAAAATTGCATATATTTTTACGGGATCGCTTCACTCCGTTCAATGACATTATAAAGATGTTACCGAATTACTGAGCGAGTACACCTGTCCCCTTTTCCCCCCTTTTTTATGTTATAAGTTGATATCTCCCAGCCAATTGACCCACTTCAAATCTTTTTTGACTGTATTGAACAGTCCCTTATCAGCAGTGATCAAAGGAATTTTTTCCTCATCAGCCAGAGCGAGATAACTCGCATCATAGGCGGAACGATTACACGCCTTACAGTAGTGAATGACTTTTGAATGATACAATGAAAGGTCTTTGAGGCTGAGCTCCAAACTGAAGAATCCATCTGCAGCAAGAAGAATTTTATCTTCTTGAATTCGTCCTCTTTTTTTGGCGATGACCAGGCCATTGATCACCTCGTATTCCAGTAGAGACGGAGCAAGAATCTCTAATTCATTCGACACATATTGCTCCAGCAAGCTTAATGCTTTTTCACTGTATTCTTCATCGACCAGATACCATTTCAAAACTACACTCGCATCTGTGACAATCCTTCTCAAGGCTTTTTCTCCAGTTGCTTTTTGGATTCTTTGTAGACTTCATCCGCTTCAACACCTGCCTTTAAGAACTCCGCTCGGGCTTCCATAATCTTCCTGTAACCCTCAACTCGTTTGGAATGTTTATACTCTTCATAAGGGACAATCACTGCAACGGGCTTTCCTCTCTTGGTGACAATGGTTTCTTTTTTCTTTTTATGGGCATCCTCAACGACACGGCTGAAGTTCTTTTTCCCTTCAGCAATGCTCACATTTGTACTCATTGAATGACCTCCAACATAGTCATTAGTAATGACTAATTATATAGACATAAATAATGAATGTCAATAGAAAAATGAGCCTGGTTCTTTTAAAAGACACCTTTCAGGTGAAGCGCAGCAATCTCGTGGGATGGATGGGATTCATTAGGGTGTCATCGCGAGCTTGCGTGGCAATCATAGGAAGGATGGGATGGATTAAAGGTGTCATTGCGAGTGTAGCGTGGCAATCCCATAAAATAAATCAGGGACAATTCCTGATCATTATTTCAATATTTTCTTAACTGAAGGGAACAGCTTGATATCTGTGTGGGGGAGAAAGAGGGCTCCGGTGTATTCGTTCATGTAGTCGGGCTCTGTGTTCAATTCAATGTAGGTCATCTTGTCCGCCGTCTCGTCTGCCAAACCCCTGTTTTTATCGGAGAGGAGTATCAAATAAGCCCCGAGAAGAGAGCTGTTCCCGATGTAGTGAAAGTGTTCCCGAGGAATATCGGGCAGGAGTCCGATCCGAACGGCATTTTCGACATTCAGGCTCTGGCCGAATCCCCCGGCGATATAAACCGAGGCGATCTCGCTGAATGCAAGGCCGATATGCTTGAGCAAAAGTGAACACGCCGAATACACCGCTCCTTTGGTCCGGATCAGGTTTTTGATGTCGTTTTCAGTGATGACGAGGTCTTTCCCCCAGTAACTCTTCTTTCCTGTTTCGATCAGAAAGCCTTTTCCTGCTTCTGTATCGACAATTTTCTTCCCGGCTCGGCTTGCATCAAACTTTCCGCTGCGGTCGACATATCCGTGCGTAAACATTTCTGCCAGCAGGTCGACCAGACCCGACCCGCACACGCCTTTGGGCTTGGCGCCGTTGATGGTTTTGTATTCGAGCTTTCCTCCCTTCTGAATTTCAATCTTTTCGATCGCCCCTTCAGAGGCAGGCATCCCGCATTTGATTCCGCTGCCTTCGAAGGCCGGGCCCGCTGAGCAGGCACAGGTCACCAGCCAGTCCTTATTGCCCACCACGAGTTCGCCGTTCGTCCCCGCATCTATAAATAATGACACTTTTTTTGAATCTTTGAGCAGGGGCGTGCACAGCAGGCCCGCGGTAATATCCCCACCGACATAACTCCCGACTGCCGGCGCACAGTGAATTCTCGCCTCAGCGTGCATGTTGAGGCCCAGGTCGCGGGCCAGGAGGAACGGAACCTGGTTGAACGCGGAAATAGAGGGATCTTTTCGGATATGCTGGGGATCCAGGCTCAGGAAAAGGTGGATCATGGTGGTGTTCCCGGAAAAAGAGCCGAAGTAGATATTTTCGTGCGGGATTCGAGCCGCTTTCACAGCCTTGTCCATCAGATTATTGACAGTGAAAACGATGAGCTTGTGAAGCTTTTTCAGCCGTCCCGGTTTCTGGGAATAGACTATCCGCGAGATGATGTCCTCGCCGCAGGTGATTTGCTGGTTCAAGCTCGTGGTTGTGGCCGCGATTTTCCCGTTCTGAAGGTCGACCAGATGCAAAGCCACGGTCGTTGTCCCGATATCGCATGCGAGACCATATATCGCCCTATCCTCGGATAGAGGGACAGCATCGATGATAGTGGCCTCATCTTCTCCCAGGAAGACGACGACATCGGTTTTCCCCTGGTCTTGTCCTGCAGCATCAGCCAGCTTTTGTAAGAGGGGATGCTCACAGTTCACTTTTTTCACTGAGAGTCTTTTTTTTAGCTGGTGCTCAATACTTTGTATCAAACCTGTATGGTCTTCCAGTGTGGGGGCCGGAAGATGAAGGCTGATTTTTTGTATAACCGGATTCAAAGCGTAATCGCCTGATATCTCGTCTTTCTTTTCCTCGAAAAACTTCGAATCAACGATGCTCTTGATGGACAGCTCGCGGAATTGGGGGAGTTCTACCGTCACACTTTCCTTGACTGTGGTCTGACAGGCTAATGCGTATCCCTGGGATGCCAACTGGTCCGAAAGGGCCGCGGAGGGCTTGAAGTGATACGCCCCGCTCAAGACCTGAACCACGCAATCGCCGCAGGTGCCTTTTCCACCGCATGAAGCCCTATGGGGCAGATTCGCAGATTTCACCGCATCCAGGAGATTCGAGCCTAACGGGACATCGACACCGATATCAAACGGCAGGAATGTCACGCGGCATTTTTTACTTGTGTCATCGCGAGCTTGCGTGGCGATCTCATGAAAAGAACTTTCACAATTCTCTTTATTTGCCGGAGGCTTTTTTTCAGACATCTTTCTGCGTTTATTCAAAAATCCTGAATTTATAACAGTATTTATAGATGCAGTATTTATAGGTGCAATTATTCCTGTATCAGCACGATAAGTAAAGAGGGCTGACAATCTTTAATATTGAAATAAATTTAGTGACAAGAAAATAAAGAGGGATCAAGTCTCAATTTTCTTCTTTGAAAGGAAATGTACATCGAAAGCGGAAAATTGAAACCTGACCCCGGTTTCTCTTAATGGCCTGGTGAGATTTAATAATGTCGTTGAGAGTGAAACGTGGCAATCTCAAGTGTGTCATTGCGAGCTTGCGTGGCAATCTCATGAGAAGAATGGGGGATGATACTCATAATCTGGCTGCGGCCGCAGTGTCAAATGTTAAGATGCGGCCCCCTAATATGTCTTCTATGACCGGAATGTCAAATGTTAAGATGCGACCCCTATGTGAGTTTGACGTTTTTCACGAAGGGCGGGATATCCGAGGCTTCCTGGGGGCCGACGATGACTTCCCATCCCGGAAGGCTGTCCTCCAGGTCCCCGCTGATCTGGGCGACGAATCCGGGAATCACGATCTTTCGCGTCTTCACCTGCTCTTCTAATTTTATATCTTTGATGAATTTGGCGATCGTCTCGCCCACAAACTTGCCCGCCGCCCAGGCCGTCAAAACCGACTGCCCCTCCGCATCCGCCACGACGAGATGGGCGGATGTTCCCGAGTTCTCGATCTCCCCTGAAACGATAAAATAGGTCAGAGAGAAATTAGTCGTCACAAAGACCGGCGATTCAGGACCGGGCTCGCCTATGGGATAGACCTTCGGATCCACCTGGATCGGTTTCTGCGGGTCCGTGTAGATGTTCTGGCGGAGAGTGAACAGCGTGTACAGCATGGCCCTGTCATACTCGGGCAGCACGATGATGGAGTCGTATTTGCAGAGCAGCATCGAAGCTCGTGCAATCAGGTCGAATGAGCTGTTGGCGCGCACATACGAAACCAGAGGATATCCGAAAGGCTTGAAATTTTTCTTCAGCGCACTGCGCCTCATGATCGTATTGTTCTGCAGGTGATGCCCGATGTTCGAGGACTCGAGGTTGAGGATCAGGTTGTTCAGGCCGGCCTCCCTGGCCTTCTCGGCCTGTCCTGTCAGTTCCTCGAGAGACGGGGCAGTCAGTATCAGATTGGCCTCATAGGTTTTAGCGAGTTCAATATCTTTGTCGGTCAGCTCTCTCTTCAAAAAGACTGCGGGACGGTCGTCCTTCAAAATCTCTAATCCCTCTTTTAAGATTTCTCCGTCAGGACAGTCGAGAATGACTCCCTTGGACGATTTCTGCTTCACCAGCTTCACCGTTTCTACAAAGTCATCCTTATTCCCAGAATCATGAGAGACAAAAAACAGGTCTGTCTTGAGCTCCTCGCCCACGCGCTCGACCGTGTACCCCTCAACGTCTTTTATTTTAGCCGCCAGCTTCTCTTTTCCCTCCGAAGTCCGCAGCTCCACGGCGATCCCTGTCTGGTGGAAGAAGGTTTTTTCATGCCGGAACATGACGGTCTCATTCCCGACTTCCAGCGCGTTCGCGCCGCCTATCTTCACCAGCCGTATAGGCGGCTCGCTCGCCGCCCCCAGTGTTGACTTGGCCTCATCCGATGCATGCGGGCATTCGCTCAGCTCGGCTTTTTTCTGGGCCAGCTTCATGGCAAACGCCATGCAGGTCGGGACTCCGCAGTCGCCGCAGTTGGTTTTAGGCAGCAGTTTGAATATATCCAGTCCTGATAGAGCCATCTTCAA
>CAYGBC010000035.1:0-32281 GCA_964348015.1 uncultured Eubacteriales bacterium | reverse complement strand
TTATAGGTCACCACGTATATTTTTTTGTCGGCCACTGTGTAATGTCTTATCTTCGGAAAGTGGTCGGGGTAATTTATCAGGTCTTTGTTTCTCCTGTAGAGCCCTCTCAAGATGGGGTGAGATTGATAGTACTCGATATACTCATTTTTATGCGCGTTTGTGAATTTGACTTTCTCGCTTTCAGGCCTTATGACGGTGAATTCTTTTCCGTCTCTGTCCAGGACGTGAATGACTTCGTTATCGTTGTCAATGAATATTTTATTATCACAGACATACAGTAAAGGTATTCTGTTAATTGTTACCGGATTATACGGCCTTCCCGGTTTTTCAAACGGGTTGGTGATACTGAAAATCTCTTTTTTTTGTTTTAATGAAGAATCATAAATGATGACACCTATGTATTCGTTCTCTGTTTGACCCAGACTTCTTATTCCGACAAAATCGTCTCCGATGGGCTGAAAGTCTCCCAGCCTGGACCAGAAATCTACTTTGAGCATCTTTATGAATTCTCCATCCTTGGTGAAAAAAGAAATTTTTCCCAGGCATTCCAGGAGTAAATAATCCGGAAGAGCGGTTATCTCCAAATGTGTTTTACGATACAGGTTAAATTCCTTCGGCCCACCGCCGATTCTTCCAAACTTTTTCTTTAGCGCGAAATCCTCCAAGGAATAAATGTAAACACTCGGACCGGATGCGATGTAGAGCTGCTGTTCGTCTACCGCGATATCCCCGGCATCAAAAATATCAGGTAGAGTGACGACCTCACTGCCAGGGGTTATACCTGAAAAGAACAAAATTAAAAACAAAAAAGTCCATTTTTTCATTTTCTTCTCCATTCTTCCTTTCTTTTTCTGATGAGAAATGTGCGCTCAGAAAGACGCATTTACTGCCTCTACAACAGGCGCCTGAGTTTGAGTTTGAACTTGAGCGTCTCCGAACCCCTCTCAATCACCAGTTTTATTTTTCTGCCTTCCTGTCGGAACATTTCGTACAGTTCCGAGTAAGTATATCTCTCGATTTTTCTGCCGTTTATGGCGATTATCTTATCGCCTTTTTTTATGCCTTCTTGGAAAGCCGGGGAGTCCTTCACTACATAACTCACTCTTTTAATCCTTTCAAACGTATCTCTCATCGCGATCCCCGCCATGTTCACCTCAAACGGATCTAAATGATATGTATTGGGCTTGAGATACATCCGGCTGTGAGGATAATCGAAGATAATATTAAACCGCCGGAGAGTCCCCACGCCGAGATTGCCGTCACAGGAGGCAGGCAGCGGAATAGAATCTTTATCGGTAAAACCAACGATCACATCATTTAATGTGGAAGAGCCAAGAGTCAATCCGGCGATTCTCCCCTGGGGACCGAAGACATCTCCGCGCACACCTGTTCCCAAAATATTTTCAATCGCATCTTCTGGGGGTATGATCTTTTTGGCTGGATCGATGGATAAAGCAAGAGCATGTCTTGCCCCCAGGTCGACCAGCAGCCTGAAAGGGATCTGCGCTTTCCCGTCCAGAGTAAGGGATGTCTCCAGAAAAGCCGTATTTCTTTCCATTATCAGCAGTATTTCTTCCCATCCTTTTGCCGATTCGAATTCAGCCGGGTCATAAAGATAAAGGAGAGACTGGTCAAAGTCTATTTCCACTACATAAGAACTGAAGATCAAACTTCCGATGAGCCCGTCGTCCGTATGGATCGACTCCTCCCGGCTCTCTTCATTGACAACCACTGTTATGTCATGGATATCGATTTCTGAGAGGGATATTTTAATTCCTGTAGCGACATTGGCGGTTTTTGGCTCACCGCTGCCAGCCCCGCCGACTCTTATGGTTTGAACGTATTCGAGACCCAGCTCTTCTCCGAGTTCAGAGTGCAGCAAACCAAGAGCTTCGTGTCCCATTCCTGAGTCAAGAATAATGTTCAATTTTCTTGAATCGTTCACTCTTAACGGGATGATGATCCTTCCGTTAAATTCGAAAGGCACTTGAACAAGAGCTTCAGCTTGTTCCTTTGCCGAAACAGAGAAAAAAACAGGAACAAGAATAAAGCTAAAAGTGATAATCGACACGAGGATTTGCATACGATTTTTAAGTCTGGTCATGGATTCTCCTTTTCAATATTGCTTTTTCATCATGATATGTTCCTCACTCCTTATACGGAGAAAGAGACACACATGTTTAGTGGAGAACCTGTTCTTCTTAAAAGTAGTAGGTTTTTACTAGCCTGAAATAGGCCGAAATGAAATCATGAAGCGATTTGGCTTAGTGACAAGGCGACCTGTCCAGTATAACCGGACCACCGAACATCCCCATCTTATTATAGATCGTAATACAGGTCGTATTCATAAGGATGGGGGCGTTTCTGAAGAGGCATGATTTCGAGCTCTTCCTTGACTTTAATCCATATCTTGACCAGTTCCTCTGGAAACACGTTATCCTTAGTCAAAAATCCATAGTCCTTTTCAAGGGCAGCTAAAGCTTCCGACAAAGTATTCGGTGCTCGAGGCAATTTGTATTTATCCACGACTTCCTGAATGTTAAAATTCTCTTCATACGGTCCGAATCCTTCAGCAGTCGGGTCGACCTTCTTTTCGATCCCATCCAGTCCTGCCATGAGCATGGCCACTAAGGAGAGGTAC
Source organism: uncultured Eubacteriales bacterium (assembly GCA_964348015.1). GTDB lineage: Bacteria > Acidobacteriota > Aminicenantia > Aminicenantales > Aminicenantaceae > SOIA01. Next base: position 29,640 of record CAYGBC010000035.1, on the reverse strand, counting down.
GGATTGCCCGTGGCATCCGGCATCCGAAACTCCACGCGGGCTTCTTTCTCATTTATGGCATACGCGGGGATGCGGACCGCCGCGGTACGGTTTCCGACTGAGAAAAAAATGTAGTTTGGCGCAGCCCTATATCCCCCTAATCGTCTGTACGAATTGGTGCTGCCGTTCGTTAAAGAAATCACGGACTGGACATGCGAAAGGATTCCGCCGATATACGCCAGGCCGTTCTTGTTTAATCCCCCATAGCCTTTTGCATCGTAAAACAGAGATTTTTTTCCGTCAGTGAGGTACTGGTGGTAATGCATGCCATTCGTGGATTCGGAAAAGAGTGGCATCGGCATGAAAGTGGCGGTTTTGCCGAATTTGACAGCCGCATTCTTTATGACGTATTTGAGTTTGAAAACGTTATCACCGCTTTGAACTAACGGCGTGAAGTAGGTCTCGATCTCCATCTGCCCTGGTGAACCGGATTCATGATGGTGGTATTTGATTGGAACTCCAACTTCTTCGAGATACTGAACGATTTGAGTTCGAAGATTGCTGAACTGGTCGCGAGGCAGGTCAGCCTGAGAGCCTTTCGTATACGGCAAGTTATATCCCTTGCTTCCCTCCTGCCAGGTATTCCAGTAGGACTCTGAGGAATTCACCCAATACCGCGCTCCCTGGATATCGGTTCCGTAGCGGACCTCATCAAACAGATAAAATTCGACCTCGGGGCCCCAGAGGCTGTACCCGCCGATTTTTGATTTGGCCAGATATTTTTCCGCTTTTTTGGCCACGTAGCGGGGATCCAGCTCAAACGGTGTGCCGTCATTATTGAAGATGTCGCAGATAAAACAGAGAGTCGGCACGTCCGCGAATGGATCCAGGAAACCCGTTACCGGATCGGGCTTGATCATCATATCTCCACATTCCATGGTTTTAAAGCCAGGATAAGACGTGAGGCTCGTACCTGTCCCTTCAGCGAAGATCTTCTCATCGTTATGTCCGCACTTGTAGACCATGTGGCGCCAGCGACCGGGCAGGTCAGCGGTTTTCAGGTCGATCATGGCAATCTTTTTCTCTTTAATGAAACGAAGCGCTTCCTCTGAATTTTTGAACATCTTTTCCTCCTGCATTAAGCGAAGTAAGCCCAAACAATATTCTTGAAAATCTCTGAACAGGTGATAAAACTCTCTACAGTGATGTATTCGTCGACCACATGCATTTGATCCCGATTTCCGACACCCATGCAGAAAGAAGGAATGCGGCCTATGGTTTTAAAGATGGAGGCGTCGATCCGGCCGCCTGCGAACCTGTTTTGAGTCGTGAATTCAAAACGTTTAGCTTCCCTTCGGATAATGTCCACCAAAGGATCATCCGGGTTTTCGATGTATCCCGGAGCGCTGTAAAGATTTTCTATCTCGAAATTTTCGCCGCAGACCTCCTTGCAGACGCCGTTCACCTGATCAAATATCATGCTGTCTTCGGGTGCGGTGCGGCAGTGAACCATGATCTCGCATTTGTCAGGAACGAGGAAAATATCCGCTCCTCCGTTGATGCGAATCGGCATACAAATGGTTTTAATTTCCTGGCCGGCCGCCTTCACTGTATGGAAATTGACCTTTTCCAACTTCGCGAGCACTTCTCCAGCTTTGGAGATGGCATTCACTCCCCGCTCGGGATAGCCCGTGTGGGATCCCTTCCCTTTGATCCGCACGAGTATGTTTTCAATGCCGCGGCATCCATAAATGATGTTAATTTTGTTTTCGTCGACATCAGTCTGAGGTTCCAGCACCAGGGCTTTTTCGGCCTTCAAGAACTGAGAAAGAAGGAAGCTTCCTTTTTCTTCCAGCTTTGTCCCGAATTCTTCACCTGTGGTGAAAGTGAAGATCAGGCGTCCCTGAATATCCCTGTCTTTGACAAGCCGGGCCATTTCCAGCATCGCGGCAATATTCCCTTTATCATCGCTGGCTCCTCTGCCAAAAATCTGGCCCTTCTCCAAAATCCCTCCAAACGGATCATGTTTCCAATCGCCACCCACGTCAACTGTATCCAGATGAGCGTTGAGAAGAAGCGATTTGGGACCCTTTCCAACTTCAAAGTAGACATTGTGTTTTTTGACCTGAGGGCGATAACCCATCTTTTTGAGTTCCTGGAGGACATATTTTGAAATGGCTTTTTCTTGACCTGTGACACTGGGAATTCGGACAAGCGCTTGAAGCCAATGGATGAGTCTGTTTTTATTCACTTCCAAGGGTTTCACCTCGGCTCAGGGGTTACTGATAAAGTTTTTGATATGCTTCACGGCCAGTGCGATCCTGTCTGCGGGAGTAAAACCATAACAGAATCGGAGGTAGCACACCTCAGGGTCTGTCGGAGATGGAGTAAACACTTCATAGTCATTATCAGCTGGACGAACGCGGAATTCAAAAACGGTTCCGGAAATGGCGCTGACCTTTCCTTTATCGACAAGGTCGATACTGAATTTATCCACATCGCCAAACTGTTTGACCAAATCGACCGGCAACGGGATGACTGCATAGATCGCTCCCCCCGGACTTTTCATCTCCCAGCCAAGCTCTTTCTTGACTTCCTCCACAAGAATATTTCTTCTGGTTTCAATCTCCTTGAGCAGACTCGTTTTGTATTCTTTTATCTTCGCGGGATCCGTCTCAAACATCATGAAGTGGTCTATGAGTGCTCTCTGGGATGTGACCGAAGGGCACCCGCTGTGAGACCGGTTGTAAAAGTAAACATAACGCGTCACACGGGGATCAACACAAGAGATATACCCCAAACGCTCCCCGGGTATCTGTCTGGTTTTGGAATACGTGCCGCACACGACTGTTTTGCTGAGGATATCCGGAGAGAAAGACTGGGCTACCTTCCCGTCGAACACCAGCTTATGGTACGCCACATCCAGAATCAACGGAACACCGACCTCTCGAATGATCGTTTCCAGTTTTTCCTGTTCCGCCGGATCGGTGACCACGGCGCCATCAGGATTATTGATCAACGTGTAAAGAAAAGCCGCAATCCTGTCTTTAACCGGATGGCAGAGTTTCAGGATAGAATCGGGATCAGCCACTTTCCCTTCTTCACTGATCAACGGGACCGGCCAGATCATACCGTCATGCATATCCACGATCAGGTTATGGTTCTGCCAGGTTCTCTGGTTCACCAGAACCAGGTTTTTCCGGCCGTTGATAAACATATCGACTGAAGCTCCCAGTGCTCCGGTTCCCCCGTGCGTCACAGCCACATGTTTCTGCATGGTGTCTTCCTTGTGTTTTTCAAAGTCGAGGCCCTGTTTTTTGGCATCATCCTGAAGCTTCTCCAGAATCAATGCGCGAAGGTCATCGGGTATGGAATGCTTGAAAATCAGTTTCTTGAGTTTATTGTCACCATCCGGGACAGTGTATCCAATCCTCCCTTCCGCCAGAACTGACTTGGCGGAATTTTCGAGGCTTTCCTTGTAGCCGGGCGGAAACAGACCCGGGGCACAGAGTTCTCCGATGTCGGCTCTGACAAAATCAGGATCCTGAGTGGATAAAACTCTCGCTTTTCCCGCGACAACAGTTATAGTCGATTTCTTGGACAGAGTTTTGACAGCCTGGTCAGGCAAATGGATATTCTCTTTCATAAAAGACTCCTTGCTTGGGATGGATAAATTTTTTATTTATTCCCGGTTAAAATAGAATGAAAGTTATTTTTCTTCTGGCTTATATAAGATGATCACCTTATGAAGGCTAAAACTCTCGCAAAAATACTCGCTGCAATCCGTTCGGCCAATTCATTATAGAGCAGCGTTTCCATTTCCTCTTCAGCCTGAAGCCATGCCTCTTTGTTGAACAGCATGCGTTCTTCTCGAGACAGATCAAGAGTGGTGTAGTCCCCGTCATAATGGCATCGCCGGAATTGGCCTGAGACTTTGGCCGCGACCGTGTCTTCCCCCACGATTCTACTCGCTCTGGGGTCGATCACCTGGTAGACCACTTGAGCGGTTAAATCAACGCCATACCTTCTTTCTATATAAGTGACCTGCGTGGATCTGTCGCGGCGAAGAGAAGCCTGACATTCTATCTCCTCAGGAATCCCTTCGTCAAATGAGTAGGATTCTATCCACCCGACCACGACAAAGTCCGTGTTCAAAGTCAGCCCCACCATCGAGGCGGTCTGCCGGGTAATCTCGCCGCTTCTGAGCCGGAGACGGCGCAATTCTCGATGAACCACTCCGGGATCGATAGGGGCCACAAAAAGAACCGGCTGGGAAAGGTACTCGTACAGGAGCGTATCGTATAAATTGCTCTCCATACCTCGAGGCGCCTCATCCACGGCTCCGACAGATGCCCAGAAGGGGAGCACTGCGACACTCCGGGTGCCCGCTTCAAGCGCGGCTTGCTGAAGCTGGAGAGCTTTTCTTCCGATTTCGCTCTCCGGACCGATGATGTCTATGGCCTTTTGCGCGCGGCCGAATGCCGCTCTAAAGTAGGCCCTGCCGATGTCCTGCTCCGCCCACTTGATATGAACGCCGGCCTGTGCCTCCTCCGCCCTCCGCGCTTGGGCCGGAGTCAAAGGATAGGCGCGAAGGCGCTCATACTTTCTCAAGGCCTCTGCCCAATTCCCCGTTTGCTCATGGTATTCGCCCTGTTCAAAAAGCGAGGCGACGGCGGCGTCAATCATTTCCTCCTGAAAATCTTCGTACCCATCGGGAACTGAAAGCACGACACCCACCTGGCTCGTCCGGCGCCTCAGGTTATCGATCCGGCTGAGCGCAGAGACTGCACTTTCATAAGCTCCGGTAGACTCGTAAGCATGCGCCTGTTCGAGATAGGTATCAATCAACTGAGCTCCGACATTCTCCAACCGCACACGCGCATCCTGCATGCTCGGGTCTTTCGCCAGCACCTTGATGTAGCGCTGCGCCGCCTCTTCCAAGCGGCCTTTGCTCTCCAACTCTTGGCCTTTCTTGTACCGCTTCTCCACACTCGCGCAATTGATGAGAGCAAAAACCATAATCAACGATAATACCCCGATAAATCTCCCTTTTTCTCTTATCATCATCATAATAAAGGATTTATATCTGAGAAAGATAGATATGTCAAGAAATGTTCTTGGGCTTTGAGGGACGCGGGGCGTTTTTTCTTAAAATCCTCGGCCGAACATCGTCCAGAACTTATCCCCGAGCTCCAGATATTTGTGCATCGCTGCCCGGGCAAAATCGTTCGTGTATTTTGTCAGGTATTCCTTGGCTCTGGCAAGGTCTTCTTCGGAGTGCCCTTTCTTCAAAATCTGAAGCACCTTCTTCTCGATGTCCGGAAGGTCAGAAAAGGCTCTGTCCTCGAACTCTTTCACTGCGTTCTCGATGTATTCCCTCGCAGCTCCCCAACGGACTGTGGCCAGTCGGTTCGCGCGTCTGAAGGCCCAGCATGCCGAATCCATCCGGAACCGGTGCTGAGCGCAGATCTCGAAGCTTGGAGGCAGTTCTGTGACACCGGCAAATACAGGTATTCTCGGGCTCTGTCCGGGATTGTCAAAAGAGAACCAGGCAATCCCTCCCACCGGGTCGGGCAGCCAATCGCGCATCTGCAGGACCTCGGAGTAGGAACATCCCGCGATGGCGATCGTCCTTTGACGCTCAATGGCGCCTGGCTTCAAAGTATTCAGAAGGTTCCTCATATGGTAGGACATCCAGGGATTTGCCACGGGGCTCTTCTCTGTGTCTTCGCTCCGGCGTTTCTTGACCATCAGATTTTTTGTCATATCCAATTCCGTTCCCTCATAGGTTTCCCGGTAAAATTTCATGACGTCCCTGACAGAGACTTTCCTCTCCGGCTTCACTGAAAAAGGAAGTTCCTCCGCATCCATCTTCAACTTGAGTGACGGCGCGAGAGTGCTGAGCACGTAGTACTCGCGTGTAGAAAACGGCTTTCGGCCGCTGTAGACCTTCCAGAACTTGAAGGGCTCTCCGCTGTCAGGATCCCACCACTCCATTTCTTCTGCAAGCGAATAGACATTTTCCGAAGCCATGTAATAATCGGGATTATCCAGGTCCAGCTCGGATATCCTCGGGATGTTCGCGGAAACGCCGACATGGTCGTCTGGAATGCGCACTGCGGCCCAGACAGCCCCGATCTCTAAAGGACCGGCACCAAAAATCTCAAAATGCCAGACCTCTTTTGGGTCGGCGATGGTGATGCATTCTCCCCAATCGCCATACCCGTACTCCTTGACGAGCTCACCGGCAAGCTTGATAGCCTCTCTGGCGGTAGTGCATCTCTCCAGCATCAGTCGCTCGATCTCCTCTATCATGAACATCCCCTCCGGATTATACAGATCTCTTTTGCTTCCGATCGTCGTCTCGCCTATGGCCAGCTGCTTTTCGTTCATACAGGGATAGGCCGTGTTGAAAAACGCGTAGGTTTCCTCCACCTGAGGGATCTCTCCCTTCAACTGCAGCCCCCTGAGATCCCATGACGTTTCGTTGTGGAGCTTACCGTAGTAGATCTGATTTTTCGCGCCCTTGGGGTGCTTCTGATGAGGCACGATATTCACCCAAGTGCGGTAATTTCCATCGCAGGAATGAGCGGTAATGACCGAACCGTCTGTGGTGGCCTTTCTCCCCACCATAATGCTGGTGCAGCCTGTGTCCCCATCTTCCCAGTCCTGGGGATGAACCTGTGCTTTTTGACCTGGTGTGAGGAATACAACCAACGCCAAAATAAGAATCGCTAAAGCTGAAAATCCACCGAGTCGTTTTTTAAGATTCTCTTTTTTCATCCAAGCCTCCTTCTTCCACAGCCTCTTAATTATTATAAGAGCTGCAATGTTGTCAATGGATTTAATCAGGAGAAACCCTAAGTGACATCACTCATGCCATTCCCACTTTCCCGTTTACAACGCGAAAAAGTCTGTGTAAACTTTTTAAAAATGGATGAACTTTTGAAATTCCTGAATGAAAGGAGGATGAGGATGAAACGAAAAAAATCTTTAATCCCTTTACTCGTACTGGGAATCTTCTTTGGGCTGTGCTCCAGCGTGATGGCTCAGGGAACTCTGGAAGACTATAAAAGAGCGGAAAAATTCCTTCCCAAGAACGTGGAGAAACTGGTCTACAGCCTGAGAGTCAATCCCAACTGGATCGATGAGGAGGGTTCCCGATTCTGGTACAGAATCCACACCCGCCAGGGAGAAAAATTTATCCTCGTCAACCCGGAAAAAAATTCACAGAAACCCGCATTTGACCACACGCAGCTGGCTATCTCCCTTTCCAGGGCTCTGGGGAAGACGGTCAAGCCTCTGGACCTCCCCTTCGAGCGAATCGAATACATTGAAAAGGGCAAAGCCATAAAATTCAAGATCGAAAAAGACAACTGGACGTGCGATTTGAAAACCTACGAATGCAAGAAGATCGGTCCAGATGAACCGGAAAATCCGTCGGAATCCGAATCTCCTGACGGGAAATGGACCGCTTTCGTGAAGGATTTTAACTTGTACGTCCGCTGGAATGCCACGGGTGAAGAGTTCCAGCTGACAACCGACGGAGAAGACAAATACGACTACGCCACAACTCTCTCCTGGTACAAACTGTTCAACGAATCCCAGCCGGAAACGGACAAGCCGCGGATAAGCGTGCGCTGGTCCCCGGACAGCAGAAGGCTCGTCACCTTTCGCAGCGACCGGCGCAAGGCAAAAAAACTCTATCTCTATCAATCCATGCCGGAAAAAGGCTACCGGGCGGTTGTCTACTCTTACGAACGGGCCCTTCCCGGAGAGACGGAACTGACGGTGACCGAGCATGTGATCTTCGATGTGGAAGCGAAAAAAAAGATCCCGGTGGAAATCAAGCCGTACGCTTCACATCTCTCAGGCTCCCCGCGCTGGTTCAAGGACAGCCAACGCCTCTATTTTGTTAAAACCTACCGCGGATACCAGGCCGTTGATCTGTTGGAAATTGATGCGGATACAGGAAAAACGCGTGTGATCCTGGAGGAACGCTCGTCCACTAACGTGGACCCGACGATGAGAGATATCCACATGCTCGAAGACGGGACAGAGGTCCTCTGGACTTCGGAGCGCGACGGGTGGAACCATATCTATCTGTATGATGTGAAATCCGGTGAATTGAAAAACCAGGTGACCAAAGGGGAATTCGTCGTCCGCAATATTGCCCATGTCGATGAAAAAAACAGAGTGATATATTTTATCGCCAGCGGGAGAAGACAGGACCGCGATCCTTATCTCAGACATCTCTACCGGGTCAAATTTGACGGCTCCGACCTATTACTCCTCACGCCTGATATTGCCGAACATGAGGTCCGCTTCACTCCAGACGGCAAGTTCTTTGTCGATAACTTCTCCCGGGTGGACCTGGCTCCCCGCTCTGTCCTGTGCCGGAGCTCTACGGGAAAAGTCATCAAGACGCTGGAGGAAGCGGATATCTCCGACCTTCTCGCGACAGGGTGGAAGTGGCCCGAACCGTTCACAGTCAAAGCCAGAGACGGCGAAACAGACATTTACGGTTTGATTTACCGGCCGTCCAATTTTGACCCGGAAAAAAAATATCCGGTGATCGATGCCTCCTACACCGGACCCCACACGTTCAGGACACCCAAATCCTTTTACAGAGCCTACAGGAATTCCGACCAGCCCATCGCTGAGCTGGGATTCATCGTTGTTACCGTTGACGGACTGGGCACTGCCATGCGCTCTAAAAAATTCCACGATTTCTCCTACAAGAACCTGGGAGACATCGGCGCAAAAGATCATATCCTTGCGATGAGACGGTTGGCCGAGCGGTATCCCTACATGGACTTGACCCGAGTGGGAATTTGCGGGCATTCGGCGGGGGGCTACGACGCCGCCCACGCGCTGCTGACTCATCCGGATTTCTACAAGGTGGCTGTCTCTTCGGCAGGGAATCATGACCACCGGATGGCCAAAGCCTGGTGGCCCGAGCTCTGGATGGGCCTTCCGGATGGGACGCATTATGACGAACAGTCCAACCTCTCGCTCGCCGGCAATCTGCAGGGCAAACTGCTGCTGGTTCACGGAGACATGGACAACAATGTCAATCCGGCCTGCACCCTGCGGCTGGCCGGAGAACTGATCAAGGCCAACAAAGACTTCGACCTCATGATCATCCCCAACAGGAGGCACGGTCTTTCCGACCACCCCTACTTCCTCCGCATAAGGTGGGACTATTTCGTCAAACACTTGATGGGAATGGAGCCCCCGAAGGAGTATAAGATCACGATTGCGGAAGATGATTAAAGCCATGCCGCGTGAAAAATTCTTGTCTCCAACCCTTTTATTCTTTTTAACGATATCCATAGACTTCATTTGACAGTCAAAACTGTTCTGTGCTATATGCACTTACTTTGAATCTTAAAACGAGCTTCGAGTGCCCGGCTTGCCTGTGAAACATAATGAAGACTTAAAAGAAGAAAAGATGTCACCCGGTAAATCCCCGAAATCCCCCTCCCCAAATAGTGGATCGGATAAAGTTCCTGACTCAAGCGCCCTCAATCTTGACGAGAATTCAAAAGTCGCGGTCATCGGCAGCGGACCCGCGGGTTCTTTTTTCACCTATTTTCTTCTCGAAATGGCCGAGCGGGTCGGAATCACTCTCCAGGTCGACCTCTTCGAATCCCGCGACTTCTCCAGCGCAGCTCCGGCCGGCTGCAACATGTGCGGGGGGATCGTTTCCGAATCGCTGGTTCAAACACTGGCCGCCGAGGGAATCAGTCTTCCTCCGACCGTCGTCCAAAGAGGCATTGAATCCTACACGCTCCATATGGATGTCGGAGGAGCGGTGATCGAAACTCCGCTCAAGGAGAAAAGAATCGCGGCTGTGCACAGGGGAGCGGGACCAAAGGACATCCAGGAGATAAAATGGTACAGCTTTGACGGCTACTTGCAGGGACTCGCTAAGGATAAACGAGCGAATGTGATCCTCGGGCGAGTGGACCATATTGACTGGGAGAATGAACGGCCCCGAGTTCAAACCAAGGATGGCTTCCAAAAAACGTACGACCTTCTGGTGGTTGCCACGGGAGTCAATTCCGCAACAGCCAAGCTTCTGCTGGATACAGGCTATGCTCTCCCAAAGATGACGAAGACTTTCATTTGTGAATACTATTTAGGATTGGACACCATAGAGACCTATCTGGGAAATTCAATGCACGCTTTCCTCCTCAATATCCCGAGGATGGAATTTGCGGCTTTCATCCCCAAAGGAGATTATGTGACCGCTTGCATGCTGGGCAAGGATATCGATAAGGAACTCGTGGAGAGTTTCTTGGAAGACCCTGAGGTCAAGTCCCTCATGCCTTCGAGCTGGAATCTGGTGAAAAAATCCTGCCAGTGCTATCCCCGAATAAACATCAAAGGTGCCAAAAAACCTTTTTCTGACCGCCTGGTATTCATCGGCGACAGCGGGGTGAGCCGGTTGTACAAGGACGGGATAGGCGCCGCCTACAACACAGCCAAGGCGGCCGCCACGACAGCTGTTTTTTCTGGAATATCAGCCAAAGATTTCAAAAAACGTTTTTGGCCGGTCTGCAAGAGAATCGACCGGGATAACAGGATTGGTAAGCTGATTTTTTTCAGCGTTGGCCTGATGAAAAAGTTCCGTTTTGCCAGGCGAGCCATACTGCGCATGGTCATCAAAGAACAAAAGATGGAGGGGCGCCAAAAACGCATGAGCATGGCCTTGTGGGACATGCTGACAGGGAGCGCACCCTACAGGGAAGTTTTCTGGCGCATGCTTCATCCCGTTTTTCTGTTTCGCTTCTTCCGGAACATCGCTTTCGAGATATGGCCAAGGAGAAAAAAATGACAAAAAACAAAGGACCATTGAGCACCGGATTTCTGGGCAGAGTGTATAACGACGGGCAGGTCATCATCCATCAAGGAGAAAAGGCAGACTGCATGTACGAAATCCAAGACGGACAGGTTGAAGTGATTCAAGAGAAGAATGATAAAAAAATCCGATTGGCGGTACTCGGCAAGGGAGACTTTTTTGGAGAAATGGCTGTTTTCGACCGGGAAGTCCGCTCAGCCACCGTGCGGGCCCTGGGAATCGTCCGGGCCATCACAATAGACAAAAGAACCTTTCTCAAAAAAATCACTCAAGATCCTTCACTGGCATTCCGAATCATCGAAAGTATGTCACGCCGTATTCGTGAGATGGATGCGGAGATGGTCAAGCTGAAAACCCGCGAATAGCTGATTATTCCGCGAAAAGTTTCGCCTCCGCTCATTTCGAATGATCGACAGGAAAATTTACTCTGGGTAAACGCGGCTGGACAACACAGAGAACATTCTGGTATCTTCATCAAAAGGAAAAGAAGACATGCCTCAACTTCAAATCAACATACGCGGTAAGCCACCGATCGATTTTCCTCTCAACAAGGAGAAGATAACCCTGGGCCGGACAAAAGATAACGATATTGTCCTTCCCGACGCGAGGGTTTCCAGCCAACATGCCGAAATAATCAAGAAGGGAGGCCGATTTGTCCTTCATGATCTCGAGAGCCGCAACGGAACACGGATCAATGATCAACTCGTTCAAAGTTCTGACTTGAATCATGAAGATGAAATCAAAATTGGAGGAATCCGGCTCACATTCCTGACCAAAGAGAGAACAGCCCCTTCTCCTACAAAAAATCTCGTGCTGGAAAAGGAAGGGGACTATGCCGAATGGTACCAGCACACATTGAAAGTGAACCCGGAAGAGAGCTGTCAAATGGACTCGCATTCACTCCTGATACCGACACAGTCTCCAAAAAAGGCCGAAGACCGGCTCGCGCGTCGTCTATTGAAAAAGAAGCTGCCAGAAGAAAAAATAAAAACTGGATCATTATCCCCAGAACGAGCCAACAAGGTTCTGTTTGTCCTGTATGAGATCAGCAAGCAGTTGAATACAATTCATGACTTCAATGAGCTTTTGAAAAAAATTATGGATCAAATTTTCATGGTTATCGATGCCGACACAGGCTTCTTGATCCTGACAGAGGACAAGAAGGATGACCAGTTCATTCCTGTCGTCGTGAAGTATAAGGACGACAACGTCAAAGCCAAGAAGGAGATACGAGCCAGCCGAACGATCATCAAAAAAGTCATTCAGGACAAGGTGGCCCTTCTGACATCGAACGCCATGGCTGATCCGAGGCTCGGGTCTGCGGAAAGCCTAGTGGGACAGAAAATCCAATCGGCCATGTGTGTTCCTCTCTGGAGAAGAGAGAAAATTATCGGGGTCATCCAGTTGGACAGCCGCAGACCGGATAATCAGTACACCGAGGGTGACCTGGAGCTCCTCAAAACAATCGGATGTCAGATGGCCATGATTCTCGAACAGGCAAGTCTCAACGAAAAAATACGCGTAGAAGAGCAGATGAGGAACAGGCTTGAGAGGTTTCATTCCCCCCAGGTTGTGGACATGATCATAAAATCGGCCCTGCAATCCGAGGAAGACCCAATGGAAGCCAGGGATAAAGAAGCCACCATCCTGTTCACAGATATAATCGGTTTCACCGGCTTGACTGAAAATATGAAGCCGCGCGAAATCAACACACTCCTGAATCAGTTTTTTTCCAGGATGACAGATATTGTGTTCGAGTATGACGGGACTTTGGATAAATACATCGGAGACAGCCTGATGGCCATTTTCGGAGCCCCTCTTGAGAAAAAGGACGACGCGGAAAGAGCGGTTTCTGCAGCACTCAAAATGAGACAGGAACTCTTGGCGATGACGGAGAAGGCAGGAGAACACATAAAATTCAGCATCCGCGTAGGCATCAACACGGGACATGTTGTCGCAGGAAACATAGGCTCACCCAAACGGATGGAATACACGGTCATCGGGACACCGGTCAACATCGCTTCAAGGCTGGAATCTCTCGCTCAACCCAATCAAATCATCATCGGGGAGGAGACCTACCGGCGTGTGAAGGGAAAATTCAATATTCGAGAGATTGGCCATAGAAAAGTCAAAGGAGCCAGCACCCCTGTTATGGCGTATGAAGTCCTGGATGTCAATAAAAAGACTCCATCTTCCTGAAAAAGCCTGCTGTAAAAAGTTTCACTCTCGGAGATACCCACGCTCCGCTCGCAATGACACATCTATCTTCACTATTACTGGAAAAGTAATGAGGATCAGGTTATCTGCGGTCCTGAATCCCGACTAAAGTCCCTTCCATTCCTGTCCGGATGTTCGCTGCATTGGCCTCATCCGTGTCGATATGCATGCTGAGCCGAAAATCAGGATGAACTCTCACTAAAACGTCTCCAAAGGTCAGCGTCCTCTTCCCTTGAACTTCGATCTTGACAATATCCCGATCTTTTAATCCAAAGGAAAGAGCATCTTCAGGAGACATGTGAATATGTCGAAAGGAACAGATTACTCCCTGAGAGAGAGTGCTTTTGCCCTTTGGTCCTTCAAGGGTAATCCCCGGGCTTCCTTCCAGAGCACCGGAGGCTCGAATCGGCGCCTTGATTCCCAGCTTGAATTCCTCGGTCATGGATATCTCTACCTGGCTTTCCTTCCGCTCGGGCCCCAGAATCCTCACCCGTTCGACTCGTCCTTTGGGGCCCACAAGATTGACTGTTTCCTCACAGGCAAACTGTCCTGGCTGGGAAAGGTCTGACCTGTGTGTCAATTCACTTCCGGGCCCGAAGAGGGCTTCAATCTCCCGTTGCGCGAGGTGGACGTGATGAGCCGAAACCTCGATAGGAATCTTCTTTTTTTCTTGGCTCTTGATGACCCGGGATACCGCCTGAAATCCCAGGGTGCGTATGGTCTCTCTCGCAATCATCCTTCCTTCATCGGTCGGAATAACCAGAACTTTGACCTGAGAATGATCATCCGAAATATCCGCTACCCCACCGAGATCGAAAGACACAGTTTTATTCTTTATTAAGTCCACATGGACGTCCATGAATGACAATCCCTGACAGGCAAGCCCCCTGACCCAATTACTGCCCTCACCGATCCCCCCTGTGAAGACGAGTGCGTCCAGCCCACCCATGGCCGCCGTGTAGGCGCTGATATACTTTCGAATCCGGTAGCAGAAGGTGTGTATAGCGAGAAGCGCTCTATAGTCATCCTGAGTGGCCGCTTCTTCTATTTTTCTCAAGTCGCTTGAGACTCCGGAGAGACCGAGAAGGCCGCTCTTTCGATTCAGGATTTCATCAATCTCATCAATAGATAAATCTTTCTCTCTGCTGAGATAGAAAATCGTTGAAGGATCGAGGTCTCCGCACCTGGTTCCCATTATCAATCCTTCCAGAGGTGTCAGCCCCATGCTTGTGTCCACTGACCGCCCGTGATCGATGGCGCAAACGGAGGCCCCGTTCCCTAAGTGGCATGTGATAATCTTCATCTCCCGAAAATTGCGTTGGAGATGCGTTGCGGCCTGGAGAGCCACATAATTATGAGAAATGCCGTGGAAACCGTACCTCCGAATATTGTCCTTTTCGTAAAACTCATACGGAAGGCCATACAGATAGGCATGCGGAGGCATCTTCTGATGAAAACCTGTGTCAAAAACAGCCACCTGCGGGACATTCGGCATAAGTCTGATGCTTTCCTTTACCGCCATCAGGTTCGGGGGATTATGGAGGGGCGCCAGACTGGAATACTTATCGATGTCCGCGATCACCTCATCATCGATAACGACCGGATTGCTGTATTTATCCCCGCCATGAACGACCCGGTGGCCGACTGCGCTGAGTTCGTTCAAGTCACTGATCACTCCGTCCTTTTGAGCGGTTAAAACATCCACTACTGCTTCGAACGCCTCTTCATAACTGATTTCTCCAAGATCTTTTTTCTTTCTCTCCTTTTTCGTCGACGAAATCAGTCGCGAATTTTCCTGACCGATTCCCTCCACAATGCCTTCTCCATCATTCTCCTTATGGGATGTATCGAAATAACTGTATTTCAACGAAGAGCTTCCACAGTTGATAACTAGAATCTTCTTGGGTGTATCCACAGTAAGCCTCAGTCCATAAGGATCCGTGGCGCTCTGCCAGGCATCCTTCACCCTCTCTTTTTCTTCTTCACTTTGGTGTCGACTTCTTAACCTTTCCGTGATGGTCTTCGCCAGTATTTGCACAGCATGGGGATTCACAGCGATAAAAGACGAAAAGACGTCATGAGGGATGAGAAAAATTTCGCATCGCTCCAAGGCAATCACATCCGCAATCGTCGGTTCGCCAGTGAGTAAAGACATCTCTCCGAGGAATCCTCCCTGTTTGATCACACCCAGAGGGGTCTGCTCTCCGGTTTTGCTCGTTACCGTGGCTATGGCCTGTCCCTCTAGGATGATTCCCAGAAATCTCCCCGGTTGTCCGAATTGGATGATCACTTCCTGCGTGTCAAAAGTCTCCACTCGACTCTTTTTAATCAGTTCTTTAAGCTTTTCTCTTGAGAATTTTTGGAATACGGGAAGTCCAGCTAAGAATTTTTCTATGTGTTCCATTGCTTCTTTCCTTGCCTTTTGAAATCAGAGTATTCAAACTCGAATGAAGAGAATATCTCATGGAAGTTAGAAGAAAATCAAGCCGAAAATGAAGTAAGCAATCAATCCGGAAAGAAAAAAGGATAGGTGCACTCACCCAACAATTCCTCAACGCTTTCAGAAGGTCATTGCGAACGGAGTGAGGCAATCTCTCCCAAAGAAATGCATTTTCCCCTAAGGGATTGCCGCGCTTCGCTCGCAATGACACCTTTCAAATGTCACGACGTTGCCTAACAAGTGATGCAGGTAAAAGTTGGAATACAAGTCGTCTTTCTCGTTATTTAGGAGCGAATCGAGGATTCTAAGAAGTGAAATATTGGGAATAAAAAAAGGCTCTTTCCTCCCGCTTCTTTTCCCCTCACTAGCAGCCTGTCCTTTTCCCCTCTTAGGACAGCGCGTTAAAGGGCGCGACCTATAGGCCCGGGGAGGAAAGAGCCAACGACTTCAAGGTTAATATCTTTTCCTCATTCGACTCGTCTCTCTGGGATCGGACCTCAATAATGCCAGGCCTTCTCCTCAGAAAAACGCGAATCAGTACCCTATTCGTTTGACAGAGATCACGGGAATAAATACGAACTGGTCTCCGTATCCTTCAAGCGAGCTATCCGCGTCAAAATCCAGGACCACTTCAATCGAGCCGTCTTCCATGACGGTGAAACTTACCGGAATTCTCACTTCAAGCCCCGGATTGATGCTCAGATCATAAGTGTCTCCATACACCACGATCGAAACTTCATCCAGGACCACGATAACCGCTGTATACGTCCCCACTTCGAGGTCCACATCAATCACGAGTTCTTCAATATCCCTCAGAGCAAGCAGGTCATATGTGCGGGTTCCTTCCCAGAGTGTGATCACAGCATCATTTTCCTTTTCAACTTTAATCGAGCTGATGGTGACATAGACATGTTCCAGGCCTTCTATGGGCTGGTCAGTCAAATAGAGTTGGAAGTTCCCTGTCGTATCCGAAGTCGAACATCCGCCCAAGAACAGGATCGCGGATATCGCAAAAAGCGCTAATTTTTTCATTTTTTTGCCCGTAGATATGGCTTTCTATTTATTAATAAACCTTTTTGAAAATAATTCAATCACCGTATGCGACGATTTCAGGGGGTGAATTTAGGGGTGATAAAACCGACCGAGGCTGAAATGGAAGGAGGATATCTCTGGCTGTCTGAGAGTAGCCCTTTTCAGTCCGTTTTTATTACATGATTTTAGCCGGAAAGAATCGAAACACTCAATATCTTTCCAGATATCGGGTGGTGAAATAGTCGTCTTTCACGTTGGGGCTGAACTGGATTTCATTTATTTTGAGGATGGACTTTCTGTCATTTTGTTTGTTGACCATGATCATATGTATCGGTCTGTACCTGTGGTTGACAGGATCAAGCTCTCGAATCTCTTTGACTGAGAGTTCCTTGTGCAACTCCCCGTCGAGGTCATAATACACAGCACCTCGAATAACGAAGTCCTTCTTTCCGATATAGGCGACCCTCCTTGAAAAGCCATTCTCATCAGCTACGTCTTCATCTACCGGGACCATTTCTATCTCCCAGCAGAGTGTGTCTTCTACCTCTTTTTCGCTCAATACAGTGTAAGTGAATTCATCCAGGATAGGAGGAGACATATCCGCGTAGGAAAACTCCGAGCCCATGAAGCTCTTGGCTCTTTCAGAACTGACGATTCGCCTCGTCTTTCTCAACGCTGGCAGAAAAAGCCACATGTCATCATCTTTCTTCTCATAATCAAAGACCAACAGCCCTGTCCCTTTCACATCGGCAGGGGCGAGGAAACGCAGAAGTCGTTTCTCTGTATCGCCGTTATCGTAAAGCTTGGTCACCATCGCAATCTCTCGAATCCGCTCTCTTCCCTTGCCGTCTATAATGGTCATGGTGGACACCGCCTCCGAACCCGCGAGCTTTGTCACTTCGAAAGCTTTATCCATGATTTCTTTGGCAGTGAGATCTTCCAGTCCATTAAGGATTAAGCCGATAAAAAGAATCATGAATATCGCAGCTGTTAATTTTATTCTATTCATCATATTCTCCTTAGACGAGTAACTATTTGTAAATCAGGAATAATCTCATTTTCTCTATGAGATTGCCGCGCAAGCTCGCAATGACACCACCAACTCATCCTATCATTCCTATGAGATGGCTGCGCAAGCTCGCGATGACACCACCAACTCATCCTATCATTCCTATGAGATGGCCGCGCTTCGTTCGCCATAACATATTGAATCCACTCATCTGAACCCAAGGGATGGCCATTCTTCGCTCGCAATGGCACTTTTAATCCACTCATCCTCACTTTAGGGATTTCCGCGTCTCACCTGCAATGACACGTTGAAAATAAAATGCTGTTCATTCCTCCGAATCATATTATCGCATCCTCAACAGTTTAAACTGATCATCTTATTCGGTTCGAGAAAATCGGGTCGAAACACCAGGCAGAGGGCCGGAATGAAAACCAGAGCACCGACGAGACAGGAGAAGATCGATACGACCACAAGAAATCCGAAAAACCTGACGGGCATGAAACCGGAAGTGAGCAACACGAGAAATCCGACAATCACTGAAAGCGCGTTGAAAACAATCCCCCTGCCCGTCGTCGTCAGGGTCTTTTTGATTGCTTCCGGGGCTCCAAGTCCGTTCCGTCTTTCTGCCCTGTATCTCCAGAGAAAATGAATCGTGTAATCCACTCCCACGCCGATCATGATCGAGGACAGCATGGCTGTCGCCATGTTCAGTTCTATACCGAATATACCCATCAAACTGAAGAGCACGATCACAGAAAGCCCGAGTGGGATCGACGAGATGAGCCCTGCCGCAACTGACCGGAAGAGAATCATGAGGAGTATCCCGATGACCACGATGGCCAGTCCAAGAGACAGCATCTGTCCGTTGACCAAAAGTCGGGCCACATCCGAAAGAATCATCACAAAACCGCCCACCAGCCTTATTTCTTTATCATTCTCTGTCATTTCCATTACCCGTTCTTTGATATCGTTCAGCCTTGGGGTGCTGGTCGTGTTGATGCGGGCGGTGATCAGAGCGTTCTCGTAAGGGAAATCCACCATCTTCTCGAAATCCTCTGGATCCCCGCTCATCGAATAGAGCTCAAAATACTGGGCGATTGCATTTCGGGTATCCGGAATGGAGTCATACAACTCTTCTCCTTCATCGTTCAGAGCCCGGCTCATCATACGGACGACTCTGGCCACGGAAGACGTGGTGCCCACTTCGGGAAGTTCTCCAATCTCTTTTTCCAGACGGTCAATTTTATTCATGATCCGGGGATCTTTAATATCTCCCTCAACGACAACCGCAACACTCTGCGCGCCTCCCAGGTTCTGGTTGATCAGGTCAGACGCGCGGACAATCGGAGAATCTTTAGAGAAATAGTTATTCGGGTCTGAATCCACAACGATATAAAATATTCCGATTGAGGCCACCAGAGCCGTGCAGAATGCAGCGATGACAATAGTTTTGGGCCTTTCGGAAACAAAATTTCCGAAAAAATTGAGAATCCGCTCCAGGAAAGGCCTCCGTCTGGATTGATTATTGGCCCGGACGACCGGTTTGGCCCTAGGCAGCAGGGAAAGGACAGCAGGAATGAAAAATAAGCTTGCCGCAAGGGCAAATACAATTCCGAATGATGCGAGAATGCCTAACTCTCGCGCCGGGATCGTGATATGTCCTAAAAGGCAGAGCATCCCGGCTATGGTTGTCAAGCCTGTCAGTAAAACAGGTTGACTCAGACTTTGGAATACGCCTTTCGCCAAATCTCGGGAGGTAAGAGGGCTTTTTTCGACGTTCAATTCCTGATATTTGGCGATCAAATGGATTCCGTAGTCATTGGCCACGGCGATCAGAAATACCGGGACAATAATGGTGATGACATGGATTTTCCATCCGATTATGGGGACCATTCCCATCGATACCAGGATGGACATCATGACAACCGCAAAAGGCAGGAGCACCCCCCTGAGTTGTCGAAAACAAATAAAAAGGAATATCAGCATGATGATAATGGCAAGCGGAATGAGTCTGCGAAAATCTCCCTGAATGCTCCGGGTGACCACAACTCTTGTGTTCGGTAAGCCTCCGATAACCACCTCTTCTTTTCCCGGATTATTTTCAATGAGTTTCTTGATTTCACCCACGATAAAAACGTCCTCGACATCTGTCTTCAGCAGCGCAATGACAGCAGTCAGCGTGAAGTCCTCAGAAACCACACTTCCATAGACCAAATCATTATTCATGATCTCCTGTCTCAGCTCATGCTTTTCGTCCTCTGTTCGAGGGATACGCTTGACCGTAGGGTTAACGATCATGGCTCCTCCCTCTCCTTTGATACTTTTCAACTCGAACAGGGAAAGAACCTTATCCACTCCTTTGATCCTTTTCATCTGCCTGGACATATTCTTGGCTCGCTCGAGTGTTTCTGGATTGAGCACATCATCCGTCTTGATGATCACCATCAGCATCTCTGTCCCGCCAAAAAGTTCATCTATCATCTCTGTGTTTATCCGCGAGGCAAGATGAGAGGGAAGCATGGACTTCATTTCGGATTCTATCTCGGCTTTTGGGATTCGACTGGCGAAAAAAACAGCAGCCAGGATAAAGAACAGTATAATCATCCAGCGAAATTTTAGGATGAGACTGGCCCGTATTTTCATGGCTTTTTCCGGCTCTTCTTCTGTTTTATAGACACAACACCGTTGATCCCGCTCAAGAACAGCGCGGCGATAGTTTCTGAAAACTCGCTGTAATAGGCATCGTTGAATTTGACATGAAAGACATTCCTCAGGATGGATTTGATCCTGAAATTCATGAATACCATCGAGATCAAGCTGGGCCCGATCATGCCGAGCAGGCGAGTGTCTTCAGGATCTAACCCGAATTTCCTGATGAGCCCGCTCATGATCCCGATCATCTGTGTGATCTTCTCGGCCTTGAGTGCGGCCAGTTCAGGAAGATCAAGAGGGAGTTCGTTATAGGCCACTATCGCAAGCTCTGTGTTCCTCCGAAGAAAGTCGACCATATGACTTATCAATATCCGGATGCTCTCTTCGCTCGATTTTCCTTCTTCGACCGTATCCTTCAGCATCTGGCAGTATCGTCCGAAAAACTCCTCGAGAACAGCCTTCAGTATCCCGATTTTTCCCTCGTAATAGTAGGAGATCATCGCGATATTGACATCCGCCTCTTTTGCGATCTCCCGGACTCCGACTGAGGCAAATCCTCTTTGGGCAAAAAGGGAAATCGCTGCCTCCAGAATCCTCTGTTTCGGCTCTCTATTCTTCTTTTGTGACATTGCCCCCTCCTGCTCAAAAAGATATTTTCAATTCCGCAAACACCGAACTCAGATGGTCCTCGACAAAATCGAACAGCGTGTCCTCGGGTCCTGAATACAGCTCCCCCCCCACAGTCAAAGTAAACGCGTCAGCGATATCGTAAGCCATTCTGGCCCTCAAGAAAAATTCCTCGGAAGTGAGGTTGGCCAAGCTGAGGAGTTCGAGTTCCATCGTTTCATGGAGAAGATTCCAATCCAGACGACAAGAAAAGGAATGGCTGGTTTCATACTGATGGAAAGTGATGATCCTGTTCGTGAGCTCAAGCTCGTAGGCGGGGATGTCTACCGGGTCGACAGGCACGACTAAAGGGACAAAATCATACACATATCTTCCGATATACTGCAGGATGACGCTGAAATTGCCTGAAAATTCCTTATCAACCCCAAAAACATACCGGAAGTCAGGATTAGGGATATGGGCAGAAGAGATATAATCTCCCAACGGTCTTGTGTAGGCGATCTCTCCCCTAAGACCGAATGAACCGGCTACCGTCGTCGAGAAGTCGGCCCCAAAGACTCTCATCCTGTAGGATTCCAATGAAATCATCATTCCGGGAACTGGCGAACCGGGAAGCGGCGGAAAGTAATCCAAGGAAATGCCCGGAAAAGGATTGTGCCCGTCGAAATAGGAAAGAGAGCCGTCAATTGACGCCAGTTCGAGGTTCAGCTTCACGGCCCACGCGCTGTTCTCCAGGCACGTATCCGGATAAACTAAATCTCCGAGCGTTATCCCCGGAGGAAATTCAATCATGTCTGTGGGAACGACCGAAGACCTGAAGACCGGAACCCAGATGAATTCAAATCTGACCGGCCGGGCGTTGTAGAAAGCCCGCAGGAGGAAATTCGCCGTCCTCCTGTCATCCTCGTCAGGTGAACGGCTGAGCATATTCTTGGGCGTGATATTATCGGTCGGGTTGATGCCGTCCGCTCTTCCCCATACAACGATCTGGTGCCCGAGCTTGAAATCAAACCGCCCGACGTAGGCACTGACATAAGCTTCGCGGAGATTCAGTTCGGATATCTCATTATTGAATTCATACCCGCTCCGGTACCTGACCTCTGCAAACGCACTGCCGAAACTCTTCTTGCTCGCTTTGAGTTTGAGCGAGAACTCGCCGAAGCCGCTTTTCAGGTCAGCCTTGTTTTCCTCAAGGACTTTTCCTAAATACAATGTGCTTCGCAGATAGCCGTTCAACTCGAATGCTTGTTCTTTTTCCTTACTTTTTTCAGCTTCCTCAAACAGTCCCTGACCCGAGACACTCGTGCTGAGAAATAGTATCAAGACAAGACCCATCCATTTGACATTCATGACAAACTCCCTCAACTGTATTAACTAATCAAACGTTTGTTTATATCCACAATATAAAAATTGAAAAAGCTTTTGTCAAGTGGGTAATCAGTATTTTCAAGCTGAAGTGATTTCGTTCTACCAGAAAACACTTCGGCCTAAGGCAACCTCGAATGCACTGTTATTCTCATATGTCGAAACAAAAGTATTGGAAATAAGAATTGGCAGGATGAAGAAAAAATGATTATGAAAAACGCATGGGTTGAATTTTAAAGACCTGTCCGCTGTTTCTGCTGATTCCTGGCCCATAGAGACATGCCTGCGGAAAAACCTGCAGGCATGTCATGGCCTTGGGAATCAACCTAACCTATCCCGTTCAAGAATGAAGAGGATGCGATCAGGCTGAAACCCACGAGACTCAACAGGACTGAAACCATCAGTATCGCTAATCTTTCTTTTATTTTCATGTTAACCTCCGATTTTCATTTTTACTCTCATATACATATAGACGCATTTTCTTGAAAAAAAGTTTACTATATTAATAAAATTAATAGGAATTTTTCGATTGTCCTGCCCATCCCCTCATTTCTCGGGACCTAACGAATCGCATCTTCTAGGTTTCACTCGTTGAAGTTCCCGTATAAGAGAAGGAAGGGGGGATGACAAATTCACTGATGGAAAAATGCGGGAATTATTTCGTCCTGGGCTGGCTTGGTGGGAATCCCATCTTTTTCAGGATTGCCTTAAACTGTAGTTCTGAACGCAGCGTGTCGAATAAAGGCCATGTGTTGATGAAAGCCAGGAATGATTCCCGCTCTTCGCAGGCTTTCTCGAGATACTCGAATAATTTATCTTTATCGTCCAATCCAAGATAGACCATTGCGATGTAAAACGGTGAAACGTATTTTTTCTTCGACAGCTCATTCAGCTGGTCGAGCATTTTTTGCGCTTCATCCTTTTGGCCCGCCACGGCGAATCCCGCGCCAAGGTATCCGAGTGCAAAAGGGCTCCCAGCGGTGAGGTAAACAAGTTTTTTGAGCGACTCGATGGCCTCCTCAAGCCTGTTCAGCTCTGCCAAAGCCCCGGATTGGAACAAATATGTCAAGGAGAAGTTGGAGTCGATCTCGACGGTTCTCTGAAATTGTTCAATCGCCTCGTCATTCTTTCCCGCGAAATAATAAATCCCCCCTAAAACCGCGTTTATGATCAGAGACAGCGGGTACAGCTCCAGAGCATGCTTGGCCTCCTGTATAGCCTCATCGAACCGGCCCATGATCATCAGATACAGCGAATACCACTCGCGCGCTGTGGAGTAATTCGGGTTCAGCTCTAGGGCTTTTTTCAGCTCTTTCTCAGCGGCATTCCAGTCCCAATCATAATGCATCTTGATCCTGGCCAAAGATGTGTGCGCTTCGGCAAGTCTGTCATCGATCTCAAGAGCTTTCTCAGCAGCGACCTTGGCTTTCGGACAAGCCTCTCTGGGGGGAAGGAAGCCGTAATGTCCGAGAAGGCTGTAGCTGTCGGCGATTCCCGTATGCGCCAGAGCATAGTTGGGATCTTTATCGATAGCCTGTTGAAAGAATTCGATTCCTTTCTGCAGCCCGCCTTCATACCGCCTGTTCCAGTTGAAGCGTCCTTTCAAATACAGCTTATAGGCTTCTGTGTCATCCGTGTAGCGCTTGACCAATGCTTCCTTTTCTTTTTCCAGCAGCTTGACTTTCAAGCTGTCCACGATGGCCAGGGAGATCTCATCCTGGATAGCAAACACGTCCTTCAAATCCCGGTCGTACTTCTCGGACCAGAGCTCAAATCCGTCTTCGACGTTTATCAACTGAACCGTGATTCTCAGCCTGTCTCCGGCCTTTCGCACACTTCCTTCAAGCACGGCCTGCACCTGGAGCTTATTGCCTATCTCCCGAATATCCGTACCTTTCCCTTTGAACTGAAAGGCTGAAGTTCTGGAAGCGACTTTGAGCTGGTCGATCTTGGCCAGCGTGCTGATGAGCTCTTCAGCCATCCCGTCACAGAAATACTCCTGATCTTTCTGCGGGCTTAAATCCGCGAACGGAAGCACGGCGATAGAATTTTCCCATTTCCTCTCGATGACTTTTTCTGTATCCGGCTTTTCGGCCGGCAAAATCTTATCCGTTGTCGGAACGCCTTTCTGGATTTTCCGTATTTCCTCGAGCACGTCTTCGGCGTCCTGATACCTTTTTCCCCTATCCTTTTCGAGGCACCGGAGAATCATCTGACTGATTTCATCGTGTATCTGAGGGTTGATGTTTTTCGGATCCGGGGGGGCAGAGCTCTTCTGCTTCTGGGCCACGCTCAACGGAGTGTCTCCTTCAAAGGGAACCTCGCCGGTCAGCATTTCATACACGATGATTCCCAAGGAATAGATATCCGAGCGATGGTCGACGTCCTTTCCTTGAACCTGCTCAGGAGACATGTACTCGGGCGTCCCGATCAGCACCCCAGTCTTAGGTTTGATTTTTTCTTTCCAGGAGCGGGCGATCCCGAAATCCATGATCCGAACACTCCCCTCCTTGTCGATCATGATGTTCTGAGGCTTGAGATCCAGATGAGCGATTCCTCTCTGGTGTGCCTCAGCCAATCCCTTGCACACTTGCTTGGTTATGAGAAGTGCCTTGCCTGAACTCATCGGCCCCATCATTTTGACCATGCTTTTCAGATCTTTCCCGGAAATATACTCCATCGTGATGAAGTAGGCCTCTCCTTCTCTGTTGAGGTCGAACATCCGGCAAACGTACCTGTGGGAGACTTGACGGGCCAGTTTCAATTCGTTCCGGAAACGCTCTATAATTCTTTCGTCAGCCGCAATATCCGGATTCAAGAGCTTCAGCGCCACCTTTTCCTTGATTTCTTTATCGAAGACTTTGTACACTTTGCCCATTCCGCCTCGGCCCAATTCCTCCAAGACCTGGTATCTCCCCGCAAAAATCTCTCCTGGAAGCAGCTCGATCCTTATCTCATGGGTGTTCCCATCCTTGGAGGCAGAATCCTTCTCTTGCAGGATGAGCTGGGTGGCACATTTGCTGCAGAAATTGGAATCCTTAGGATTTTCAAAATCACATTTGGGGCATTTCATGCCTGTTTTTCCCTTTAATAATGAGGCGAAAGAATATCAATAACCCAAAAAAGAGTCAAACATTCGGTCAATCAGGAATCGTCCGTATTTTCTCCTTATGTTAAATCCCGGATGACAACTTCATATCCTTCACGGATCGGAGGTTTTTTAAAGAATGTTATGAATTTTGCCACCTGTTCCTGGTAGTAGCGGTTCTTCTCGTTAGCCGCGGCATCTTCTTCATTCTCCCAAAAGGTAATAATCACAGTGTTTCCTGTTTTTCGGTCCACCATGACATTGGTTCCACTATAACCCTTTTGCTCCCTTGTAGAAGGCAATACACTCTCCTTATAGCGTTTTGTGCCTTCATCAACCCTGTCCGGAGAGATCCGAAATATGGTCAAGCGCGCAAACATTCCATTCCCTCCTTTTGATGCCTTCATTTTATATCAGATGATACAACAGTTTCACTTTCAATATCATAGACCGATCACCCAAGATTCTTCCATCATTCCAATTCTCGCTCATGCATTACCATTCATGCGCTTCAATTCTGGGGAATAGCAGATGAGACAATCGCCTGGCAAGTAATCCCACTCTTCACTCCTTTTCCCCGATTAGTGCAGTCAAACTATATAGCCAGCCAAATAAGATGTCAAGCCTGAGCAGGATTGTGCTCTCAACTCAGCATATCCAAAAAAGTGTCGATTCTGCTGTTGAGCTGGCCTTCAAAGTAGTTCTGGCTGGAAGCGCTGTCGCAGTCAATGCTGACAAAAGGAATCCCCTTTCCCTGGAACGCATCCTTTATCACTCTCAACCGGCCATAGTTCCACCGGCATCCCCAGTGAGCGTAGTGAAGGACCCCATCGACTTTGTACTTCCGCACAAGGTCCAAAAGTGTATTGGTATAAGCGTCAATCGGTCCAATCCCGGAATTTAAAACCAACCTCTTCGCTACGCTTCGAAACGGCTGCTCCGGGTCCAATTCGGGCCAATAAATGTGATTTATCTCCTCGAAAGCCACCGCAGCTTTCTGTTGCTTTTCCAGATAGTTGAACAACTGGTTTCGAAAATAGGGCCGGATATGGAGCCAGAGGAGGCGATATTTTTCTTTGCCCAGAGGGGTGAATTTCTTTTCCACGCGTTTTTCAAGCTCTTTGGCCATGCTCCGGTAAATTTCCACAGTTTTCTTCGAGCCGAATCCAAGGGTGATCGAGTAGAGATAACCGATTGCTTCACTCCCTTTCATCGGTGAGGGTACGGCCTGGCGAAGCTCATTCACACGAAGGGCATATTTTCGAGCTTGATTCGAAAGATCTATGGCTTCGGACAGCTTTTCTTTCTTGAGTTTCCGGCCAGTTAGATCACTCAACCCGCTCGCCATCCCTTCAAGCTGTCCGGTCACATAAGAGACAGCCTCTTGTCCTCTCTCCTGAGGAATATCGATCAAGAAGAAAGGAGATTCGTAAACCCGACTGGCGATGGAGTTCACTTTCGTTCCTGCGTCACAGAGATGAGTCATGGCGATTACAGCCGCAGGCTGGGGAAAAAGTCTATCGATGACGGCTCCCACTCCACAGCGCAGGATCGAACAGGTCTCCGGTGTGTGGAAATTCTTCTCAGCGATTCCCAAGAACTCATCGCTCAACCCGGAACTGGCCAGACCCGTTGCAGTCGATTCCACGCAGATAGGCAGGATATCCAGGGCATACAAAATTTCTGAAGGCGCCCATATGGTGGTCAGGACATGCGGCCTCTCTCCCCGAACCGCTTTTTGGTTGATGTCCAGTATCATGTCCATCAATTTTTGAGAGGCCTTGAGACTGGAAGGGCGCTTCCTCACTTTATTCGCTAATTTCGCTTTGACGTAAAAGCTCTCTTTCTTCAACATGTCCTTGGTGACTATCTGTTGGTTTCTCTCTTTCATTTTTCTCTGCTTACTCAAAGCATTTCAATGAAGGCCTCGATTCTCGTCCGGATCTGGCCGATGTTTCCACCGATAAAATCCTCCTCTATTTGAAGGAGTGGCACATCCGCATCCTGAAAATAATCCTGGTAAACAGGAAAATCGTAGAGATGGTTGTCGCAGAATTTTACTGTCTGGTAGATTATCCCTTCGACCTGAAAATCCTCGATCAGTTTCGCTCCTTTTTTTAAGCGGAGTTCTGTGTCTTTCATCCGGGCGCAGGGAGATTTCAGGAGGTAGCGGGAGCTCAGAGCCTTCAGGGGATCATCCCCTTTTTCGACATTCCCTTCAATATAACGGCTTCCGGAGCACATGTCATCGCAGACAACTGCGGCTCCAGCCCCCTCAACGATTTCGATAATCTGAGCGTTGGCGAGAAGGGACCCGACGATCATAATCCTCGGGCCTGTTTCCTGAGATTTCTCTTCATGATTTTTAACTTCGCGGAGAAAGTTTCTCAGTTTCTTGTTGAAGCTTGTTCTGCGCATTTTCTGGCTTGCCTGGATGACTTTAAAAACAGTCGTTCCTTTGATCGTAAATACGGGTGTTTTTCTGAGTTCATAGAGCTCGCCGAGTAAACCCCGGGTTTCGTTATACAGGTCTACCGCTCTCCACAAGGCGGAGTCTTCGATCTTTCGGCCTGAATAATTTTCCAGGGCCTCCTTGAGCTTTCCCGCTTCCTTGGTGAAATAGTTAATGGCCAGAGGGCTGGAGTCTTTCGGGACATTCATGAAATGGACGAATGGAGTGGAGGACACATAATGATGCCAGCTGTTGTACAAGCCGCGCATGGCGTCGCAGGAATGAGCGATCACGATTCCTTTCAGATTCTGGTCTTCTGCTTTCAGCCCGAAATCGAGACAGCTCCGCACGTAAGGACAGAGATTGTGATGGAGATACGCATCGGCCCTCTTGGTGGAGGGCGTCTTCTCAAGGATGCGGAAAGGATGGAAGCCCGCGGCATGTATGATTTCTTCCGGAGTATAAGTGCAAACCCAACCGATCTTCGGCCGTTCTGGGTTGAGGTCTTTTTCCGAAAAATTGATATCGATCACGTGTCTTCTCTTTCCAGGAGTTAGGCTTAATTTTTAATGCATATTCACGACTAAATCAAGAAGTTACACAAATCTTTTTATTTTTTTTATTTTATCTTGACAACAGGCTGATTTACTGTTATATTATTGTAGATCAGTGAAAAAAGAACAAAGAAGATCCTTTGAAATCAAAGTGGACGTCAAGTCTGCTCTCCCCGTGTACGAGCAGGTCAAACGGGGCATCAAGCTGGTGATTCTTTCCGGACGACTGGAAGACGGGGACCAGTTGATGTCGATCAGGGAACTGGCTTTGAAACTCCAGATCAATCCCAACACCATCATCAAAGTCTACTACCAGCTGGAGATGGAGGGATTCGTCATCTCACGTCCGGGAGCCGGATATTTCGTCAAACTGGACAGTCAAAAAATGCAGAAGGAACGGCTCGAACTGTTCGTGAAGGCAACGGATGAATACATCTCCAAAGTCACGGACATGGGGTATTCCTTGGAGAATATTATTCAAGAGTTAAATCTCAGGAAAAAGGAGGGATTATGACCGAAGCATTAGCCGTGGGCAACGTGCTCTGCGCGATCATCTCTGCCAAGTGGGCCCTGGAATTGGGTCTCAGTGAAGGACGTCAAATTTTATTCCTGATCGGCGGATTAATTCTGGGCCCTCTGATGCTGCTCATTCTGTACATCCGCCTGCAGTACAAACACAAAGCAGAGAAGAATCTCCAAAAAGAAGCTTCCTGAAGAGTTAATACACGGGTCGCTGCGACAGAAGTCTGATTCACGATCGAATCCAGGGCGCAGGCATTTCGACAGTGAATTCTCTTGAGTTTCCAGCTCTATGTATCGTTCTCCTCTTTCTCCTGAGATTCTTTCCAGCTTTCCAGCCCTTCCCTGAATAAAAACGCGAAGATGATCAAGCCGACAATCGGGTCCGCCTGCCAGAATCCGAACACGTAGTTGCCTCCCAAGCCCAGAAGAAGCGCTACAGAAAGGAAAGCGCAGGCCAGGGTTTCCTTTGAATCGGCGATCAACGCCCTGCTCCCGATCTGCTTTCCCGTTTTGTACTTCTGCCAGGTCAACACGGGCATGACGATTATCGAGACCGCCGCAATGATCATCCCCGGAAGTGAAGGCTCAGGAATCTCTCTGACTATCAATTTTTTCAAAGATTGGAACAGCACATAGAGACCGAGAACGAAAAAAGTCAAAGCCACAAATCTCATCGCCTTTTTCTCTACTTGTTCTTCTTCTTCGGGCGATATTTTTCCATGCTTCCTCAGACGCCAAATCAGAACACCGCCCGAAAGGGACTCGACAACGCTGTCCAGCCCGAATCCCACCAGGGCAATGCTGTTGGCCATGCTGCCGAATACGATGGACACAGC
>CAYGBC010000034.1:0-26507 GCA_964348015.1 uncultured Eubacteriales bacterium | reverse complement strand
ACCCCACGGAACCTTCAAGTTCCTGTTCAACGGCATCTATTACGGAGGTTCGTCATCTGGAACGCTCGAATGATCAAGTCCAAACAATAGAGAATCCTTAAATCCCGATCAAGGAGTCGGACATGAAAAATGATTTAAAGCAAGGGATTATAGTCTCTTTGAGAACAATTTTTCTCGCTTTTCTTCTCGTCATAACTCCTTTTGCGAATTCCTCTCAAAGAATTCAAAAAAAAGAAATCCCTCAAGACATCACACGAGAGATGAACAGAATCTCGGGGCTTCTCCAGCCGACCGCCCTACAGAAGGCGGAGCAGGCAAAAAAAGTATTCCAAAAACAAGTGTTTTCGCAATTAGAAGACAGAGATATCTCTCGAATGATGTTAGATGACTTAAAAGAAATGGATCTCTCTCAAATCGCCTCTGATTCCCTGCTCGCAGAATTTATGAAGCTAAATGTGATTGAAAATGATGTTCTGGTGAGCTGGATAATGTATGAAACAGCACTGGCCGCTGAAGAGGACATACAGGAACTCGCAGATGAAATCGATAAAATGCATGAAGCTAAAAAGAAGCTGCGCCGGCAAATCCGGTTGGTGACAAATCAGATAAAGGAATCACAATCCAAACAAGTCGAGTCTCGAAAATCAAAAACTGAAAAAAAACCAGTCAAGACTCGAGTGAAAGTCTCTCGAATTCAATCCCGGCCGCAATTGAAGAAAACACGCCATCTCGGAATCACTTACCATACAACACCAGTCGTGTACGACCTTTCGGGCACAGACGGAGTGACCATTCAAGGATTGAAATCTCTGTTGGATGACCTAAAAGGAAAGCTCGACGGCATGAATGAGATGTCCGAGATGACATCCCTGAGACTGCAGATGACGATGGACCGGCGCTCTAAGTTCATCTCCACTCTCTCACAGATGATGAAAAAAATATCTACCACACAAGATATCTTGATTCAAAACATCAAATAGTTAAAATTCAACTCTGCGGGAAACAACCCATTCTCACTCAATTTTGACATCAAGTCATTGATATGATATAAGTTATCCCGAGGGGACGAAAAAATGAGAAGAAAAAGCATGAAATCAGGATTATGGATATTTCTATCTGTGTTCATATTCAGCTTTCTGGCGATGGGATTATCAAGAGTAAGATCACAAACCATTGACAAGAATCAAATACTCCAAGAGCAGTACAGAATCAAGAAGCAGCTCCACCCTTCGATGCATTCGAAAATCTCTAAGGCAGTCGAATCTTTCCCGGAGAATTTCTTGACTGACCGTGAAGAAAGTCAGCCAGTTTTCGTGGCTTCACAAATCGCACGGTACCAGTTCAGGACTGTTTCCCCTGTTCAGGTTCGGCTTCTGGGATTCTATATTCTTTGCCAGGCGACTGCAAATCTTGAAGAGGACATAAGGCTCATCACTGTGGAAATCGAAAAAATGAACAAGGCCAAAGAAGAACTCAACCTCTTGATCGCCAGCATGGAAGAACAGATTGAAAAGAAAACTGAAGAAGGGGCTCAGGAATCTGAGGTGGAACGGGAAGAGGAGACTTCTGTATTGAAAGAATACGATACTCTGGAAACAGCCCCGCACTTTAAGGCGGAGTACCCGAAATCCCCGGAAATCATATATTCCAAGGAACTGGAAACTTTGAGCCTCTCCCAATTGAATAACGACATGTACTACATCAAAACCGCTCTGAATTCGGTCCACAGCACCTCAAAAACAGCCGTGGAAGCCCTAGAAAAGGAAATGGAGCTCCGAGATAGATTTCTTCTCGAGCTTTACATCCTGAGTGAAGGAATAAAAAATATCGATGATGAAGAGATAAAGAGCATCAGATAAGAAATCCCTGTTTTTTCCCGGGCATCATTCAGAATGACGGTTTGGATCATCCTCTCGGGAATCATTGCCCCTGCAGTCTTCTGGTTGGGTTATTTTTATTATAAGGACCGTTATCGGCCCGAGCCTATCCGCAACCTGGGAATAACTTATATTCTGGGCTTGGTCGCCGCCTATACCTGCATGAAATTTTACGGGCTCCTTCCCCTCGTCGGAATCCCCGATGATCCCAGCGCTTTGATGGAAGGCCAAGGTCTGGACTATTTCTTCTACAGCCTGGGGGTAATCGGGTTAGTGGAGGAATTCTTCAAATTCCTTCCTTTTCTTTTCATCATTCTCAGACTCAAGGCCTTCGATGAAGTCATAGACGGGATTGTCTACGCGTCAACGATTGCCCTCGGGTTTGCGAGTTTAGAGAATATTTACTATCTGAAATACCTGGAGGGTTTTGAGCTTTTTGGCCGCGCTTTCGCCTCACCTTTGACGCATACCATTTTTTCCTCGATATGGGGATACACGGTCGGCAAGGCCCGGATTGATGGAAAATCTCTTTTCAAAGCTTCTCTGATAGGTCTGTCGATCGCAGCGGCCGTCCATGGTGTTTTTGACTTCTTTACCGTATCGCCAACCCTGAGAATCGCGGCCTCTTTAATCGTTCTGATAATCTGGATCTGGCGGATAAGAGTCATGGAAAAATCAAGCCAAGAAACAAAGTAAAGATTTAAACCATATCAATAATTCGATATCATCTCAATAATGTCATTGCGAGCTTGCGCAGCAATCCTCTATGAAGGATGAATTAATGGTGTCATTGCGAGCCTGCGCGGCAATCTCTTAAGAAGAAATTGCTCAAAAAATAAACAAAAAATTTTAAGATGGAGTCTTATAAGTTTTATGATTTTAAAACTTCATTGAAAAAAGTTATTTTTATGAGATTGCCACGCAGGCTCGCAATGACACTTCTGTCTTATGAGATTGCTACGCAGGCTCGCAATGACACCTTTTTTCAAATTAAAATTAAAATGAAAGATTAAAACTGACTATGAAGAGTGGTTAGATTTTAGTATCCCAGGGCCTGGCCTCTTCCGCGAGGATCGGAACCGCCGATGAACTTCACCGGCTTGCCCGCCGCATCATACTCGATCACCAAGCCATGCGCATTACTGATTCCTCTGGCGCGCCGGACATTGTGGCCCATTTCGACGAGGGTATCTATGACCGAAGGATCAATTCCCTGTTCGATAAGGATGAAATCCGGTTCGACAAAAGCGATTCGCGGCGCAGCAATGGCCTGCTGAATATCCATCCCGAAGTCAATCATGTTCATGATCATCTGAGGCACGGTCTGGCCGATCGCATGTCCACCGGGAGTACCGATAGCGATCCACGGCTTGCCTTCCTTGAAGACGATCGTCGGGCAGTCGCCGGACAGCTTTCTCTGGCCGGGATGGGCATCCATAGGATTCCCTTTGGGCTCGAACGTGCAGTAGGCAAGAGAATTGTTGAGCCAGATGCCTGTTCCGTCGACCATTATCCGACAGCCGAATGAGTTTCCTAGGGTTTGAGTCGCACTGACGATATTTCCCCATTTGTCAGCGACGACAAAATGCGTGGTGTTATCTCCGCTTTTCACGACGATATTGGGCGGCCGAAACGGCTGGGCCTCCTCCATATCCAGCTCATCAACGATCTCTTTCCAGTACTCTTCACTCAACAGCCTGAATAAGGGAGGTGGATTGATTTCCGGGTCTCCTGCGAAGGCCAAACGGCACCAGAACGCGTGCTTGGTGACTTCGGCAAAACGGTGGAGATAAGCTGCGGTATTGTGTCCGAGAGCTGCATTATTGAAACGGCTCATCAAACCCAGCCGGATGAGTGAAGGGAATGCAGTGGAAGGAGGCGAAGCAGTCATCACTTCATACCCGCGGTATTCTATGCGTATAGGATCCCACCATTCAGCTTTATCAGACATGAGGTCTTCTAGAGCCAAGAAACCTTCATTCTCTTTCATCGTTTTATCAATAGAACTGGCCAACTCACCTTTATAAACAACTCTGGCGCCATCCTCGGCAATGAGACGGAATGACTCCGCAAGGTCTTTCTGAATCAAGAGATCCCCTTCTTTCAACGGTTTGCCTCTCTTTCCGTAAACAGACTGCGCATAAGGATTGAATTCGGAAAAGGTCAATTCGATAACTCGGCTCAAGCGCTCGTCGATCTTTATCCCGTCTTCCGCGGCCTGTATGGCATCATTAAAAAGGTTCCTCCATTTGAGCCGACCGTACTCGGAAGACATGGCCCACCAGGCATTCACATTCCCCGGAGTGGAAACAGCCTTCGCGCCGCGGCGGTTATCCAGGTAATTCGGCGTTGGCGGGCGGAACATATCCGAATCCACGTTCATCGGGATCTTTCCGCTCGAGTCAAGGAAACGCGTCCTGTTTCTGACTGCATCATAAATCAGGATTGTTCCATAACCTCCTATTCCCGAATTCGTAGGTTCAACGACATTCAGCATGGCCGCGATGGTCACAGCCGCATCGAAGGCGTTGCCCCCCGCTTGAAGTACAGCCAATCCGGATCTCGTGGCGAGAGGATGGGCTGTGCTGACCATCCCGTTAGACCCGACAACCAGACCGGATTCTGACGAAGAGACCTCTTCTTCTTTTTGACTTTTGCAGACAGAAAAAACCAGCAAGACAACCAGGAACAGACCCAAATGCCTTTTAGACATCACATGCTCCTCAATTCCACCATAACCCTATTCCTTTTTCAGGGTTTCCACTTCTCCTTTAAGTTATTGATATACTGCAAGAAAGTCAAGAAAAACCCACACATCCAATGAAATAAATAGGAGACATTCTCATTTCCCGTGAGACTCAAGTGGATTTTGTTTCAGGATAACTCAGTAACGAAAAAGACTAAAGCGCAGATGATTTTGGGGTGGTCTATTTCTGCAAAATAATAGAGATATTACTGCAGAATAAGAGATTTCATCCAGAACACAAAAAGGCCGCTCAATCCCCCCAGGATGGGACCCCAGACGATTTCGAGAATGGTTATGCTCAAATTCCAATTTTTCAATATTGCATAATTCGTGATTCCATAAACAGTAATCGCGAGAACACCGGCAGCTATGCCGATGAGAGCGGCCTCAAGCAATTCCCCGTTTTGAGTTTTATAAAGAATTAAAAACACAATGCACGTCACCAACAGTATCTGAGCAACGATTCCAGCAAAAGGACGCAAGGCCATTTTTCCTTCGCTCATTCGGGCGACCGGTTTCATTCCGTCCGCATACATCTTTCTGAATATCCCGAGATGCCACAAAGCATCTATTGCACTCGTAAAAATAAAAGACAAAAGCCATACCAAGAAATAACGGGCAATGATCATTTAAAGCCTCCTCACATCATTTCATTCGCGGAACTGATTCAATCCTACGCGTTAAGATTCCAAATGGCATAATTCAAGGCTGTTGCGAAGCTCACCCAGAAAAAATAAGGGACGAGTAAAACTCCAGCCAATCTGGAAACTTTGAATGACTTAAAGATTGTTATAAAAATAGCCACCCAGAGAAGGACGATCTCGATGAAGGCCAAAAACGGGGATTTGAGCCCGAAGAACAGGGCCGACCAGTACATGTTCAGAGCCAACTGGACACCGAACCACAGCATAGCCGTCTTCACTCCGGGATAATGCAGGGTTTTCTGCCACACCAGAAAAAGGGATATCCCCATCAACACAAACAGGCTGATCCAGACAGGCGAAAATACCCAGTTGGGCGGAGTGAAGGACGGCTTCTCAAGGGATGCGTACCATGTGGGGATGGAAGGGGTGGTGAACAGAGAACCCACAAACCCGGCCAACTGACATATGATGAGACTTGCGATGAGCTTCAGAATATCACTCTGTTTCATTTCCTTTTTACCTCTCATTTATTCAATGTCCCTGTGATGAAATTCTAATACACTATTCGACAAAAAATCCGCCTGAAACGCACAGGTGAGTGATCTTCAACGATCGCGTTCTCACCCTTATTTCGAATAATCCACTGCCACTCTCAAGACGACCTGGAACTCCTTTAATTTCCCGTCTCTGACAGCTCCTCTCTGCTCCAAGGCCTGAAAAAAATGAACTTTTTCTCCGGAATCGAGCACTTGCTCCACGCCATCCTTCACAGCTTCTGAAAACCCGAGCGGTGAGATCCCGACAACATCTACCATTTTTAACATATTCTCTCTCCTTACAGAAGATATAATATAAGTCTAGTCAATTTTTTTCGGAAACCAGGGGAAAAAAGCGTTCGTTCGCTTCGTGTACGCCTCGAACTCCTTGTTTCCCGCATACTTCTTCTCCAGCATCGTCACTCCGGATACTCTCAACAGCAGAAACGTGATGAGAAGAGGGCTCACGACAGCGGTCCAGCCATACGGGACAGAGAGGGCGATCAGGAACACTCCCCACCACATCGCGGCTTCCCCAAAATAATTGGGATGCCGCGTATATTTCCAGAGTCCTGAGCTCATTATCTTCCCTCTGTTCTGAGGATTTCTTTTGAACCTGGAAAGCTGGTGATCTCCCCCGGCCTCAAAAAAGAATCCGACAAGCCAGAGAATGAGGCCAAATAAATCCAGAAGAGAAGCCCCTGCCTCTTTCGAAGAGTTCACGAGCAACACCGGAGAGGCGATGACCAAGAGCAATAATCCCTGGAGCATGAAGATCTGGAAAAAGCTCCGGAGAAGAAATCCTTTTCCCCACTCTCTTCTCCATTGCGCATACCGGAAGTCTTCTCCCCTTCCTCTGTTCCGGATAAATATGTGGACGGCAAGGCGGAATCCCCAAATCAAAACCAGTGCGGTCACAAGCGCATGACGAAATGTGAATCCCTTTTCCAGAAAGAAAGTCAGCAGTGCGACAAGCACAAATCCCAACCCCCAGGCTATATCGACTATCGAATTATCCTTCATGAATAATGCTATTAAAAAAACGAGTGTCATATACACCAAAACGGCGGCTGCTGAATAAAAAATATAATCTATCATGGAAAAACTCATTTGAATCTCCTCCTGAAAGGAATGAAGCTTAAGTTAGACCGGCTAGATGAAGAGATGTGCGTACAGAATAAACTCATTCATACATGACGCCCACACCGACAACACCAATGCCGTTGTGCACACCGATGACCGGTGAAAGATCCATGATGAATGCAGGTTTCTTGTGAAGGATCTCGTCTAGGCTACGGGCATACATCTCCGCACGCTCGGGATTCTGGGCATGCACGATCGCATAATTCCATATCTTTCCTTCTTCAGCCATGCCCTTTACTTCCCGGATGATTTTTTTCATGTTGCCTTTGCGGGTGAATGATTTGCCCAGAGCAAACGCCTTCCCTTCCGAATCGAGAGAAATAAGCGGCTTAATGTTTAATGCCTGCGCCACCAAACCTTTCATAGGGCTCACCCGACCTCCCCGGACCATGTATTTGAGTGTTTTTATATCCACAAAAAGCTTTGTTTTTGCGACCCATTCCTCGGCCAGCTGAACAACCTGTTCGTGTGTCTTCCCTTCCTGGATGGCCTGCGCAACCCGAAGCACGATAAGGCCTAAAGTGCCAGAAAGGTGCTTCGAGTTGATCAGGCTTATCTTTTTATCTTTCACCACAGATGATGCTTCTATAGTTTGCTTGTGAGCCCCGCTCAGCCCATCAGAGATACTGACCACGATCAATGATTCATAATGGCTGGCCAGAAAAGAGAAAAGACTCTGGACGGTTTTCAGCGGGGGTATAGCGCTTTTCGGGAATTCTTTAACGGTTTTGAGGAGAGTGTAAAACTGTTGAGGTGTGATGGTGATCTTATCAAGAAACAGGGTGTCACCGAAGGATAAATTGTAAGGGATTACATGAATTTGATAATCGTCTATAACTTGCTGGGGAAGGTCGCAGGAGGAATCGGTAACCAGAGCGATACTGGATTTCCGTTTATGACTTGCCACATACTGCTTCAGCATGTCATCGGCTTTGATCTGGTTAATCGAGCCGTAATTCTTCAAATAAAAGAACAAATCCGCTGGATTATTCGTGTGGATATGGATCCGCATTTTCTCTGGACTTCCAGCGACGATTGCAGAGACTCCGTAGGGACGCACTTCTTTCCGTACTTTCTCCAGATCTATATTCTTTCCAGTGATCAAAGCTTCGGTGCAGAATCTATGCTCGATCACATCCTTTTGCGAGTGAACATGGACCTTCGTGTCCATAGGCAAGATTTCTGGCTTGGGAAGACTCCTCAATTTCCCCTTTTTAATGAAATTCGTGATCCCCTCAAGAAAATCGACGAATCCCTTGGCTCCTGCGTCAACGACTCCAGCCTTGGCTAAAACGGCGAGCTTCTTCGGGGTCTCTGTCAGGGATCTTTTCGCCACCTGGAGCGAATCCGAGAGGAGGTCAGCAAAATCCCTCTTTTCCTTCCTTTTTTGATACACGGCGTCCGCCCAATCTTTCATCACGGTGAGCATGGTTCCTTCGACTGGAGAAACAATGGCTTTATAGGCATACTTCACAGCTTCTCTGACTGATTCACCGAACTGGCTGGTTGAAACCCTTTTGACATTTTTGATCTTCTCGCTGATCCCATACAGAAACTGGGCAAAAATCAGCCCTGAATTTCCGCGGGCTCCGGAAAGAGCTGAATCCACGATGGACTGCATGGTGGCCTCAGCAGAACGGCTGTGCACGGCTCCTTCAGCGATCGACCGCATAGTGGAGGCCATGTTCGTCCCCGTATCAGAATCCGGGACTGGAAAGACATTGATCTTATTCAGATAATTCTTGTCTTCAATGACCGCATTCCCGCCGATCAGAAAGGCATAATACAGCCTGTCTCCATCAAGATATTTGATCTGCACAGTCAGCCTTTAAAAATGTAATTTTTTTCTGAACATTTCAGATTATATTAAAATAAATCATAAAAAAATATAAAATTTTTCTTGACAAACAGAATAATTGTATTATATTAATAGTACAATCTAAATGAAGCGAGGCTTCCATGTTCCGCACTGACATTGATTTCAGTTCACCTCTGCCGATCTATCGGCAGCTCATCTATATGATTAAACTGGAAATACTCTCCGGCCGGCTGAACGACGGTGACCAGCTGCCACCGATCAGAGAATTGGCCAAAATCCTGAAATTGAATCCCAACACTGTCGCAAAGGCATACTACACTCTGGAAGAAGAGGGATTCATTACGAGCAAGAGAGGCAGCGGCAACTGGGTGAACTACAAAAAGGCCAAGTTGGACAGCCTCCGCAAAATGATGGTTGAGGATGAATTCAGAAGCTTCCTGGAAAGAGCTTTTTCTCTGGGCGCGTCTTTAGACGATATAAAAAATCTAATCAAGAGGTATGCGGACAATGACCGAAAACATCGTTGAAGTTGAGAATTTAAGAGTCAATATCGGAAAGAAAACAATCCTGAACAATGTCGATCTCCAGCTTCAAAAAGGCGAAGCCGTGGTGATCGCCGGGAGGAACGGTTCGGGAAAGACAACACTTCTCAAATGCCTGGCGGAAGTTATTTACCCTGATGAGGGGCATATTCACTACAGCGGCAGTGTCTCCAGAGACAAAATCGGATTCATCTCGGACCAAGTCAGCCTCCTGGAAAATCTCTCGCTTCAGCAGGGAATCGATTTTCACAAAGATGTCTACGGCATCAAAGATTTCGATGACACTCTGCTCAGAGAACTGAACCTCAATTTGACCCAAAAAATCAAGAACCTTTCGGCTGGAGAACGGATCCTCTTCCATCTCTCCCTCATCCTGGCCCAGAAGCCTGAAATCCTCCTCGTCGATGAGATCATCCACGCCATAGACCCATATCTTCGAGAGCAATTTTTGGAGGCTGTCATCGATCTGCTCGAACGCAACCAGACCACTCTGGTCATGGTCAACCATACTTTTTCCGAGATCGAAAAAATCCCGGAGAGAGTGCTGATCATGGAGAAGGGACAGTTCATCATGGACGAAAAAAGTGAAACCCTGGGGAAAAAACTGAAAAAAGTAGTCATAGAATCTGAGATCCCAGAAAAAATCCCCTGCATTTTCAAGCGCGAATTAACTCAACTCAAGGAATACTTCATTTATCCTTTCACTGAAAATCTCAAAGATAAATATTCATTAGATTTTAAGGATGCAAATCTCAACGAAATCATTAAGGCTTTTATCGGAGGCCAGTATGTTCAAAAAGGAAATCAGTGACGTTTTAAAACAGACCGCTATCTTCATAGTCTTCCTATTCGCTCTGCCCGCCTTTCTTGTGTTCACGAAAATCATAGCTCCTGAACCCCAGCCCTACTTCAGCGTCTTTTTTCCTATCTTCCAGTTCGGCCTGCTCTTCTGGGCTTTTTTCATGGGAGTTTCACTCTTTTCTGTTGAACGAGGCCAGAGGGGAATGGAGTATCTCCTCTCTCTCCCCTTTACTCGATACAAGCTCATCGGCCTGAAAATTCTTCCAAGATTCATCTCTGTTTCGCTTTTCTATGTCGTGTTCTTAATCATCTATCTCGGAGAAGGACATAACCATGCCGCACTTTCACTCGTCTCCTTCACCACGATCTACTTTTCTTTCTACCTGATTTCCCTTTCCTTATCTGCCAGCTCGAATAATTTCCTTGTCCTGTTTGTATCGTCTGTTTTTTCTTTATTCATTTATCTGAATCTACTCCTTCTTATATTTTGGCTGGCGGTCAGGACCAAAGTAGATATTCATTTTTATTATATAATAGACCTTAGAGATTTCTTTACTACAGAATGGAATCCAGAAATCGCAGCATTGGCCTATTTCTCAGCATTTGTCCTTTTGCTACCGCTTTTGATATCTTTCGGCTTATCCATAAAAAAATTGGATGTCCGCCCTGCCAAAGTCTACAACAAGCGTTTCTTTAAACTGTTGGCACCGATCTTCTTTGGAGGTTTGATTATTTCTTTTATCTTTGCCCACCGGTCGATAATCACTGGATACTCATATTACTATCTCACCAATGATCATAAACTGATCGAATCACATCGTTATTCCGGGATAAAAATCTACGATGGACAAAATGTCCACAAAATTGAAGGAGATTATGGATTTTATTGGCCTTCTCCTTTCCATGAAAAAAATGAGTATGTGTACGACAGTATTTCGGGCAAGATTATCAGGATAAACACGTCCGATTACACAGTTGACGTCTTGTACGAAGCGCCCCCGAAGAAATACTTTCGCTGGTCGTTCTGGATTCATGAAAAAACATTCGCTTTTCTGGAATACAATAGAAATCCTTGGGATTATAAAGATAAAAAATTTATTCCAGATAAAAAACTTATCCTCCTCGACGAATCTTCAAGGAATGTTATAAAGATATCTCTCGATGATAAACCACTGAAGCATTACTACAACCTCACAATTTTTGGGGCAGATAGAAATGACGGCCAACGCTTCTGGCTGCTCAACGGACCCTATAAAAAAGAAATACATATTTTTAAATTATGGGAAGACGGCAGGGCTGAGCTTATCGGCAAAAGCCAGAAATGGCCCTTTTACATCAACGGGATGCTCCTCACTTACCTTGAAGATGAGCTTATCATCCATCAAGAAAAAGAAGGAAAGTATGTGCCTATCCAGAGAATTCCGAATCCTGGGGACTATCGATTCGGACTCCATTATTACTTAAGGACAAAGCTGGATGATTTTCCCATAAAGGAATTATACGGGCAAAAAAGGATAACGCTGGAAGACCAGAGAATGGGAACATCCTTTGCCACATTGGACCTTGAGAATTTCAAGATCGAAGAAATCGGAAAAGCGCAAGGCCGGATAGATTATTATTATCCTGATGATGTGTACTTCATCGAGTCAGATCCCATTGAACCGGAGATCAGAATCTATAAGTTTATGGATGGGCAGGTGAAACTTTTCAAGACATTTGAAAGTTTCGATTACAAAAGGCTAAAAAATCGTCCCTTTTGGTGCCGAAGTGGCATTGTTTTAAGAAGAGGGAAAAAAGTTAAAGCATACGCTTTTCCGGACTTGAGAGAGATTAAGTTTAAAAAATTATAATAAAAATATAACTCAAGAGCTCTCCTTTGAAATTCAGCTTAACCTATTAAATTCCACTAGTTAAGATTTCGTATATCCAGATCAAAGGGAGAAATAATTAGAAAGAATTCTTAATTGATTAACTCGTACCTGTATTCACCGCCCTGAAGATAAAGAAAGCTGTACTGGGTGATCAGCCCTGGAGGAATCAGGTCAGGGCCGGTGACTTCACACAAAGTGTATCTTATCCCGTTGATCGCGAATCCTTCTCCTCTGAGCGAAGGGATAGCCACGCCGACAAATAAATGTTTGGGAATCTTGATCAGGATAAAAGGGTATTTTTTAAAATGGGTCCACATCGCAGCAAAAGTAACCCCCTTTGAATCGCAGTCTCCGAAATTCTCCATCAACACTTTCGGAGGCACCCAGAATTCCAGGATGATCTTATCCTCTTCTCTGAGCGGAGGAAGCCCGTATCGGATCTTCTGAATAAACGCGAGCATCAACGCCAAAAATTGACGGAGAGACTTTTTCCCAAATTCCTTTCTCATGACCTCGACAGCCTGCCTGACTCTGGGGCGGTTGTTGAGAACGACGAGACTGTAATCCACACCCATCTTATCCCCCATAAATCGAAAGCCTTTTTCCTCTAAAAACTTTTTTCTCTTCTTCTCCTGCTCCTTTTCAATCCTGCGCAGGTAAGCTTCCTGTTCTCTTCTGATCTCACTCGTTATCCTGTCGAACTCGGCCTTGACTTCTGTGGAGATTTGGGCTGGAACAGACAGCTTGAGGCTGAAATCTTTGGGACTGACTTTATCCATCGAGATGTATTGCGAGTATCCGCTCGCTAAAAGCAGCTGGCTTGTGAACTTCTCCAGATGGCTGATCATCTCGTTATTCATTCTCTCCAGACTCTCTTCCAGGTATACGCGG
Source organism: uncultured Eubacteriales bacterium (assembly GCA_964348015.1). Lineage (GTDB taxonomy): Bacteria > Acidobacteriota > Aminicenantia > Aminicenantales > Aminicenantaceae > SOIA01. The sequence goes on along the minus strand of CAYGBC010000034.1, from coordinate 13,637 downwards.
AGCTCCTCGGGATCGTAACCGAATTCCTCGACCGCTTCAGTCAGATGCTGCTTTGAGAGAGGAAAGGTGATGGAATGCATCTTTCCCTTAAAGTCCTTCCATCCATAGGTCAGTTCGAACTCTTCTGGAGTTTCTTTCTTCTCGAATGAATTCGTGTCGAGATTGGAGCTAGAAGCTAGTTCCAGCCGGACACTATCTGAGCTGATGAATCCATGCGGTGCGCTCAGGTCAAAAAGATAGAGCAGTGTGATCAAGCTGAGCATGAGGAAAGAGAGGAAGAACATGGAGAATCGAGGCGTCTTCATTGACACAACTATTCGAACGGGATCGACCCAACTTCAGGGAACGGGATCAATGCTCTGGTCAAGCCCGAGACTCCTGCACTTATCAAGAGGGAAATCCCGATTATGAAAATGGACATAAACAGGGCCACGGCGATATTGTTCTCTTTGATTTCCTGAAAATGATCGATTCGAGGCGTCAATTTGTTGAACAGCCAGAAGCTGAACAGGATGCAGCCCAGCGCCAGGATGCCGGCGATAAATACATACCCCACGCTGAAGCCCAGCATTTTCAAGAAATTCATAAAATTCTTTTCCTGGCCGAGGACAAAGATCTGGATAACAGCCATGACCGGATAAATGGCCTGCTTGACAACCAGAGCTTCCCCCAGAAGAGTGCTGCCCAGAAGGAGTCCGACCGATGTGTTCTTTTCCCTGAGCTGGCGCTCCTCATCCAGGCTGGGAGTGATCCAGAGAAAGAGCCGGTAGCTGACAAAAATAAGGATAAAACTGATAAAGATCGATACGAAAAACTCTAAAAGACCGAAAATGACTTGCTGGCTGCTCATTTCATTCCCCTTCTCGTTATCTTCCGAAGCGGGGATTCACGACATTGCTGTAGACAGAACCGAAGGTATAGCTGAATCCGACCGAGAAACGATAGTCGAAATCCGTGGCCAACTCTGAACGATGCAGCAGAACTTCGTCAATTGACAGGTCTCCTTTGCGCAAAGAAACCTGGTCGTGAATCGCCGAAAACCCGCCGCTCATACTCAGCGATAGCCCTCTGACAAGGCGGAGGGACAAACGGCCGTATAATTCTAAACGGTTCAAGCTCCAATCATGAAAATAATGAGAGCCCACGATTGTGGCACTCGCATCTCCCCAGGGCTCTTTAATTTCAAACGTGGCGGACAGGGATTGTCCCCATAAATTTTCCTTAGTCTTATCATAGATCGTTTCTTCGATGTAGCGTCTGTAGCTGTAGCCGATCCTGTAAACAAAACGGAATTGTCGTCGTGTGGATTGGGAATAAGGAAAGACATTGTACTCGATCGCTGGAGTGGGGCTTAAAGACAGATCAATGTTGCTGTAGGTATTCGAAGAAGCGCTTAACCATGCCCCGAGGGACCAGTGCTCACCAAGACTCCACACATACTGACTGTAGAAGCTCTTTCTGTCTGAATAACTCGTGATCGTTTCATCTTCGTATTTAAAATTGCTCTCGTTGAAATTCGCTGAAAGGCCCAGCCTTAATTTCGAATCAAGCGTAATCCGGTTGGCCGAAACATTTCCCCGCACAGAGAAATATTTCCTCTGTGCTTCGCCGTTTACAGAACCGCTGAAACTCAAATGGAAAACCCAAAAATTCCACTTGTCTTCTACAGCTGTCGGCTGGACTTTTTCTTCGAACAACACGTCGAGGAAATCCGCTATCGGTGTTTTATTGAGGAACGGGACGAGACCCAGTTTCATCACACGCACCATCCCCCTCCGGACATCGTCGCGTGAATCTGCCCGCGTGGAGACATACTTCAGAGTGTCCTGCATGCCCTGGAAATCTTTCTGCCCGATAAAGGCCATGGTGTATTCAAAACCCCCGGCTCCGGTTCTCTGGGTCGTGACGAGCAGATGGATGTCGGCTTCTTTCCTGTCGCGGACAAAGTTCACATAAGGAATTTCTGTCTTGATGTATTCATGATCGCAGCGGCGGCAATCCAGGAACAATTTGGGAGCATCTTTTTTCAGGTCGTTGATGTCAAACTGCCTGTCTTTCGAGAAGGAAGGAGAACCCATGACAGAACCAATGACAAGCAGGAGGGCGATGAAGAGAATCCCCCTTTTTTTCTCTTTATTTCCTTCCCTTATTGGGAAAAACCATGTGTAGGTCATCTTCACGCAAAAGGATACACTAATACCACATCAGGACTGACAAATCAAAGGAATTTCTTTTTTTTCTTGGGGTGAGGTCTTCAGCTACCACTGTATTCGAGATTGCTGTTCATTATTATACATGTCTTTCTTCAACCGGAAAAAGCTGGTGAATTGAAACCTAATCCCACCTACTCCTTTTTTATCTCTGCCCAGTTATTGATCTTGAACCTCTGCAACAGCGTCTCGCCGGTTTCTTCATTAGAATGAACAACATAAAAGAATCCGTTTTTAATGATTTCAGGAGCGACGGGGAGTTTCGTTGTGTAGAGGAAACGGCCGTCTCTGCTCAGGATATCAAATTCAATCCCAGTGCTTTCATCCAGGACCGATTTCACTCTTTCCACATAGATCCGCCCCTTATCGTCAGTCAGAATGGAGCTGAAGAATGGCCGGTGATTGGGGAAGTGGATGGCGTCTCTGACTACATCCTTGGGCCATTTCTTCTCAAATTCAGAATTCCTTCTATAAATCTCGTCTTTCTCTCTCTGAGAAATCAAAGAGCGCGGGGCATCCACTCTTATGATCAATTCAAGCTCTCCCCACTCATCAATCACATGAATTGCGTAGTCCGAAGAATGGGCATAAAGCGTGTTCTTCTCCCCGAGAGATAAAATACTCAGAGAGGGGACGTATACGTGGCCGATGAAAAACATAACCCCTCGTCCGCCCTCGCTTCTGACCGCAACTTCAGGAGGAGGAAAGTCAGCGATGACCTTTTCCAATTTCCCATTCTGGCTCAGTTTGACGATGCTTCTCGTCCTTCCCTCGTCGGAAGGAAGTCGGCCTACACCCCATATATTCCGATTCGAATCCACTGAAATATCATGCGTGAAATTCTCAAGCACAATCTCCTCCCTGAATTTCCCGTCTGATGCAAAAACCTTCAATCTCATCCCGTCATGGACATAAATCATATCTTCAAGGCTGATGAACATCCCGTAGGGAGTGTCAAACTCACCGGGTCCCTGCCCTTTCCTCCCGATCGTCTGCAGATAATCCCCGTTATTGTTATACTTTTGGATCCTGTGATTCCCGATGTCGAGAACATAAATGTTCCCTTGGCTGTCAACGCCAATGTCTTCTAATCGGTAAAACAGAGAAGTTTCATCGCCCTCACGGCCTAAACTCAAGTCTATTTCCACGTCCAGGATCAGATGGCCGTACAGGGATTCTCCTGGATTTTTGATGACTTTTACACCGTTTTTGTATTCAACTGTTCCTTCCCATGCAGGAAATCCTTCTTGAGTTTTTTTCGAACATCTCAAAGAGAATAAAACCAGGAGAGCAGCGAGAACAGCTATCTTTAATTTCATCCTTTTCTCTTCTGATTTGAAAGTTTCTGTGGGCCCCTTGTTTTCCAGAACAAAGATTTCTTTATTGCCATGACCGATGGGAATCTCCTCCTTTGAGGATAGACCACGACAAGATCTGAATCAGGCTGATGAGAGTGCGAAGATCCAGATAGAGTCTTATATCTTTTTGCTTAGACCTGTTCGATCAGGTCCAAGCGGACGGGAATGTGGCTCTCTTAGTCTTCCGGTTCAGGAATAGAAACTCAAAAACTATTCTTCTGGAGTTTTCTCAGTTTCTTCAGTCTCTTCGGCTTTTTCAGCTTCTTCAGTTTCCGGGGTTTCTTCAGTCTCTTCGGCTTCTTCTACTTTTTCTGCTTCTTCAGTTTCTGCTGTTTCTTCAGCTTCTGAAGCTTCTTCCTTTTCCGGAGCTTCTTCAGCTTCCGGAGCCTCTTCCGCCAATGGAGCTTCTTCAGCTACATCTGCAGTTCCAGAAGATCCTTGAGCTCGACCGACGTTCTTCGCAACCGGTCCACGGTTACCGTCTTCGATCTCAAATGTCACTTCATCGCCTTCAGTGAGCGTCTTGAATCCAGACATGTTGATCGAGGAGAAGTGCACAAAAATATCTTGTCCGTCATCCTGCTTGATGAAGCCGTATCCCTTTTTCTCGTTGAACCACTTAACTGTTCCTTTTGGCAAAGGTTTGACCTCCTTAAAGATTTTTTCTGTTTGGTCCCAAGCCTCAGGTCGCGACTTTGACAAAAGGAAAAATCCTTGACGCAAAGCCGACCCTCTATAAAGCAGGGCCAATTCTTATAGGTGAAGTTAATTTATAAATCAAAACAAAAATATATTCAAGTAAAGATTTTAGGAAAAATCACTGGTTTTCACTTGCTGAAATAGACTTCGTGAAATTCCTGCACCAGAGAACGCAGTTTTTCCACGTTGTTGATATCAGTCGTCTGCTTGGCTTTCATGGAATAAACGAGCATTTCATGGAGCAAAGAGACTTTGAGAAGATAATCCTTGAACAGCTCAGGATCTTTCTCTTCTACGATCTTGATTCTCTGGGATAAGAAATAAAATGTCACAATATGTGCGAATTCATCGGCATGCTGTTCTTTGTTCATGACCCAGCGCACGATCTGATTGGCGTTATTATCCGGCTGTTCGTATAGTGCATTAATCTGTTTCATGGATTTCTCAATCGTCAAGAGATGTTCCTTCATCATCTCGAATCTCATTTCATCATTGTAAATTCCGCAGGGAATCTGGCAGTGGGGAAAAATTTTAGGCTGACAAAACAGACAAAAGGATGCGATAAAAATCCAAAAGCATATTTTTTTCATTTTTCAATCCTCCTTTCATATCTTTTTCTTTTCTTTTACACCAAAATTTGTTTATAATTCCAATCTTAAATTTTCTAGAATTGGCTCCTGACTGAGTCCGATGGTCCTGGGGAAAAGAAATTCACAAAAAAATTTCCCTGCAAACATGTCAATATATTGCGAGGAGTACTTCACATGAGTCACACAAAGTCGGATATCGAATTTATTGTAGGCATCCCTTCATACATGGAAGCAGACACTATTCCATTTGTCACCAAACAGGTTGATCAGGGACTCACAAAATATTTCGCCCATCTCAACACCTTAATCGTGAACGTCGACAACAACAGTGAAGACGACACGAAGAGCGCATTCCTCTCCACAAAGACTCAAACACCCAAACACTACATTAGCACACCCAAAGGAGTGAAAGGCAAGGGAAATAATTTCCTGAATCTCTTTAATTTTGCCAAGACGCATATCAGAACGATAAAGGGAGGGGTGGTCGTTGATGCAGACCTCCGTTCCATTACTCCTGAATGGATTCAGTACCTGGGAGAACCAATCTTGAAAGGATATGATTATGCCCTCCCGCTTTACTCCCGACACCAGTTCGACGGAACAATCACCAATCATCTCTGCTATCCCTTGTTCTACGGTCTGTTGGGAGAAGATCTCCGTCAGCCAATCGGAGGAGAATTCGCATTTTCGTCCGCGCTCATAAACCACTGGCTCAAACAGAAATGGAATTCATCCGCAAAGCAGTACGGCGTCGATGTGTTTATGACACTCCATGCCATTTTCGGACCATTCAAGATATGCGAAGTCGGGCTCGGAACGAAGGTTCATAAGGCCAGCGCACCAAAGCTCGGATCCATGTTCACGCAGGTGATCACGACACTTTTTGACCTGCTCCTTTCTCAAGAGGCGTCCTGGATAGAAACTCGAATCCTAAAGCCCAAGCCGAAGGCCCGTTTTGGACTCAAAGAGCTCGGCTGGCCTCAGGAGTTGAGGATCGATATGAGAGAGCTCAAAGATAAATTGAGAAACGAATATTTCCCCAGAGCTAAGCTTCTCAAGAGAATTTTAAGCGATTATGCTCATTCAAGCCTGATCAAAATGTTCGAGCATGACATCTACAACATCGACATTCTGATGTGGACTCAGGTTGTCTACCAGCTCCTCTTTTCCTACAGGAACGGTTCCCCGAAGACAAGGAAAGATATCGTTGAAGCCCTTAAGCCTTTGTATTTCACACGGTCAGTGACGTTTGACTATGAAACGTGGCGATACAGCCCAAAGTATGTCGAGGAAGCCATACTCGCTCAGGCCAAAGCTTTCGCGTCTCAAAAACCGTATTATCTGGGCCTGCGCATGAATCAGAAGCATAAAAAGGGAGCCAGGTAACTCGCGATCTGGCTCTCAAATCCTTCCGAAAATCTTTATCCGCCCTCTCTCTCTCGAGGAAATTCGTTAATCTTTGCATGAGGTTCACCTCATTTGAGTCGCGCTTTCTTCTTTTAGGGGTAGAGAATCCAATCGCCGGAAGTTCTGTTTGTTCCGGCTCAAAGAAAACCAGGCAAAATTTAATCACCGATGGAATGAGAATAAGCCGGAGACATTTCGTCTTTATGTTCAGAGAAGGTTAAAGAAGGACATGATACACAGCCCCACACAAAGAAAGTTTCTCCTGTGCTGTCATCCCTCAACCATAAGGAGGTTCCAGAATGAATCATTTCAGACAAAAAAGAATTATGAAGTACACTGCGGCCGTTTTATCGTTGACCACCTGTGTGATCCTTGCCTCTCCCCCCAAACTCTCTGCTGACGAGTGCGACAGAGCTCTGACCAAGTGTTTGATCGATGCAGGGATCGGCGCATTCCTGGGACTGATCGGAGGACTTGCTGCAGGGAATATACCGGGAGCTCTCATCGGCGCTGCTGCGACAGCCGGAGTCTCGCTCACATTCTGTTTGGCGGGTTATGATTTCTGCAAACGTTACTATATTTGATCGAGTCTCTCCGTGAACAGGACTGTTTTGATTTCAAGATCACCGCGCAAACATGGAGGAAAAAATGATTTTATGTGTTCGCAAACAATCCAGCAAAGCATCACTCTTGTTCATCCTTTTCGCCATCCTTTTGGTCTTTAATGGCTTTGCCCAGCCAGACGAGGAAGAAGGAGCATGCAAAAAGGCCTTTAAAAGTTGCGTAGATGATGCCGAAAAGCTCATGCCGAATTTTCATTTATTCTCGAATTATTTGGGCTACTGCCTGGCTGGATATGTATTCTGCATGAAATACCTGGAAAAATAGAATGCGGATCCCTTAAGAGCTCCAGGAGGAAAAACGAGCGTTCTCATTTTTGAGAACAGTTCAAAAAAATTGATTTGATGTCACGAAAAAAAGTCTTTCCTTTTTCATTGTTCCTGATAATGGTTATTCCTTTTTGTTTTTTGATTCGAGGAAGAGGAGTGTGCGACTTGCAGCTGGAGGAAGTTCTCTCGATCGGGAGCCTCGAAGACGACCTCCTGTTCCAATGGGTGGGAATCGTGGTGGATGATGATCAGAATATTTATGTGACCGATGCTCTGGATTATTCTCTGAAAAAATTCGACCTGACAGGCCGGCTGCTGAAAAAAACAGGACGAAAAGGACAGGGCCCGGGTGAATTTTTAGCCCCCCGATATTTAGCCAGCAATCAGGGATTCATCTACGTGAGCGATCAGTTCATTCCCAAAATCCAGGTTTTCGACAATAATCTGCATTATTTGCGCAGTGTCCCCATTTCTATCCCGGTGTCTGACTTCAGTGTTCTCCCCGGTAGAGAGATTGCTGTGGCCTCACTCTCTCCCATGAAGTCGGGAAGAATTTTTCTTTTTGACTCGGAGGGAAAATTGAATCGTGAACTTCATTACTCCGACGACAAACTCCCGCTGATGATGGACATGGTGAACTTTGTGTTCGGACCCCAAGGCTCCCTGTGCATTGTCTTCAACTACCAGGATAAAATCGAGAAATTCGACCCGGCAGGAAAAAAACTGTGGTCAAGGGAACTTCTGGGGATAAAAAGAGTCAAAAAGGAGGAAGTCGCGTCGTTCGTCCTCCCCTCCAAACTCATATACAAAGATATCGTTTTGGACGATTCCGAAAACATTTTTATCCTGGGGGGAAGCTATTCCAAAAATCCAAGCCGCGATGTTTATGTGCTCAATCCTGAAGGTCAGCTGATGACGGTTCTCACACTTCCCGATACCAGCCACTGTATTCACATCGACTCACAGGGTTATCTGTATTCAAGAGCGAATGAGGGGGTGACCTTAAAAAAATTCAAAATAAAAAATTGACCTGGAAAATTATGTTAAGAGAGAGGGAACGGCTCATTGCTGATCAGCTTGACAATGTTGGGGACACCGTTCGCATGGAGTGTTCGGATCATTTTGAGGATGACTTCGTTCTTAATGGCCCTGACCTTGCTCCTGTCACTTTTATCAATCTTGACCTGTCCGCCCGCGATCATATCATGTCCCCCTGATGCGCCGTGTGCGGGAATGATTTTCTTAATGATTCTCGAAGCATCAGCATGCGTATTTGAAGTGCGAATCGAGACAAACAGAACATCTTTAAACGTGCCGAGACAGATGGACCAGGTCATGCTCCTTACCCGCAAAAGAAAATCTGCCATCTGCGCGGCGAAATCGGGATAGGGCAGTTCTTCCATCACGACACCGATCAAATTCTTGTAATAGAACGCATTGAGCAAGGCCCGGGACAGGTTGGAAACGAAATCTTTGGACAGCTTGGGATACTGAGTCCTGGATAACTGGCTGAAGCTCAAACGGGAGAGAAGCTCGATGTAAGCCTTCCGATCTGCCTGACTCCCTTCACGGCCGAGGTTTTGAGTTTCGCTGGAGATGGCATAACACAGCGCTGTGGCGAGGTTAGTCGGAATCGGTATTTCCAGAGAAGAAAAATATTCATAGATTATGGTTGAGCAGGCTCCATACTCAGGACGGATATCAGAGTATGGCACCTGGAAGGTCTTTCTCCTTTTCCTGTGGTGGTCGATAACCCCGATAGGCTCCACACCGTTCGGCAGCGTGACGTTCCCTGTAAACGGCTGGCAATCGACCAAAATGTACTGATGCCTTTTGGGCGAAGATATCTTCGAAGTTAAAAGCGGGGAAACCTCCAGTATTTTCAATACTTCTTGATTTTCTGCGCGTCCCACCAATCCATCATAATAAATCTTGATATTCTTGAATCCTTTCTTCCGCAGTATGAACCTGAGGCCCACTGCGGAAGCAAGGGCATCCGGGTCTGGATTGTTATGGACCACTACGGAGATCGGTTTATTCTTTTCTATGCTGTCGAGTAATTTATTCATTGTTAATCAATCATAGTAACCGACATCATGATTTTATTCAAGGTGATGTCTTCCAGGCTAATAAAGAATGATGTCTCTCAACTTATACGAAATCGTTATAATTTTATTTATGAGATTGCCGCGCAGCACTCGCAATGACACTTCATTGGCGATGAAACATTGTTCCATTGATCGGATTGGTTCATTTATGAGAAATGTCATATTTTAAAAAGCAATCCTCTATTCATAGGGATTATTGGGGATGCGGAACATGTAATCCGGGTCGATATAGGGCTCATCATCCCTGTGTTTCTCCATCAACGCGATCTTTTTCTTCAAGAGTCGAGGGAAGTTCTCTCCATGAATGAACGGCGTCTCCCCTGCTCCGGAGATGATCATCCATTCCACGGGGGCTTCTTTCCACAGCCGGATAAACTCGAGGCAGTTCTGAATCTCTCTCCCGATCATTTCGTCAAGAAGTTTCCTGCAGTCGGCTTTTTTCGAATGGTCGGGAGAATCCAGATATTCGTGCACCGCATAAATCCACACGGCTGTGTTCCGCAGAGTCTCATAAAGACAGCGCAGAGCTTTTATCCTGAAATACTGGTCTTCAAAGACACGGAAGTCATGGTTCCCGTCGAATTGAGCCGCAAGTTCCATTTTTTCTTTGAGCAGTTCGATCGCGCTCTCCAGCGGTTCCCAGACATGATTATCGATCCGCATGAACGCTTTCCGGGCATAGTCTTTTGTGATCAACTCGAAAAGGACATCCCTGGCCAAGTCCACCCGGTTGGGATTGTGGATGGAGGTGCACATGAATTTCTCATAATACGCGCGCTTTTTTTCGGGAATCCGATCGATATGCGGAACGAGCGGACGCACCAGCAGCCTTTGCCAGACCAAGCCGTAGTGGGAATAAAGCGGAAGAGGCATGAAACCACGAATCGCCTGCTCCGTCGAATGCCAGGCCTTCACGAGATCTTCGGCATGATCTTTTCCCGCGTATCTTTTGGCGATGCCTCGCACTGTCTTATCAATATCCAGTTCAGGATTCAACTGGAATTCACGGAAGACTTCTTGATTCACGGCAAAAGGGACCTTGTCCGGCGGCTGGATGCCTCCCAAATGGGCTAGAGTCCGAACACGGAGCTGACGCGAAGCCTGGAGTTTCTGATGAGTTAACCAGGGGAAAGGAATCCCCAAAAGCGGCTCGTGGTTCGTGTGCGGTCCGAAAGAGTGGTAGAAGAAGCAGTGGCTCCCTCGAGAGTCAAGCTCATCCAAAGGCTTCTTCTCCTTATCCGAGAAAGTGTTGTGGTACACTGAACCCGAAACAGTCACATCCGGATACTGCGGATGCGTGTAATTGTTTTCCCATCCTCTGGCCAGGAGGGAATTCGCTTCCACGTCGATCCGATCTTCGATCTGAGGCCAGAGGTATTCACGCTCTCCGTAAAAGGGTTCCAGGCGTGTCATCACCCGAAACCGTGGATTGATCCTGGAGGCCGTGTCCCGGAGGAGTGTGAAAAAATCAATGATATTCGAGGCTGCGGCTTTCGCGATTTCCGCATCCTCCTTCCATTCCCGAATCAAGTACGCCCCACCGTTTCTCCCCACATACAGGGATCGTGTGTGCTCGAACCCGGCTCCGCTGTCATTGCTCCATATGCTCAAGAACTCAAGTTCAGGAACTTCCATCAACAGCTTTGTCAGGAGTTCAGTGTAGTGTTTCTGAACAACCGGATGCGCGGTGGACAAATTGAACCGGGGCTTAAAACTGCGGAAGGGGTGATCGACACGCGCTCCCCGGAGAGTCGGATACCTTTTTAGCAGAGTTTCGGGCACTGAGCGAGGTTCGAAGCAAAGAAGCCCGGGGACAAGGCCGTATTTCACAGCCAGCTGCGCGTTTTTCTTCAAGAGATTCAAGTTGGCACTGAGATATTCTTCGGGATAAATTCCGTGATTCAACCGGCTGGAAACGAATTGGTCAAGAGCTGGACAGTACGTATAGAAGTCAGGATAAAATTCCCCTTGAACTCCCGCTTCTTTTGGCGATGGTGTGGACAAGGCATTCACTTCGATATGAGTGAAGCCCATCCGCGCATATTCCCGGATATACAGTTCGCGGTTAAAATCCCGGATGAGACGGGCATATTGTGTTAAAAAAATATCGAATGTGGATTTCTCGAACACAAAGCTCATTTCCCGAGTCCATGTCTTGAGATCCGCAACATTGTTTTCCAATAAATTTTCCAGGACGTAAGACAACACCGCAAAAAGGAAGCATGGCTTCGCACTCAGCAACCAGCCGCATTTATTCTTGTCGACATCAAAAAAGACCCACTCTTCACCTGAAGGAAGTTTCATCCCCTGGTTTACGAGTGTTTTTCTGAGATCTGTGTCCGCCACAGCCACATGAAACACCCCAGGGCCGGATCCCCTATCAGGCTTATCGAAAGGCTGGATGGTGGCACCAGGCTTAACAAAATCCAGAAGTTCCTCGGCGACGGTCTTTTCAACCGGATATCCCCCCCTGGGAATCCGGATAGATCTCGTTTTCTGGAACATTTCCCTGACTTTCATGATGACCTCCTCGACAAGCCTTTAACCAGAATTGTACTGCGAATAAAAAGAAAGTGGCAACTCTTTCAGCAAAAAAGAGAATTGAAAGATGTTTTCGCTCCAGTCAGATTTTTCACGCCATTTCCTCCTCAACCTTCTCGGCCCTGCGGAACTCCGCATGTTTATCCATCTCTTCCCCTTATGTCTACTCCATCTTCAGCACAATTTCCTAAATTATTCCGTGCTCAGACAGTCCTCGGGTCCGACTCCGTCGGATTCCCTCAAAGAACGCCTCGGAAAGGCTAAATCTTCCGATGTCGCTCAATCATCTCTCAATGCTCTTTGTCTTAATCCCAGATTTGAAACTGAGCACTCGATACAGCTGCCCCGCAGCTTGACTTCGAGTCTGTGCTCTGTTATAAGCTAAAGCAGAAAAATTGGGCATTAGTAGAATAAAAATTTCTCATTTCCCAAAGGAGAGATAATCATGATCTGGTGGATTCTGATTTTAGCCGTTTTATTCATCTTATCTTATCTTTCCCAGGTAGGCACACTCTTTCTTCTGCAAATCAAGTTTCCCTTCCTTGCGTCTTCGTTGATCAACGTATTGATTCTGATCTGTATGGTTATCGTTCTTGTGAGAATCCTCGGGATGAGAAGAAAGGGAGAAAAAGAAAAGCTCAAAAAAAGGATCCACGATCTCGAAGCAGAACTCAAATCCTTCAAGGAAAAAGGCACTTAACCCGACGCACAGATCCAGAAATCGAAAAAAAAGAAACTGGAAACACAAAATCCTCTGTTTCTCTTTTTAATATTTCATTTTCAAGATAAAATGACTCAACACACAAACCTGAAGGTCATTGATTTTCACATCCATATCGGACGGAAAGAGCACTGGCATGAATGGGTCCATTCCTTTCAGAAGGCCGCTCAATCAGAGTACTATGACCGATATGAAGAGATGATCGATCCGGTCAAATTCGCGGCCTATCTCAAAAGCCATCAGATCGAGAGAGCCGTAATTCTCCCTGAGATAAGCCCGATCACAACCGGAACCGTCTCCAATGAATATGTTTTTGACTTTTGCCGGGATAAGGATATATTCCTGCCCTTTTGCACCATCAATCCCACTCTGGTTAGCGACCTGGCTCAAGAACTTAAAAAATTCATCGATATGGGAGCCAAAGGAATTAAGCTCTATCCGTCCTACAATCATTTCTTCCCGAATGAAAAAAAAATCTATTCCGTTTATTCCTTGGCCGTGGAACATGGGCTGCCCGTGCTCGTGCATACCGGTTCCTCTGTGTTCAAGGGATCAAAAATCAAATACGCGAATCCCCTCCACCTGGATGATGTGGCGGCCGATTTCCCCGAACTCTCCATTCTCATGGCCCACAGCGGCCGGGGCCTCTGGTATGAGGAGGCCTTTTTTCTCTCCCGCCTCCACAAGAACCTCTATCTGGAGATCTCGGGCCTTCCTCCCAAAAACCTTTTGAATTATTTTCCTGATATGGAAAAAAACATCGATAAATATGTCTACGGGTCGGACTGGCCGGGCATCAAAACGATCGACATCAACGTTCATGCCATTCAGGAACTTCCTCTGGCAGAAGTTTCAGTGAAAAAAATTCTCTACGACAACGCCGCCCGGATCTTGGGAATCCTATGAAAACTGAATCCAACGCTTTGGAATTTTTATTTTGAGAAAAAACATATATAATATCTTTTTTGAATAGCTGCTATTGGAATAACGTGGATTATTCACGAGTCGAGGTTGCCGGAGACTCCGTTGCGAGGCGGGGTGGGATTCCTTCGCTTTGCTCGGAACAGGCTTGGCAATCCCATGCCTGTGCGCAAGGGCATGAGATCGCCACGC
>CAYGBC010000033.1:0-15718 GCA_964348015.1 uncultured Eubacteriales bacterium | reverse complement strand
GATTGCCACGCTTCGCTCGCAATGACACCTTTATCCTCATTATCATTAATAAAAGTGTTACTTAATTACTGAACATAAACACCTGTCCCCTTTTTTCTTGATTTAGCATCTCATTTCTTTTATCATGGGTATTCAATGCAGATCGATATTAAATCCGTAAGCACACTGCTCATGGGATGGTTCGTTCCCGGATTGGGGCATGTGCATTTGAAAAAATACTGGAAAGGCGGGATCTTTTTTGTCTCCATCGTTTGTATGACCGCTTTGGGCCTGTTCATGGGAGGAAAGATCTACTCCTTCCAGACAGAAAATCCTTTGACTATCCTGGCTTTCTTTTCGGATATCGGAAACGGTCTCATATTCATCCTTTCGAAGATTTTCTCTTTCGGTCAAGGAAACCTGAAAAACGCAACATTCGAATTCGGAACCGCCTACATCGCTGGCGCCGGACTCTTGAATTATCTCATCGCACTGGATGCGTTCGACATCGCTTCAGGAAAAAAGAAATGATCTGGAAAAGCCATCTCCTCTCGATGATAGTTTACGCCATCTTCGTCTGTATCGTGCTCGCCCTCCTCAGAAGAGAGGACAGAAAAAGCCAGATCAAATACGCCCTCTTCCTCTTCCTCATCATGGTTGTCGGAGGACTGCTCTTCGGCTGGTTCATGTATCTTTTCACCCTCTAGCTTCTCCCCTTTTTATTTCTGCGCGCTTTCTTTGAATCCCCCAATCGATATGTTATAATTTCACCCCTGAGTTGATGAAATCCCGAATCTAAATGATCGAACTCTACCATGTATGGAAACAGTATCAAGCTCCCAAGTGGGCACTTTCTGATATCACTCTTCATGTGAAGAAAGGTGATTTCACATTCATCACCGGGCCCAGTGGCTCGGGCAAAACAACGCTCCTCAAGCTGATCTTCAGAGAGATTCTTCCGACTCAAGGGCAGATCGTCATCGACAACAGGAATATCCTCCGCATCCCCGACCACAGAATATACAGGTTGAGAAGACGCATGGGGATCGTTTTCCAGGACTTCCGCCTTCTCTTCCAGAAAAAAGTTTTCGAGAATGTCGCGGTGGCCCTGCAAGTACTGGGGACTCCGCGCAAAGAGATTCGAAGACGCGCCTTCAATGCACTGCGGATGGTCAATCTTCATCACAAAATGTGGGAATACCCGTCCCAGCTCTCGTACGGAGAACAGCAGAGAGTCGCCATCGCCCGGGCAGTCGTGAGTACTCCCAAAATACTCCTGGCGGACGAGCCGACGGGGAACCTCGATCCAGAACTCGCGAATGAAATCATGACGGTTTTCAAGGAGATCAACAGGCAGGGAGCCACCGTGATCATATGCACGCACGACAGAGAGCTGATCCGTCACTTCGGTGATATCATTTTATTCCTCTACAAGGGAAAATTGATCCGGAAGGAAAAGCTTTGATCTACCAGAAGTTCAAACATACGGCCAAAGAGACGATCACGAATCTCTGGCAGAACAGGGGGCGCAATATTTTCTCTATCACCACCATCTGCCTTTCCTTTCTGATTTTTGGAGTTTTTCTTTCTCTTTCGAACAATATTTTCTACACCGCGAAAGAACTCTCCAAGAACATGCTGATCATTTTCTTCCTCGAGAAAGATATCCCGGAAGAGCAGAGAAGCTCGGTTGAAAAAAGACTCAAAGAATCCTCTCTCGTCAACAATGTGCGGTACGTCAGCGCTGAGCAAGCTTTAGTGAGATTCAAGCAGAATTTCCCCGAACTTCAAGGAGTGATCGAAAACATAGAGATCAATCCTTTCCCCGCGTCTTTTGAAACCAATCTCGCCGAAGAAAACCTCTCTCCTGAAACGATATTGAGATTTATCCAGGTCATGAAAGACATGGACGGGATCGAGGATGCCCAGTTCAACAGAGATTGGGTGGAAAGGATGGAATCCCTCAGCCGGCTGGCCCAAGCGATCGGTCTCTTCTTAGGAGGAATACTCGCTCTCGCTTCTTTTTTTATTATCTCCAACGTGATCCGGCTCAACGTATTTGCCCGCAGGGATGAGATCGAAATTCTCCGGCTGGTGGGAGGCACAAACCTTTTTATCCGTGTCCCTTTTATCCTGGAGGGCGTAATTCTGGGGATCCTGGGAGGAGCGGTCTCCCTCGCCCTGCTCTTCCTTCTCGTAAAATTCTTCCCTCTCTATTTGGGCGCATCCTTGGGGGCTTTGAATGATATCATCAACTTCCGCTATCTTTCTCCGACCCAAATCGGCCTGCTCATCGCGGGAGGAGCCATCATCGGATTCTTGGGAAGCCTCAGCTCGCTGGCCCGCTTCCTGAGAGTTTAACTGGGAACAGTCCCCAATTATTCAAATATCCGGCTGGCCTGCCTGTGGGCTTCCCTCAACGGCTCAGGAATCCTGAATTTCGAACACCGAAGTGTGATATCTGCGGCATGGACGATATCGATCCTGTGTCCGGGGGACACGAAGACCGGTTTAACGCCTGAACGCGTTCTCAGGCTGAGCCCGACTTTATCTCCGCTCTCATTCTTGAAAAAAGTGTAACTCCCGGAGTTTTCCGGGGGTGGTTCAAACGGATAATAGGGCTGCTTGGCGCACCCTATCGTGCAGATATCCAGAATCACTCCGACGAAAGAGGCCAGGCCCATTTTTCTGGGGTGAGCGATGCCGTTTCCATCCACGAAGGTCACGTCCGGTTTTATCTTGATCTTCCGGAACGCGTCCAGGAACACGGGACCCTCCCTGAATGCCAGATAACCGGGAATATAAGGAAAACGGAGTTCTCTGACGGCCTCAGCGGTTTCCACGATTTTGAGCCCGGGAAGCCTGAACACGACAAGACTCGCCCCGATCTTTTTCGCCTTCCGGTCATAGCCAAAATCAGCTCCGGCCACCAGGTCCACCCGCCTGTCATCCCATTCAAGAATGAGTTTCGAAGAGAGGCTTCGCTGGACTCTGGCCGCATCTTCCAGGCTCATTCCCTGAAACATTCGTTCACGGTGTTCCATGTGTATCTTTCTCCGCAGGGATGATGTCTCGATTCATTTTATCATTAAGGAGACCATATTGACATGGTATGCCTCTTGTCCTAAAATCCCAAATAATGGCAACCTTAGGGCAAGACCTCAGGAGAGAACGAGAACTTCGGGGCGTCTCTCTTGAGGAAATTTCAAACTCGACAAAAATCAGCCTCCGGTTTCTTGAGGCGCTGGAGCAAGACCGCCTGGACGAGCTTCCCGGGGAATTTTTCATCAAAGCTATCCTTCGGGCCTACGCGAACTTCCTGGGCATGGAAGAAAATGCTGTTCTGAACAAATACTACATGGATTCCCTGTTGAAAGGGGAAACTCTCGATGAGAAAGCCGAGAGGAAAAAAATCAAACAGCCGATCCCGAGAAAACTTAAAAAAAAGATCGTCTTTTCCGTTCTGGCGACAGCTTCCTTGATCATTCTGATCTTCCTCTACATGATCTCATGGGGAAAAAAGATACCTCTCCCTCAGGAAGAGCTCATGGCTTCAGAGCTCATCAAACGAGAGACCCCGGCCCACCTCCCTGACATCGAGCCTTTTTCTCAATCTGTCTATGAAGAGAAAAAATTGATGCTTGAAATCACCTTCCTGGAAGAAACATGGCTTCAGGTGTATGCGGATGGCGAGCTCAAAGTTGAGGAGGTCAAACGAGCGGGAGAAAAAATCGCAGTCGAAGCGTCCGAGGAACTGCTCGTCAATCTTGGGAACGCAGGGGGAGTGGCCTACTGGCTTAACGGAAAAGAAGGAAAGCCTCTCGGTGTCCCCGGAGTTCCTATCAGGAACATAAAGATCACCCTCGAAAACTTCGAGGACTTCCTCTACCAAGAACCGGAAAACATCGGTATTCCGAGTCTTGTGAGCTGACAAAGTGAACGACAAAGAAACTGCAGGGAGAGAACACCTTAAAACAAGAGGCTCTCGATTTCTGGGGATCACGATCATTCTTCTGATCGTTTTCTTTTTCGCGATTGAATTTTTTATCGGCGAGGGAGAAGAGTTCCCCCCGACATCGGTCACGACTATTCTTCTTTCCATTCTTCAGCTCATTGTGCTTCTCCTTTTTCTCATTCTCTTTTTCGTTTTGGGCAGAAACCTCACAAAACTCTACCTGGAAAGAAAAAGAAAGGTCATCGGCGCTCATTTTAAAACCAAGCTGGTCCTGTTCTTCATCGCGCTGTCCCTCATCCCCACTCTCCTCCTGTTCCTTTTCGCCAGCGACCTGATCAACCGGAATATCGAACAATGGTTCAAATCTCCGATGGACAAGATCATGGATGACACAAAAAGCCTGGCGGATGGTTTCCGAGCGAACAGCAAAGACATCACCTACCATTACGCCCGCCAGCTGAGAAACGCCGTCGAGGAACAAAAGCTCATGACTCCGGAAAACCGGGAGCCGTGCATGGAGTTTATTCGCGTTAAATTATCCGAATACAACCTGGATGAGATCGGATTCTACATCGAGAACGAAGAGCAGTTTTCCTATTTGAACCCGGACCTTCCTCTTCCGGACTACAAGAGTCTCGACCCGGACATCGTGGAACGCGCCAAAATGGGCGATTTGGTCAACAGCATTGAACCGATGGGAAACGGAGAGATGATCCGACGCGGAATTCCCTTCTATTCGCCCGGAACCGGAATCGTTTTGGTCGTCGCGGGAAAATACCTTCCCCAGAATTACGCCCAAAGAATACAGAGCATCACCTCCTATGTCGAAAGATACCAGCAGTTGAAAGCCCAGAAAAATCCGGTGAAAAAATTCTATTTCATCACGCTTATCTTCATCACTCTGCTGATCATATTCGCAGCCAGTTGGATCGGGTTTCACCTCGCCAAAGCCATCACAGTCCCGATCGAAAAGCTGGCGCAAGCGACAAAGAATGTTTCGAAGGGAAGCCTGGATGTCCGGGTGGAAGACCCGGCTTCGGATGAGATCGGAATCCTTATCGATTCGTTCAACCAGATGATCGCAGATCTTAAAGAAAGCAATCAGAATATCGCTCAAAAAACATCTGAGCTTGAAGCCCGGAAACAGTATATCGAGACTGTGTTGAACAATATCACCACAGGAGTCATCACTGTGGATGCCCAAGGCTTGATCACGACAATCAATCCCTCTGCCCGGGAGATGCTGGCACTCCCTGGAGGAAACATCATCGGGAAAGACTATAAAGACATTCTCTCCTCTTCTATTTATAAAGAAATGTCACGGCTCATCGAGCAGGGTATCCAGAACCAGCATAAACGCTATGACAGGGAAATCAGCATCAACTTTGGTGCTCTGAATAGAACCATTGCGCTCACCCTGTCGCCGCTTAAGGAATCCGAAGACACTTTTTCAGGATTGATCATCGTCCTCGATAACCTGACTCAACTCATCAAAGCCCAGAAAATCGCAGCCTGGCAGGAAGTCGCCCAGCGATTTGCTCACGAAATCAAAAACCCGCTCACTCCGATCCAGCTCTCCGCAGAGAGAATCAAAAAGAAATTGGGGCAGAACAAGAGAAAACGTGATGCGATTATCAGCGCCGGAGCCAGCACTATCATCAGGGAAGCCGGAACGATCAAAGCGCTCGTGGATGAATTTTCCAATTTCGCCCGCATGCCGGAAACTCAGATGCAACCCACGAATATCCACGAGATCATCCAGCAGACTATTTCTCTGTTTAAAGGCGTGTTCGCGGATATCGAATTCAGCTTGAAGCTTTCCTCCAATGTTCCCTCTTCAATCCAGACTGATCCCGAGCAACTGAAGAGAGCACTCATCAACATCCTCGATAACGCTGTCCACGCCATGAACAAAAAAGGAGAAATCAAGATTCAGACAATCTTCAGCCGGAAAAACCGGAGAGTCCGAGTGGAGATCGCAGATTCCGGACACGGCATTCCTCTCGAGGACAAAAACAAGCTTTTTCTGCCACATTTCTCAACCAAGAAGAAAGGAACGGGACTCGGATTGACCATTGTGAACAAGATCATCAGCGATCACAATGGTTCCATCGAGGTGGTAGACAATCACCCCCACGGGGCAAAATTCATCATCCAGCTTCCCGCATGAATAACGAAAAAATATTAGTCATCGACGATGAGGCCGGCATCAGGTCCTCTCTCAAAGGTATCCTGGAGGATGAAGGATATATCATCAAAGCGGTCGTCTCGGGCGAGGACGCCTTGAAACTTCTCCGAAAGGAAAATTTCGAACTTATCCTTCTTGACATCTGGCTCCCTCAGATGAACGGGATCGAAATCCTGAAGAAGATAAAGAAAATGGATGAAAATCCTCAGGTGGTGATGATCTCGGGGCACGGCTCGATCGAAACCGCCGTGCAGGCCATAAAACTCGGAGCCTATGACTTCCTGGAAAAACCTCTCTCACTGGAAAAAGTCATCCTCACGGTCAAGAATGCTCTCATGCAAAAAAAACTGGAGGAAGAAAACATCCAGCTTCGCGAATCCATCAGGCAGAAACACCACTTGATCGGAAAAAGTCAACCCGTCCAAAAACTGAGGAGCGATATTGAGAAAGCCGCTCCGACCAATGCTCCGGTTCTGATTTACGGAGAGGACGGGACAGGAAAAGAACTGATTGCCCGGTTGATCCATCAAAACAGTCCGAGGAAAAACAAGAGATTTATCCAGATCAATTTCGCTGCCATTCCTGACGAGTTGATCGAGATTGAGCTGTTCGGCTATGCGAGAAAAAGCTCAGCTGATGCGGGAAAAGACAAAAAGGGGAAACTGCTGCTGGCGGACGGAGGAACGATTTATCTGGATGAAATCTGCGACATCAGCCTGACGATTCAGGACAAACTCTTTCGAGTGATCGAAGAACAAAAGTTTGAACCCCTGGGATCAAGCGAATCCATACCGGTGGATATCCGACTCATTTCAGCAACTAACAAAAATATAAAAGAGCGCGTCTCCAAAGGAAAGTTCAGGGAAGACCTGTTTCTCAAATTGAATGTGATTCCGATGACAATCCCTCCTTTAAGAGAAAGAAAGGAGGACATTCCTCTGTTTATCGACTATTTCCTGGAATATTTCTCGATCCAGGACAGCAAGAAGGTCAAATCTATGAATAAACACGCCATGGAAGCTTTTCTCAACTACTCATGGCCGAGAAATGTGAGCGAGCTCATCAACGTGATCGAGAGGTTCGTCATCATGGTCCCGGATGATGAGATCAAGGCCTCCCATCTCTCTCTGCTCGTGGAATCTCGGGAATCCCCATCATCCCCCGGACCTGACAAGAAGGTGTCACTCAAGCAAGCCAGCGAGCAGTTCGAAAAGGAATACATCCACAAGACTCTCATCAAGAACAAATGGGATCTTTCCAAATCCGCTGCCGTCCTCAAGCTCAAAAAGGACCAGCTCGATAAAAAAATCAAAAAGCTGGGGATAACATTCCTCGGCTGACTGGGGTCGCGTCTTAAGGCTAACTGGGGTCGCGTCTTAACATTTTACATTTCTCAATAAGAGAGGCTATAAATTTAGGAAATGTAAAATGTTAAGACGCGACCCCTTATTTTCTGCTATAATAGGGAAAATTTTTTTGAGGATCGAGAACTGATGGAAGGCGAAATACTCAAGGTCCTGACCGCTGTCAGAGACTTTATCTGGGGACTTCCACTGATCATTCTCCTGGTCGGCACAGGCATTTTTCTGACCATCCGGCTCAAAGGCCTTCAAATTCGAGGCCTTTTGTATTCGCTTTATCTCGCCTTGATAAAGAGAAAAGAAGACGATGAACATGCGGGCGACATCTCTCATTTCCAGGCCTTGATGACAGCGTTGGCCGCCACTGTGGGCACGGGAAACATAGTCGGGGTGGCCGTCGCTATCACTGCCGGAGGTCCTGGCGCTCTGTTCTGGATGTGGGTGACCGGGATATTCGGGATGGCCACCAAGTATTCCGAAGCCGTTCTGGCGATCAAATACAGAGAAGTCGACGAGTTCGGAACGATGAGCGGGGGTCCGATGTACTACATATCCAAAGGATTGGGCTGGAAATGGCTCGGCACCCTTTTTGCCGTCTTCGCGGCCATCGCTGCCTTCGGTATAGGAAACATGGTCCAATCCAATTCAGTCGCCGATGGCGTCAAAACTTCTTTGGGAATCCCGAACTGGATTACAGGAATCTTTCTGGCCTTTTTTACAGGGCTGGTCGTCCTCGGTGGGATCAAAAGCATTGCCAGAGTCACACAGGTTCTTGTGCCTTTTATGATCATCATTTACATCATAGGAGCCATGACCATCCTCCTCCTCAACATCTCCTCTATCCCTCAGGTCTTCGGACTAATTTTCAAACATGCATTCACACCCACAGCCGCCACCGGAGGATTTCTCGGGGCAGTGGTGATGCAAACCAT
The DNA here is from genome assembly GCA_964348015.1 of uncultured Eubacteriales bacterium. Classification (GTDB taxonomy): domain Bacteria; phylum Acidobacteriota; class Aminicenantia; order Aminicenantales; family Aminicenantaceae; genus SOIA01. The sequence goes on along the minus strand of CAYGBC010000033.1, from coordinate 7,303 downwards.
GCGCCACGGAGTTTCCAAGGGTGTCTTTTCCAACGAATCGGGGTTGGGTTCAGCGCCGATTGCAGCGGCCGCAGCCAGGACTCCCAATCCGGTCAAACAGGCCCTGGTATCCATGACACAGACATTCATCGACACTCTGGTGGTCTGCACGATGACCGGAGTGGTTCTCATCTTCAGCGGCCTCTGGACTTCAGGCGTCAAAGGCGCCGAACTCACGGCCAATGCCTTCGACAAATACTTCCCGTTCGGGATTGGAGAATACATCGTCACTCTGACATTGATCTTTTTTGCCTATTCCACCATCCTCGGCTGGTGCTACTACGGGGAAAAATCCATCGAATACCTGTTTACGGAAAAAGCGGTGAAAGTCTACCGCGTGGTTTTTGTGGTGTTCGTGGCTGTAGGAACATTCTTGAAACTCGAAACCGTCTGGCGCGTGTCGGATATCATGAACGGGATGATGGCCTTCCCGAACCTTGTGGGCCTTATCGGTCTCAGCGCAGTCATCGTCTCGGAAACAAACATATATTTCTATAAAAAGCGGCGCTAGCTGTTCGCTTTGCATTTACTCGTCTCGAGTTTTGTGCTATGGTTTGTGACGAAAAAGTGAGAGGAAAAAAATGCGAGGCCAGTCTCTCAGGATAGTCATCAGTTCCACACGAAAATTCATCAACATGGGTGCTCTGACTCGACTGTGGAATCTGGTGAAGAACTTCCACGCCGCCGACGTTTCCTCCCTGATGAGCCACTTTACCTTCAGAGAAAGACTGGTCCTCTTCAACGTTATTTTCGAAAAAGACAAGGAGAAGACCGGGGAGGTGCTGAGCGAGTTAGAGCCCGAAGATGCCGCTCCCATCCTTCAAGAACTTCAGCTCAACCAGATTACAGAGCTTTTCCAGATCATCCCTTCGGACGATGCGGCCCCAATCCTCGACCTTCTTCCTGAAGACCTGAAAGAATCCATACTGGCGGCTATGGAGGACAAACCATCAGAGGAGGTCAAAGAGCTTCTCCACTACGAGGAGGAGACCGCTGGACGGATCATGTCCCCCAACTTCTATGCGCTGGATGAGAACACCAATGTCTCGGATGCCATAACGGCCATGCAGCTCGAGGGAGACGTGGAGTCTGCATTTTATCTCTACGTCATAGATGATAAGAGTCGGCTGGTCGGCGTCGTCTCACTGCGGCAGGTTCTCTTCGCACGCCCGAACACCCGGCTCAAAGACATCATGGCCAGAGACGTCATCAGCGTTCACCCCGAAACAGACCAGGAAGAGGTCGCCCGCCATGTCGCAGACTACAACCTCGTCGCCATCCCTGTCGTTGATTCTGAAAACACGCTGGTCGGTGTGGTCACGGTCGATGATGTCATCGACGTTATCGAAGACGAGGCGACCGAAGACATGTACAAAATGGCCTCTCTGGATACGACGGACAGAATCCAGGACAGTCCTTTTAAATCCATAAAAAAAAGAATCCCTTTCCTGATGTTCAGCCTTATCACCGCCTCTCTGGCGCCAGTTGTCGTCAACTATTTTGAGGGCACGATTGAGCAATTCGTCAAGCTTGTTGTCTTCCTGCCGCTCGTAATGGCTCTTGGAGGAGTCGCCGGAAACCAGACCATAGCGATCATCATAAGGGAAATCGCTATCGGACAAGCTGAGTGGGTCGGAGCCCGGAAAGCCCTGTTCAAAGAAATTCTGGTCGGAATCGGCAACGGCATCATCATCGGTGCCATTCTCGGCGGCTTTTCCTATTTGCTCCTCAAAAATCCCTATCTCGGCCTCATTTTGGGCCTGGCCATCATCATCAACCTGTTCATCGCCGCTTTGGTCGGCACTCTTATCCCGCTGGTCCTCAAACTGCTCCGATTGGACCCGGCACTGGGGTCCGTCAACCTGCTCACCATGTGCACCGATTCGATAGGGGCCCTCACTTTTCTCGGTCTCGGGACCCTCTTCCTGAGTAAACTCTGACTGTGAGTCAATGCCACTCGAACAGACCGAAGCCATCGTGCTTCGAACCTTCAATCTAGGAGAGCAGGACAAGATCGTCGTCTTTTTCTCCCAAGAAAGGGGTCTCCTCAAAGGGGTGGCCAAGGGCGCCCGAAAATTTGGAAACCGCTTCGGCAGCAGCCTCGAACCTCTCTCTCTGGTCAAGTTCCAGTACTATGAAAAGGAAAGAAAAGAGCTGGTCACAATCAACAACTGTGACTTGATGGAATCCTTTTTTGAGCTCCAGAATGATCCCGACATCTCTTTCACCCTGAGCTATTTCGCTGAACTCGTGGAAGAATTTTCTCCCTCTCACGCGCAAGACGATAAATTGTACAGGCTTCTGCTCTCTGTTCTCCGCTCGCTGAGAGAGGGGGGGGACCTTCATTTTTTGTCCCGTTATTTTGAAGCGTGGATGCTCAAGCTCAACGGTGTGCTTCCTGACATGAGCCGATGCAAAAAGTGCCGCAAGGCTCTTGCTGATGCCGGGTGGCTCTCGTATAAGAAAGACGGTGTTTTTTGCAACCGCTGCGCCCCTCAAAAAAAAGAAAAAGTCGAGCCTGACCTGGGTTCCTTCCTGAACTGGATCAGAAAAAATCCGCCTCCTGAAAAAGGACCTCCTCCGTTTTCTGCGGGGCAGCTGGACACGATTAAAAAATCACTCCAGCACATGATCATTTTTCATCTCGAAAGAGAGCCCAAGACCCTCCGCTTACTTCCTTAGGGGACGTTCCCCATTTTTCTATTGATTTTTTGGCAGAAAAGAATAAACTAGTATTCTTCATAAACCCCGATAGGTGAAAGGAGCAGACATGAGCCAATGCAAAATTTGCGGCAAAGATATCGACGAGAAGAATACTTATTTCGTCCTCTCTCTCAACAAGGAAGCCACCGAAGAGGGAGAGAAGAAGATCGTTCACACTGAACAAAGGATCCCAATCTGTGAGGAATGCGGCAGTGAAGGCTTCCCGTCAGTCCTCAGGAATCTGAAATCCATCAATGAAGCGGATACAGAGCTCAACGAAAAAATGAAATCCCTCATGAAATCCGTGGACATGCTGGAGTTGATGAAAGAGTACGGGATCTCCGGGGAAAAAGTCGGAACGCGGAACCAGTATCTGACAAAATGTCCATTTCACGATCAAGAAGATTCTTTTTTGATCGATGCGAAAAATAAAGAGTACTTCTGTTTTTGTGAAGGGCTCAGGGGAGACATTTTCAGTTTTGTCATCAATTACGACAGGGACGTCGAGCACAAACATACGACATTGAAACAGGCTGTTGACCATTTGATGGCAAAATTCCCGATTCAATAATTGTCCTAAGGGGACGTTCCCAATTTCCCGCCCCCATTTTTCGCTCTTTTCAACACCCGCACAGGCTCTTTTTTTAAGGGGAAAAGGGCTTATTTTTTCTTGAAATTCAAATTTTTTTATGTTATAGGTTATCAAAAAGGTAAAAAAATCAACATCTTGCATGAATGGAGGAGGCGGATGACTACGAAAAAAATCCTAATTTCCTCATTTCTGCTTTTGCTCATTTTTTCCTTCTCAGGGATTGCCTTTTCTCAGCGAGGCAGCACCCTGGAAAGAATTGTTGTGACTCCGCTCGGCGACACTCTTGAAGTGAAAGTGTTTCTCAGCCTGTATACCTACCATCGCCAATTCAGACTCTACAATCCGAATCGCATCGGTATCGATTTCTTTGGCGTCAGAAACGTCAGCGCCTCCCGCAATATTGATGTGGGTGTCCTGGGAATCAACTCGATCAGAATCACCACCTTGAGCCCGAATGTCGCCAGAGTCTTTTTCGATCTCACGGATGAATTCCCTCCCTATATCACTGAAAAATTTCCCGGAGGACTGAGGATCGTTTTCTGGACCGAGGAAGAGCCCCCGATGGTCGAAGAAAAAGTAGAAGTCACAGTCGAAAAAGTAGAAGAGGGCACCATCTGCGATTTGAAGGTTCAGCCAACCCGGGCGAACCCGAACGATCCCATCTTTATAGACATGAGCGGCTCTCAAAATGCCAAATCTATGGTCGTGGAGATTTTTGACCCGGATGGGGCCAAAGTGGCCTCAAAGGAGCTCACTCCTGAATCTCCGCAGTGGGAAGTCAATTTTGACAGGCCCGGCGAATATGCCTTCAAAGGAAAAGCGTTCAGCGCCGCAGGGAAGGCCTCTGAAAATCCCTGTGAAGCCGCCATCTCCATAAACTTTCCTCCTTCCTCCAAGCTGGAATGCCGCAAGTGTACGGGAACAGTCGGAAAAGCCATTACTCTGGATGCCTCCGGATCTGTCGACCCTGACGGAGAGGTGATTCAAGTCGATTTCGAGATTATCGACGAAGAAGGAAATATAATCGACAGATTCTCGAATATAGAAAAGCCCTTTACCTGGGAAAAAGCGTTTGAAAGGACAGGTGTTTTCTCTGTCACGGCTGTGGCCACGGATGACCTCGGAGCCATTTCCGAGCCTTCCAGTGTAGAAGTCAAGATCAAACAGAAAAAGATATACCTGCTGTTCGATATCGGCGCATTGGCTGCCCGCGGACCGGGAATGTACACCGGATACGGAACGGGCCGCCTTGGACTGGCTTTTAAGCTCTCGAAGGGATTGGACTTTATCTTTGCCGCCAGAGGAGGCTACACGACGAACGATTCCGCCTCCTGGGAGCAGTACTTTTATTCCGCGGACCTGATTTTCAACATGCACGCAGGACCTGTTTTCATCGGATTTGGTGCAGGCGCCACGTCACGGTATCAAACAACACAACCAGAGTACTACGGCGAGGTAATCGTCAACTTCGGTTTTGACCTGTTTAACAATGGAAGGATAATCGGCTCGCTCTTCATCGAAGGCGCCTCACCCGTTGTGGACCTAAAACCCGAAGACAATTACAAAGTGATGCTCGGATTCAGACTCTTCTTTTAACGTTAGAAATAATACCCCTAGGCCGAGGAAGAATCCTCGGCCTTTTTTTTTACAGCCCTTGATGGTTACTCGTTATCTCGGCCTCCCCAGAATCACGTTCAGGTTAGGTCTCCGAAAGTCAAGAAAAACCCCTTTATCTTTGATCTTGCAAGAAAAAAAAGAATGGGTCTATTTCAAAGGTCCTACAGCTTTTTCGACTGCGTCCAGAATCTCGCCGGATTCGACCACTTCTTTGAGCTTGTTGATGTCGTCAAACAGAGGACGGTCTTCCTCAAGACGGTCCACATATTTCCGGATCACATCGAAGGCGGCCTGGATCCCTGGACCGGGCTCGATAGGCTTCCTAAAATCAATGGCCTGGGCACCCGCCATGAATTCTATCCCCAGGACAGCCTGAGCATTGTCGATGATATCTCTCGTTTTGAGAGCAGTCGTCATTCCCATGCTGACAAAGTCCTCCTGGTCTGCTGCAGCGGGTATCGATCCTGTGGCCGCAGGATGGGAAAGAATTCTGTTTTCACAGACTAACGCTCCGGCTGTGTACTGAGAGAGCATCAGGCCGGAGAACATTCCGGCTCCTTTGGTGAGAAAAGCGGGAAGCCCCATACTCAGATGAGGATTCATGAGCCTGTTCATCCTTCTCTCGGAAAGGACACAGACCGTGGTGACAGCCATCCCTAAGAGTTCAAGGGCGAACGCCATCGGAGTTCCCTGAAAATTGGCTCCCGTGAGCACAAGGTCCTCATCGGGGAAAAAGGTCGGATTATCAGCCGCTCCGTTGAGCTCTGTTTCGAGCATGTACCGGGCCCACTTGAGAGCGTCCCGAGCTGATCCCATCACTTGAGGAGTGCTGCGCAAACTGTAGCAGTCCTGCACTTTTTTGCCTTTCTGCTCCAGGAGCTTGCTGCCTTCGGTTATTTTCCGGATGTTTTCGCTGGCTTCGACTGCTCCCGGATAGCCCCGCACTTTGTGCAAGCGTTCGTCATAAGCCTTCATGTTGGCGTTCAAGACTTCCAGAGTCATGGCGGCCACGATCTCCGCATTTTTTATCCAGCGTGCGGCATCAAAAATCTCCAAAGCTCCCATTCCGGCGATGATATTGGAGCCGTTGATCGTTGCCAGGCCGTCACGGGCTTCGTACACGATGGTCGGGATTCCGGCCTTCTCCATCGCCTTTTTTCCGGGGAGCCGCTGACCTTTGTAGAATGCTTCGCCTTCACCCATAGGAACCAGGGCCATCTGGGCCATCGGGGAAAGGTCACCGCAGGCTCCCACAGAGCCCTTCTCACAGACGACAGGAGTGACGCCTTTATTCAGCATTTCTTTCAGAGTCTCAACAACAACGGGCCTCAGCCCCGAATGGCCATGACAGTGGCAGTTAATGCGGCTCAGGATGCCAGCCCGGACGACCTCGATGGGGAGCGGTTTTCCGTATCCAGCCGCATGGCTGTAAATCAGATATTTCTGGTATTTTTCCACCTGCTCCTGAGTCAAAACCACTTCGGAAAGTTCCCCGATACCCGTGTTGACACCATACATGATTTCATTTTTCTTTATCTTAGACTCGAGAAGGTCTCTGCACTTCTGAATTCTTTCGACTGCTTTGGGATCAAGGGCGATGCTCTCATTCTCCCTCGCCACTCTGACGACATTTTCTATCGTGAGGTTATGTCCGTCCAGTGTGATCGACATGATGAGTCCTCCTTCAATGACTCAAAAACTCGGATAATAAACTCTATAAAAAGACACGAATTTAGGCAAGTCTTTTATTGAGGACGTTCCCCATACTTTATTTCGGGTTGACATCTTTTTTTTGACAGGATATAAGTAAGACTCTTAAAATCCACCTAAAAATAATACGAATGGGGAGGCCTACAATGGGTAAAGAAATGAAGAGGATCATGGTCACTGGAGCTGTCGGACAGATCGGCTCTGAATTGACAATGGCCCTCCGCGAGAAATACGGCAACGACAACGTGCTTGCCACCGGCCACAGGACCAAGCCAAAGCCTGAATTGAGGGATTCTGGCCCGTTTGAGTTCATCAATGTTGCCAAAAGAGAAACGATAGAGGAAGTCGTCAAAAAATACAACATCGATACCATTTATCATATGTCCGCGATTCTCTCCGCGGTGGGAGAAAAAAATCCAAAGCTCTGCTGGGATGTCAACATGAACGGAACCTACAACATCCTCGAAGTGGCCAGGGAACTCGAGATGACGAGAATCTTCGTCCCCAGCTCTATTGCCGTCTTCGGCCCAGAGACCCCCCTCGATAACACTCCCCAAGACACGATCCTGAAACCCAAGACGATGTACGGTGTGACCAAGGTAGCAGGAGAACTGCTCTGCGATTACTACGTGAAGCGCTTCG
>CAYGBC010000032.1:0-10558 GCA_964348015.1 uncultured Eubacteriales bacterium | reverse complement strand
TGTATCAAAAACGGAAAGAGGAGATCTCATTAGAGGAGTTGAAAAAGATCGCGGACGGACGTATCTACACAGCGAGTCAAGCTTTGGAGTTGAAATTAATAGACGAGATCGGTTATTTTGACACAGCTCTGAAGAAGGCACTCTCGCTGGCTTCCCTGAGAGATGCCAATGTGATCGCGTTCACGTATTACCCCACCAAAAAAACAAACATCTACGCCTCAACACGCCCAGAGCCCTCTCTTCTTGAACACAAAAGCATAGAAGATATGCTTCGTTCCTTGAAGAGTGGATTTTACTATCTCTGGCTGCCCCAGATCTCTCGATAAAAAAGACAGTTGTAAAAAAAGGGGATAGGTGTACTCGCTCAATAATTCGGTAACGCTTTTTGAGTGTCATTGCGAACGGAGTGAAGCAATCTCACAAAAAATTAATGTATTTTTTCTTATGGGATTGCCACGCGGAGCTCGCAATGACACTTTTATCTTCGACAAATAGAAAGAAGTGTTACCTAATGACTGAGCATAAAGAACAGGCTACTTTTTTGTTGAAGAAGGGGGACAGTCCCTGTCTTCTTTAAAATAAGGACTTAAAGGGACAGTCCCCACAAAAAAGTAGCCTGTCCCCTTTTTTCATTCTTATTCGCCGATTTTGGCCTTCAACTCAAATTCGGGAGGATTCATGATATGCGCTTTAACCGAACAGGCATCCACAGCTTTGAGTACCGCGCTCGTGTACTTTTGCGGAAACTCAGGGGGAAGCTGCGCCTCGATCGAAATCTTCTCGATCATCTTGCTCTCCGGATTCTTTTCTGTTCGCATCACAACGGATGCATTCTCTACGGAGATTCCCCGTTTCTGACAGAAAGCGAGCACATAAAATCCCGCGCATGCGGCGATGGACGCCAGGAACAGGTCAAACGGAGCGGGAGCCTGGCCTCCGCCTCCTTGGTAGACAGGCTGGTCAGTCTGGATAACCCTGCCTTTATACTCCGCATCCACTCTCATCTCACCCGGAAAAGTGACTTTGATCTCATTTTCCATTCTTTCCTCCATCTATTCGTTTAAAAACATTTTTTAATCGATTCCCCCAAAGATGTCAAAACAATCATCAAGATTTTTGTCGAGTGAATCTTTCTGACACGGCCGCGATTTACCCACCCGCAGCTTTTGAAAAAAGGGCCAAAACCAGCTTCCTGTCTTTCTCGGTCAAAGCCATCCTCCCGAAGAGGTCATAGAACATTTCTGTCATATGGCGCCTGTTGGTCTCATGAATAAATTTTCTTTCTTCGAGCTTGTCGAGTATCAGACGGATACACTCTTCCTGTTCCTTTCGCGGAAGAGGCTTCTCCCTCGCTTCAACGTGATTGCCTCGCTCATAAGCAAAGATAGGGAATAAAGTCAAAAGGACGGCCGCGGCAAGGTTATACGAGGGCTGCTTCCCAGACTGAGGGATCATGAAGCGAGTGTTCGAGTGTTTGAGCTCTTCTGACGTCAGACCTGTCCTTTCGTTCCCGAAAAGAAGGCCGATCCGCGTGGCTGGAGGATAGAGGAATATCTCTTCCACAGCCTTTTCCAACGAGACGACCGGAAAGTTCTTTCTCTGTTTGGAAGTGGCAGCGAATACAACATGCAGGTCTGCGACCGCGTCACCCAGGTCGGGATACAAACGGGCTCTTTTGAGGATGTCCTGCGCATGAACAGCGGTCTTCCGGGATTTCGGGTCGATTTCTGTGATCTGAACGAGCCTGAGCTCCTCAAATCCGGTGTTCTTCATGCTTCGAGCGACAAGGCCGACATTCTCTGGGTTCTCGGGGCGGACGAGGACGACAATGAATTTCTCTTTCGGGTCCTGATGTCCAGGTTTGCCTGATGGATTCATCTCCCACATTATAAACAAGACCAATCGGAAAGGCGAGGCATGTTGGCCCCTTATCGGGAAAGACTTAGAACATGGGGGAGACAAGACCGCCGAGTGCTGCCCCGTACAAAGCAGAAATGTACGGATTCCGAGTGAGAGGACACGCTCCGCTCGTGCAACCAATGAAACGGTATACCAGGAATCCCGCAATGGCACCGACCAAGACTCCGACTAAGATCTTGATCATCTGTTTCTTGTTCAATCTTTTCTGATACTTCTCTGGATTGTATTCATCTCTCAAGGGATTCTCCTTTCGGATAAACGAACAGACGTCTCAAGGTTGGACAGCATGAAAGTATTAATACTTGCCTGTGCTTCCGAAACCTTTTTCTCCGCGTGAAGTCTCTTCCAGGTCCTCCACCTCAGTGACTTCAACCTCCACGACTGGCTGGATCAGGAGTTGAGCGATCTTCATCCCCTTCTCGATCGTAAAGGAATCCGCGCCGAGATTCACCATCACCACCCGGACCTCCCCTCTGTATCCTGAGTCGATAACTCCGGCCAGCCGGTGAGCTCCTTTCAGGGATATTCCGCTCTTATCCCATATGAGCCCGACATTTCCCTCGGGGATAGCGACCTGGATTCCTGTGGGAACGGGCTTGACCTCACCCTTCTGCAGAACGCAGTCGATCGACGAGAAAAGGTCTAAACCCGCATCTCCTTGATGTGAATATCGGGGAAGCTTGGCCTCCGGATGGATTTTTTTCACCTTGAGTTCCATGGCCTAAACACCTTCTATCCTAACTTCTGAAAAATAAGGCTCTGCAATTTTGGCGAACTGGAGGATTTCTTCCCTCCTGTAAGGCGACTTTTTGAGATAATCCCTATCCAGCGGGTTCAACGGGACAAACTGCTGGAGCTGGAATACTTCCGCACCCTTAATCAGGAGGCTGATCCTCTCGATATCTTCAGAGCCGACGAGGCCCGGCACCACAGTGCAGCGGAAGATATGCTTCAGGCCTGAATTTCGGAGGATGTCGATGCTCCGGAGAATATCCTCCTCATTCACTACTGTTCCAGCCACCTCGGCGTACCGCTCCAGAGGAGCTTTGATATCCATGGCAATCCAGTCGACAAGTTTTTTCTGAATCAGCGCCTCCAGTCTATCGGGAAAAGAACCGTTGGTATCGAGTTTAACCAGAAGATCGCGCTCTTTGATCAGCGCCAGAAGTGTCTCTAAATCATCATGGAGCAGGGGTTCCCCTCCGGAGATGCAAATCCCCTCGAGCCAGCCTTTTCTCGAATCCAGGTAGTCCAGGAAGTACTCCATCGGGAAGGTCGGCAGTGATTGAGGTTTCAACACAAGGTCCGAATTGTGGCAGTAGGGACACTTGAAGTTGCACCCACCCAAAAACACTGTCGAGGAAATGAAACCCCTGAAATCTTTAGGAGCAAACTTCTCTAATCCCTTGATCTCAACCACTCCTCCAGCTCCCCGCGACTATTCAAAACAGCGACAACTCCTCCCTCATCCTGAAGCAATAGCGTGGGAATCGGGATGGCTCCTTTATCATCGCGTTGGATGATATCCAGAAACTCCCTGATCTTGAGCTTGCTTTCTTTGAGGGTCAAGTTATACTCCTGGCCTTCAAACTCTGTCTCCGCCAGATATCTTTTGAGCTCTGCGCACTTCTGACAGTTGGGATAGGTGAACAGCATGTAATCCATCGGTCAGACTGTCTCTGAATATGGAGTTCTCTCCCTGAATTCCTGCTTTTTACCGTCATTCCAGGTCCCGACTGGCCTCAAATAGCCCACGATCCGGGAATACACTTCAGTCTCATCGCCGCAATCCGGGCATTTCGGGAACTCGCCTTGAATATAACCATGATTCCTGCAGACACTAAACGTGGGCGTGATGCTGAAATACGGAAGCGAGGTCTCGGCGATCTTCTTGACCAGTTTCTTACACGTTTGCCTGTCGATGGCCTCCGGGAGGAATGTGTGGAATATGGTTCCTCCTGTGTAGAGAGGCTGAATGTCTTTCTGATGCGCCACGGCTTCGAAGACATCCCGGGTGGCATCGACGTTGAGCTGAGAGGAGTTTGTCAGATAAGGATGCTTCTCTGTCCCGGCAGTGATGATCTTGCTGTATTTCTGCTTGTCCAGCCTGGAGAGCCTGTAGGAAGTGGATTCGGCCGGTGTGGCCTCGAGGTTATACAGATTCCCCGTCTCTTCCTGGAATGTCTGGATCGTGTCTCTCATGAACTGCAGAACTTCGATCGCGAATTCCTTCCCTTCTGGAGTCGCGATTCCTTTCCCCAGAAAATTCAGACAGGTCTCGTTCATGCCGCAGAGACCGATGGTGGAGAAATGATTGTCAAAATGACCAAGGTAGACCTGCGTATAGGGCATGAGCCCCCTGGCCAGCATGTTGTTCACGACTTCTTTTTTCGTCTCCAGGGCTTCCTTTGCCAGAACCATGACTTTCTTCAGCTTGGAGAAAAACTCATCCCGGTCGGAGGCTTCGTAGCCGATCCTGTTCAGGTTAAGCGTGACAACCCCTATCGAACCCGTTGAATCCCCCGGACCCCACATGTTGCCCGGCCTCCTCAAGAGTTCCCGCTGGTCCAGGTTCAAACGGCAGCACATGGCCCGAATATCACCGGGATCCATGTTCGTCCCGATATAATTCTGGAAATAGGGGATTCCGTACCTGGCTGTCACCTCGAACAGAAGGTTCGCATTCGGTGAATCCCAATCAAAGTCCCGGGTGAGGTTATAGGTGGGTATCGGGAAAGTAAACACACGTCCCTTCTGGTCCCCCTCGTTCATCAGCTCGAGGAAAGAGCGGTTGATCATGTCCATCTCATCCTGGTACTCGCCGTAAGTCGAATCTCGCTCCTCTCCTCCGATGATCACACGTTTATCCTTCATATCCTCGGGGACGGTCCAGTCAAAAGTCAGGTTGGAGAAAGGCGTCTGCCATCCCCATCGGGAAGGAACGTTCAATCCGAAAATGAGCTTCTGGACATCCTGTTTGACGCTTTCATAATCGAGTTTATCGACTCTGACAAAAGGAGCCAGAAAGGTGTCGACGCTGGAGAAAGCCTGCGCGCCCGCAAACTCTCCCTGCATCGTACCTATAAAATTCACAATATGCAGAGTGGCCGTTTCAAGATGCTTGGCGGGAAAAGAGTGGACCTGATTGGGCACATGGCCAAATCCCTTTTTCAGGAGGTTCTCCATAGACCATCCCGCACAGTACCCCACGATCGGGTAAGAGAGGTCGTGAATATGGAAGTCTCCCTCGACATGGGCCCTCTTGACTCGGTCCGAGTAAAGCTGGTTCAGGGCAAAATTAGAAAGGACCTCACCGGAAACCCTTGCGTTCAGTCCAGAAAAACTCACCACGCCTTCGTTGCTGTTCTCTTTGACTTTCCAATCCACATCGTTGATATAATCTTTGATCAATCTGGTCAGATTGATGCCCGTCTCTTTGGCTTCCCTGATCTCTTTGTGCTTCTCGCGGTAGAGGATGTAAGACTTGGCCACCTCGTGGTAGCCCTGCTTCATCAGCACCATCTCCACAATGTCCTGAATCTGTTCCACTGAGGGAACGGTGTAGCCGCCGAATTTGTCTGCCAGCATAAAGGTGACGATGTCGGAAACCGACTTGGCCGCACCGTTATCCACGAGCCCGTGGGATTCCATGGCTTTGTATACGGCATTCGTGATCTTATCCTGAACAAAATCCGTAACGCTGCCGTCTCTTTTCTTGATTCTTGAAATGTCTCTCTGCATGTAATGCCTCCTTTCCCTGTTCACAGTCGAAAATTCAAGCGCTCTATCTATCCCCTTATCCAAAGGAAGAACGCTCGGACAAGAGTTTTTCGTTCCGAAACAATGAAAAACGATATGAACGAAAAATAGCCATATATGGTATGTATTTATGAATTAAGATACAAAATATTGTATCTGCGGTGATAAAATTATAATTTCTTTTCTGGTTTGTCAAGGGTTTTTTTCATTTTTTTTTATTTATCATGAAATAAGCATTCGTATAATGAATTTAAAGAACCAAATCTGAAGGGATGGAGGAAGCGACTTTAAAGATATAAAAATTTTGCTCACATACACAACACACACAGCGTCTCAGACCTGAAACATCGAATGAAAAGAGTGTGGCAAGACCCGCTCCGAATGTGCTAACCTTAGGCTCGAGGCTAAAATGAGAGTAATCGAAGTCAGGACTCAGACCAAAGAAGCCCTCGTGGATATCACAGGAAGGATCAGAGAGGAAATCTCTTCTTCGGGGACCCAGAGTGGAATATGCACAGTTTACGTCCCCCACACAACGGCAGGAGTGACCATCAACGAAAACGCTGATCCTTCCGTCAAGGAAGATATCCTGATGACTTTAGGAAAAATGGTCCCGGATTCCCTCTCTTACAGACATTCTGAAGGCAATTCCCCGGCTCACGTGAAAGCGAGCCTTGTCGGTCCCTCGGTCAACATCCTCATCGAGAATGGACAGCCGTCACTCGGAACCTGGCAGGGAATATTCTTCTGTGAATTTGATGGCCCGAGAAACCGGAAGGCGTATATCAAAGTTTTTCCGCTCTAACGGGAATCCAGTTGGATAGCGAGGCGTTATCAGGAACCCCTTTCTTCTGTGGGATCTCCCTGACTCAATCGTTCTTCTAGAACGGTGATCACTTCCTCAGAAAGCAGAAATCCTGCGACCTTCCGGATGACATTGCCCGATGGGATTTCAGGCTTGAAAGGCGAAATAAGCTTTTCTACAAGATGTTCCTTCTGAATCTCAAACTCCGCATCTTCCAGGGTCCTCACTTCCCAAAAGATGGCCTCAATGTGCCTTCTCATCTCTTCATCATCCGCATCAGAAAAAGGCGGAGCATGAAGCTTGAGCCCCTGTAAAGTCCTCGACACGATCTCCTCCTTCTTCTGCTCGTACAGATAAGCGGGGACGCGTCTGACTCTCTCCAAGCCTCTTGTCAGGCCCTTGTAATCATTGGCCTGTCCGATCCGCTTCTCTCCTTTGGGCGGGATGATACACGGAACGAACTCGCGCAGCTGGTAAAGCTGGTGAGGCTCGAGGCACTCTTCCACCTCTCTGGCTAATCCTTTCATTTTCGACTGGATTTTCAACCTTTCTTTCCGGTTCTCCCTGTCCAGGCGGTGATACTTCTGCACTGTCTGAGAGGGAATTTCCGTGTTCTCTCTGAGATAACCTCTGATCTCCTCGAGGACCGCTTCCATCTCATCCTGACTGTTCCGGAGGATGTGTTCAAACTGAGCCATCAATCTCTGAGACTCTTTCGCGCTCGCCAGGATGATCTCCATCTGCTCCTGCGTGAGGTCCAATCCGTTCATGAGGTTGAGCAGTCTGATCTCTCTGCGCAGCTCCTCGGTTTTTTCCAGCTTTTCCCTGGAAAGCTCCGGAATCCCCCATAAAAGACCTGCAGTCATAAAGAATACAAGAACCATTCCCAATACTGAAACCTTTCCCTTTTCCATTTTAGCCTCCACTGAATTAGACAAATTTCTGAAGGAATTCTTGGTGGTTCCCTTCCAGATAGTGTGGGTAAAAGACACGGGAATGGAAGAAGCGACCTTGAAGATTTAGCCTTCATGAATCGTCATTCGAGGGAATCCGACAGAGTCGGGCGCCGAGTATGTCTGAGCACGTAAAGTCTCATACGGAGAAGTCCATAGAAGGTACAGGATTAACAAATCATGCATGAGGTGAATATGCGGAGTTACGCAGGCGCTGAGAAGGACGGTGAGGGAATGGCGTTAAAAATCTGAAGGGAGCGTTGGCATTTCCGTGTCTTTTAGTCATTAATTCACCCACACAAAACGGAAAAGAACCTTCTTGGTTGGAAATCCGTGGACAGGATTAGAGGGACAGGCCTTTTTCTCGGAGGGAATCCTCGAGGTCGGTTTGAGGCGTCATCAGGATACCTTGTATCCCGAATTTCTGGGCGGCCTCGATATTCTCCTGGATATCATCGATAAAAACGCATTCTCTGGCTTCCGCTCCCGTCCTCTTCAAAGCTTCTTCGTAGATCCGAGGATGAGGCTTCATCTCTCCGACTTCATAAGAGAGAACATACGCGTTAAATATCAGGATCTCGGGAAATCTTTTTTTGACAAACGCGAAGCGCATAACATCGGTGTTCGACAGCAGGATAAGCCTGTTATTCTTCTTCAGCCTCTTCAGCACATCCAGGACCGGAGGATTGAGAGAAAACACATCATTATAGATGGCATAAAAATCATCGTAATCGATCTCGGCTTCCAGTTGGGCTGTCACCTGGTTATAAAATTCTTCGGGTGTGATCTCTCCTTTGTCGAATGCCAGGCGGGGAGAGGAATGAGCGGATGCCAGCTCGGCGATTTTTTTAGGGGAAAAAGGAGAGAAATCGGCCATCTTTTCATAGTAAATGAAATTGTCAAAGTGAATGATCACCCGGCCCAGGTCGGACATCACACACCGAATCATCGGCTCAACCTCACTCATCTCCAGCGAAGTATTGTATAACAGAAAAAAAGTTTCGACTCAACTCCCAAATTGACATCGATTTTTCCCTATGATATAAGCGAGGGATGAATTTGGTCGTTTTAAATAAGAAAATTTCGGAAAATCTCTTCAAGCCGATCATTCAGAGTCATCTTTTTGCTTCTCTCCGCCCCGACTCTATTCCTTCAAAAACCCTCCCGAAAGGATAAAACCGCATGACGACAGCCTCTGATACGCCCGCAGGAATTTTCCACCCCTCCGGAGCGCTCTACCGCTTCACTATTCTGATCTTCGTCGCTTCCCTGACCTTCGGGAGTTATTTCGCCTATGACATCGTCTCGGCCATCGCCCCCTCGTTAGTCGAGGAGCTCGGTGCGAGCCGGGGAATCGTCGGCACGTTTTTCACGATGTACAGCATCGGCGCGATCATTGCTGTTCTTTTCGGGGGGATTCTCCTCGACAGACTGGGTACTCGCAAGGCCAGCATATCGTTTTCCCTCCTCATCCTCATCGGAGCCATCATCGTCTGGCAGGCGAAAAGCATCCCGGCTTTCTTCCTGGGACGGATTATATTCGGAGCAGGCTCAGAGCCGCTGATCGTCGCACAAAGCACCATACTGGCTCGCTGGTTCAAGAACAAAGAGCTGGCTCTCTCATTCGGCATCGCTCTCACTGTCAGCCGTCTGGGATCCCTGTTCGCATTCAACACAGGCGAATTGATCACCGGTCATTATGGCGGCTTCCGGTATGCTCTGTTCGCCGCAGTCATCTGCTGTATCATCTCCCTCACCGCCAACATTGTTTACATCTTCATGGACCGCAGAGGGGAGCGCGCCCTTGAATTGAAGGACGGTTCAGAGGAAAAAATCGTTTTTAAGGATGTCAAGGAATTCAAACCGACATTCTGGTTCGTGACACTTCTCTGCGTCACCTTTTATTCTGCAATTTTTCCTTTCACAAACCTCTCGACTGATTTCTTTGTGGACAAATGGGGCATCGCCCGTTACGCAGAGGCGAGCGGAGGATTCCTGAGCAAAGTGTTTAATAATCTTTTTCATATGTTCAATACTGCGGGGGGAATTTCTTCGATTATCATCTTCGCTTCCATGGTTCTCGCCCCATTTGCCGGCCGTCTGGTGGACAAGATCGGAAAGCGGGCCACTTTGATGATCATCGGCTCGCTGCTGATGATTCCCAGCCATCTGGCCATGGGCATTACAAAGATCTATCCTGTCCTCCCGATGATCACACTCGGTGCCGCCTTCGTGCTGGTCCCGGCCGCCATGTGGCCTTCAGTTCCGCTCATCGTCCGCAAGGAACGGGTGGGCACCGCTTTCGGAATAATGACAGCCATTCAGCTTATCGGGCTTGGCCTGTTTCCGCTTTTAAACGGTCTCCTTCGCGACATCACCAAAACCTACACAGCCAGCATGGTTATGTTTGCCAGCCTGGGACTCTTCGGATTCGTGTTCGCTCTTCTTTTGAAAAGGGCGGATGCCCGGGAAGGCGGAAAGCTGGAGCGGCCCTGAACGCCGCCGCGTCAATCGATGACTTGGATGAAAGGAATGAGAGTCAGGATCTTTCAAAATTCATGGATTTCCAGATAGCCAGCAGACAATGAAAATCTGTCCCCACTGCAGCAGTCAAATTCCTGAAAACAAGATATCCTGCCCTCAGTGCGGGAAAGAATACTGGGTTCCGGAGATGCCGGAGGAAACGGGCGGCGCAGAGGATCTAGACGAAGATGCGTCAGGATGCCTTCAAGTTGTTCTCGTGCCCGTTATCACCGCGCTTCTCACAGCTTTATTCCTGATCTCCTGCGGGATCATCATAAACCTTTTTGCCAATTTCGAGAGCAACCAGGTAAAGATCGCCTGGCTTCTCGGCTCTGTTTTCGTGGGACTGGCCGTGTATTTCTTCCTCACCAGGAGCCGGAGACAAACCCGGCGCGATAGATAAGAGAAGCATCTTTTCTTCCCTGATAAATAGATAGTCACGCAAACTGATTCGTCAGCCCGTTGATTTTCCCCATCGGCACCTTGGAGGGGGAACAGCTCCGCTTTCCCCCTTCCAACGGTCGTTCAACCTTAGGTCTAACTCCCTGCCTCCCCTTCTCGGGCTTCGCCCTGCGACCAAAGGGGCATACCCCCTTGG
>CAYGBC010000031.1:0-37274 GCA_964348015.1 uncultured Eubacteriales bacterium | reverse complement strand
CCAAGGGGGTATGCCCCTTTGGTCGCAGGGCGAAGCCCGAGAAGGGGAGGCAGGGAGTTAGACCTAAGGTTGAACGACCGTTGGAAGGGGGAAAGCGGAGCTGTTCCCCCTCCAAGGTGTCCATGGGGAAAATCCGCGGGCTGATGAATCAGCTTACCCGATTGTTGCCGCATAGCGCTTTTAGAGATGCTTCCATTAGCGGTTTAATAGTATAAAAGCCGGTGGGTCCTTGACACGCTCGAGAAAAAGCGTTCAGCAATCCTTTGGAGTCAAACGGGCAAAGGCCGGATTGTTGTGGATGAGAGATGAAAAACGAGGATAAGAGAGAGAAGGGCAAGGAAGATAACCATCAGGTTTTTGAAAGCCTTCCTTCCATAAGAAGCGGTGAGGATGTCACGATCAGAGATGACCTGTATAAATTCCCGGCTCTCCTCGACACAGTGAAAGCCGCCAAAAAAAAAGGCGTGAGATTTCGCTTGATCGATACGGGCGAATTTGATCCATTCCAGATTGAATGGCTCGCGGAGGCGGGAGCCGACATCTACTCTTCGGATGAAGCCAGGACAGATCTTCAAGAGTTAGAGCTTGTGAGCCGGGCCTGCAAAAAGGGGGGCGCGTCCTGCGCGTATTTTCTTCACGGATCTCTGGGGGCGGAGGATGAAGCCGGCAAGGCCTCTTTTCTGGACCCTCAAAACCTGGGCCGGGCTGGAATCTATGTCCATGTGACCAACAGGCAAAGAAAAAGAGATATCGCCCAGCTCAACGAACTGGCTTTTGCCTGCCGCACAGGAGGAAGCTGGCTGGTTTACTATCATCATGGGCCGCTGGAGCTTTCTCTTGAGGAATTGGCAGGCAGTGGGGCCTGGATTCATACATCCGAGCGGATTTTCCAGGAAGTCGAGGACCCGGCTCTGATCCTGGATAAGTTGAAAGCGGCCATTTCCGCAGGATTACGATGTGTTCTCCATGTGGAAAAAGGATTAGATATCTCCCTTCTTCAAGATGTGCTGAATGCCAGAACGTGGATTCTTTTCAAATCCTCTCTTTTCGACCGTAAATCTCCCATGCGAGCTTTGGAAAAGAAGGCAAGACGGAGAAAGCTCGACTACCGCGCCTATTATCTTTATCCGAACATCCTGCCTTGAATGAACAGGGTCAGTCTTTGAGTACTTTGATAACTCAGGTCCTTGGCATTCGGCCATGTCAGTGTTTATAATTTCAAACGGCATTATGGATTTAAGAGAACCAGAATCAGAAAGGCCCAGCCTCCGAAAAAATCAAAGTACTCAAAGCCTGACCCCGTTATCTTTTTTCTTTAAAAAGAACAAAGCATTGGATATAATAGCTCTTTCTCATTCGGGTCGATAATCGAGATTAACCTCTCAGGAAGGTACCTTAACGTTTTTATGACAAGCAGAATGAACGCTTAACGACAGAAGGTTTTTCAAATGGAAGAAGAAATCAAAACAGACGATGCGTTGAATGCGCTCCAGCGCATCAGAGAAGCGGAAGAGAAAGCCCGCAAAAATGTCCAAGATGCGAGAGAGAAGAAAGCCGCGAAAATTATTGAGGATGCGGAGGATGAAGCGAAAAAGATCAAGGAACGCCATTTAGATCAGGCCAGGAAAAAAGCCGAGGAGAGAAAAAGGGCCATAGTCCATCGGGCGGCCAAACAAGCCGAAGAGATCAGGAAAAAGGCCGAGGAAGAAGTGGCCTCCCTGAAGAAAAAGGCGGAAAAAGCCATGGCCGGAGCAGTCAATCAAGTTTCGGAGAAAATAAAAAAGCTCATCGAGAAGGGAGAGCTGTAAGCCGTGTCGATCGCTGAGGTTCAAAAATTTCAGATCATCGCTCATTCAGGGGTGAAATCGAAGGTTCTGTCCTCACTTCAAGAAGAAGGGCTGGTTCAAATTGAGAAAGCCAACTTCGAGGAGTTGAAACTTGAATCCTCATCGGCAGATGTGACGCAGCTCGAGCACACTCTGTATCGATTGTCTCGTGCGTTAGACATTCTTTCTCAGTGGGAAGAGAAGGGATTCGCCAAACGACTTCTTTCTGGAAAGCCGCAGCTCAAAAAAGACAAAAGAGACGATGTCTTGAGCCAGGATTACATGCCTGTTTTAGACCGGGTTGAGAAACTGGAAGCCGATAAGAATGAACTGCTCTCGGAAATCAGGTTTTTGGAGAAGGAAAAGGATTTCCTTATGCCCGTTGCAAATTTGGAATTGCCGCTCCAAACCTTCAAAACGAATAATTCTGCAGAGATGCTTATCGGATCTCTGTCTCAAGCGAATTGGGAAGATTTTGAAAAGATGGCCGAGGAGGCAGCACTCTGGTATGAAGTCGTAGATAGAGACAAGAGGAAGCTCGTTCTTCTGCTTCTGTATCTCAAGAAAGACAGAGAATCTCTAGAATCATCTTTGAAGACGCTGAAATTTGCCCCGTTCTATTTAACCGATCCTGTGCTCAAAAGGGCGGATGCGGAGGATAAGGTTCCGGATGTCGTCAGAAAGATGGATCAAGAGATAGAGGAAAAGAGGAAAAAACTCTCAGGTTTGGACAAAGAGGGCCAGTCGCTCGCGGAGCATCGCGAAAAGCTTATGCTGGTCCACGATGTTCTTCTGAATGAACGGAAGAAGGTTTCAGCATCGAAACTTTTCGGAGAGACAGAAAGGGTTTTTTACACAGAGGGCTGGATTCGTTCTTCGGACATTAAAAGATTCGAGTCTAAACTCAAGCCCTTTTCAGATGAGGTGGAGCTGTATTTCCGGCCTCCACAACCTGATGAGGATCCTCCTGTAATCCTGAAAAATCCGAGGGCCGGAAGACCTTTTGAGTTGATCACAAAGCTCTACGGCCTTCCGAAAAAAGACTCGTTGGATCCCACTCTTCCACTGGCCCCCTTTTTTTTCATGTTCGTTGGCCTGTGCGTCAGCGAAGCAGGTTACGGGCTGTTGGTGGCTGTTTTGAGTCTGCTGTATATCAAATTCGCAAAGCCGAAGGGGGGATTGCTCCAGTTCCTGAAACTTCTTGCCCTTCTTGGAATATCGACTGTGATTTTTGGGGCCCTTGTCGGAGGCTGGTTTGGTTTTCCGATCCGGAAGCTGATGGTTCTGGACCCACTTGAGGACCCTCTTTCCTTCTTATACGTGGCCTTGGCTCTGGGTTTCATCCAGGTATGGTTTGGAACGCTCCTGAACATGATTAACGGGCTTAAAAATAAGGCCTATCTGCAGCCCATATTTGTCCAGGGGGGATGGCTGCTGCTTCTTCCCTCCCTCGTGCTGTTTTTAGGAAAAAAGGGATCCATCTGGGGAATACTCTCGTTGGTTGGAGCGGCCGGGATCGTTTTGTTCGCCTCTCCGAGCCGCAATCCGTTTGCTCGGTTTTTCGGAGGCCTGTACAGCCTGTACGATATCTCCCGGTATCTTGCCGATGTGCTTTCCTATTCACGGCTGCTGGCTCTGGGATTGGCCACGACTGTCATCGCCATGGTGGTGAACAATCTCAGCCAGACAGCCCTCGGAATTCCATGGGTCGGCTGGTTGATCGCTGCCTTGATATTTGCAGGAGGCCACTTATTCAATCTTGGAATAAGCTTTTTAGGCGGATTTGTCCATTCCATGCGTCTTCAGTTTGTCGAATTTTTCAGTAAATTTTTCAAATCCGGGGGACGCCCGTTCAAACCGTTTGAGCTTGAAAGCAAATTTATTGAATTTATATGATAGACATGTGTGAAGAGAATATAAGGAGGTGGAAGAAATGGAGTTAGGTTTCACTCTTGCTGTTTTCGGAGGAGCTCTTGCTGTGGTGCTTGGCGGGATCGGCTCGGCCATCGGTGTCGGGCTTGCCGGACAGGCCTCCAGCGGTGTGATGACTGAAGATCCTGAAAAATTCGGGAGTCTTCTTCTGCTGGTGGCTCTTCCTGGAACCCAGGGAATTTATGGTTTTTTGAGCGCCTTTCTGGTTATGCTCAAGCTGGGGATAGTCGGTGGAGCTTTGAATGAAGTGACGATCTCTCAAGGCTGGCAGCTCCTCATCTCCTGCCTTCCTGTGGCTATGGCGGGGCTGGTATCGGGAATCCATCAAGGAAAAGTCTGCGCTTCTGGCGTTTACATGGTGGCCAAGCAGCCCAAAGACCTGATGAAGCCGGTGATTATGGCTGCTCTGGTTGAGACCTATGCGGTCTTGGGATTGCTGATCACCATCCTCCTTTTGAACGGAATCAGCTTGTAAAACACCAAAAAGTCATGAGTTTAGAGAAGATTCTGGAAAAGATTATCGATGATGCTGACGCTGAGGTCGAAAAAATCCTTCACGAGAGTCGCGAAAAGGCAGGCGGGATAAAAGAAAAGGCTGACAAAGACGCATCAGAATTGGCCGAAGTCCTGATGAAAGAGGCGGAGAGACAGGGCGAGCTTGAGGCGAGTCGACTCATCACCCAAGCACGGCTGGAGACAAAGATCAACATCCTCTCGCAGAAAAAAAAGCTTGTCCAGGAAGTCCTGGAGAAGGCCTTCCAGAAAAAACTCCTAGAGAAAACGCGGATGAAGAAGATCATCACCAAAGAAGGAGAAAAAGAGGAACCCCTGGATGAGTCGAGATTAAAAGAAGAGCTCCGTTCCAGATTGGAGAATGAAATCCTAAAGGTCTTGGGACTATGAAAAAACCTTCCAGGCTCAGCTACGCCTATGCGGTCGGCTGGGTTCGGACCCTGGAAAAAGGCTTGATCGAACAGGCTGTTTTTAAAGAAGCCTCTGAAGAAAAAGACTTGGCGCGTGTTTTGAAGGTGATCTTTGATGCCGGTGATTTTACGGATGAATTGGTTCAAATCAAACATACGGACGAGCTGGATGAATACATCGAAAAAGAAGAAGAGGCCATAAAAAGTCTAATGGATAAGATTCTTCTCGAAGAAGATCTTCTGAGGATTTTTGAGCTTGAAGATGATCCAGATAAAGCGATGTCCATTGCGGCGAGGAGCCGCTATTCTTTCATTCATGACTATATTCGGCACAAGCTCGATCTGAGCAACCTGAAAATCTTGCTCCGGGCGAAATATAGAGGTCTTTCCAGAGACAAATTCGAGAGCCTGGTCTTGAAGAGGGGTTTCCTGGATCAAAAATGGATTATGGAGTGTTTTGACCTTTCCCTCGCTGAAATCGGCGAGAAGCTCAAAGCCACTCCGTACAAAGAAATCTGGGAGAGAGCTGCGGATACGCTGGAAGAGCGGGAGACGTTCCTGGATCTGGAGCGCGGGATTGAGGATTTTTTGATGAAATTCCTGAAAAAGGCCAAATACATCGTGTTCGGGCCTGAACCCGTATTGGCCTATGGATTAGCGAAGAAAAGGGAGTTGAGGTTTGTGCGGCTTCTCGGAATCGGGAAAGTCAACCAGATTCCCGTTGAGATTTTGAAGGAGAGGATCAGCGAAACCTATGTTTGATAAAGTCGCAGTTGTGGGCGAGGCGGATGTTATCTTTCCGTTGCGCGCTTTAGGAATGAAGGTTTTTTCTCCAAAGAGTCTGGAGGAAGCCAAGCAAGTCTTGGAAGCACTCGAGGAGGAAAATTTCGGCCTCTGTTTCTTGCACGAGAGCCTTTTTGAGTCGTTAAAAAAGGAGAGGGAAACTTTGAGGGAAAAATTTTGTCCTGTAGTGGTCGGATTTTCTGACTACAGGGAGGTTTCGGACCACCTCGAAAAAATAATGAGAGAACTTGCCGTCAAGGCAACGGGTTCGGATTCTTTGGTGAAGAAGAGGGAAGAAGATGAAGCAAGGTAAAATTATCCGTGTCGCCGGTCCGCTCGTGGTGGCATCGGGATGCCTTGGCGCCAAAATGTACGATATGGTGAAGATCGGAGAGATGGAGCTCATCGGAGAAATAATCGAGCTCAGAGAGGACTCGGCTTTCATCCAAGTCTACGAAGACACGACAGGCATCGGCCCCGAAGAGCCCGTGTTTTTGACCGGACAGCCCTTGAGTGTGGAGCTGGGGCCGGGTTTGATCAGCTCCATCTATGACGGCATCCAGAGGCCCCTGGATATTATAAGAGCCAAGGAGGGAGACTTTGTGACACGAGGGGTCGAAGTGCCGCCTCTGGACCGAGGAAAAAAGTGGGAATTCGTTCCGCAGGTGAAAAAAGGTCAGGAAGTTCAAGAGGGGGATTTTTTGGGAGAAGTCCAGGAGACTCCCCTTCTGAAACACAAGATCATGGTTCCTGTCGGATTGTCAGGAAAGATCGCGGAGATTCAAAAAGGGAAGTTTCTTGTCGAGGAGACTGTGGCCAGGATTCAAACCGGAGAAGAGGTGAAGGACGTGAAGATGTTCCAGACATGGTCGATCCGAAGAAGCAGAGAAGTCCATGAGAGACTTATGCCTGACGAGCCTCTGACCACAGGACAGAGGGTTCTGGATACGCTCTTCCCCCTGGCTAAGGGAGGAACGGGGTGTGTTCCGGGTCCTTTCGGGAGCGGCAAAACCGTTGTCCAGCATCAGCTTGCGAAATGGTCGGATGCCCAGATCATCGTTTTTGTGGCCTGTGGAGAGCGGGGAAATGAGGTGGCGGACCTGCTCCTCAGCTTCCCGGAGCTTGAAGACCCGCATACGGGACGCCCCCTCATGGAGAGGACAGTCATAATCGCCAACACATCCAACATGCCTGTGGCCGCACGGGAGGCATCGATTTACACAGGGATGACCATCGCAGAATATTTCCGGGATATGGGGTATTCTGTCGCCCTGATGGCGGATTCTTCAAGCCGTTGGGCAGAAGCTCTGCGAGAAATTTCAGGACGCATGGAGGAGATGCCGGGTGATGAAGCCTATCCCGCGTATCTGGCCAGCCGGATTGCAGAGTTTTACGAACGGGCCGGGAAAGTGGTCTGTTTAGGCTCGGACAATCGAATCGGAGCCTTGAGCGTTATGGGCGCAGTTTCTCCGCCCGGAGGTGACTTATCCGACCCGGTCGTCCAGGCCACTCTGAAAGTCGTCAAGGTCTTCTGGGCCCTGGATGACAGATTGGCCAACATGCGGCATTTCCCCGCGATCAACTGGCTGTTGAGTTATTCTCTTTATGTGGAGAATATCAAGGACTATCTCAACACGCATGTTGCCGAAGAATTTATTGACCTACGGCAGGAAGCCATGCAGCTTCTGGAGGAGGAATCCGAGCTGCAGGAGATCGCTCGTCTTGTCGGAGTTGAATCTCTTTCGGCGAGAGAACGGCTTGTTCTCGAGTCAGCGCGGTCTATCCGGGAAGATTTTCTGCATCAGAATGCCTTCCATCCCCAGGATACCTACACATCGATGAGGATGCAGTACCTGATGTTGCGCACAATCTTGCATTTTCACAATTCGGGAATAAGCGCGTTGGAAAACGGGAAAAGACTGGATGAAATTCTGAAACTGGAAGTCAGGGAGAAGATCTCCAAGATGAAATTTCTTCATGTGGATGACCCGGGCTTTCTGGAATCATACGTGGAAGTCGACAACGCCTTTAAAAAACTGGGACAGAAGAAAGGATCGAGTGAGGAAAATGTATAAAGAGTATTTGACTGTTTCCAATATTGTTGGTCCTTTGGTGATCGTTGAGAAGATCAGAGATGTGAAATACGGAGAGCTGGTGGAGATTGAAGCGGCAGGAGGTTTTTTGCGGCGGGGAACCGTCCTGGACATCTCCACGGAGAAAGCCGTCGTTCAGGTCTTTGAGGGGACCGTCGGTCTGGATGTCGACAAGTCCAAAGTGAGGTTTCTCGGCCGGTCTCAAACGCTTGCCGTTTCCGAGGAGATTGTCGGTCGGATCTTTGACGGATCGGGGAGGCCGAAAGACCGCGGCCCGCAAATCATCGCTCGAAAAAGGCTGGATATCATCGGCAGTCCGATAAATCCTGATGCGCGGGACTACCCTTCTGAGTTTATTCAAACCGGCCTCTCCTCAATAGACGGGATGAATCCGCTTGTCAGAGGCCAAAAACTTCCTCTGTTCTCCGGAAGCGGTCTTCCTCATGCCCGGATCGCGGCCCAGATCGCCCGCCAGGCTGCCGTGTTGGGAAGAAAAGAAAAATTTGCCGTGGTATTCGGTGCGATGGGGATCACGTTCGAAGAGGCGAATTTCTTCATCGAAGATTTCCGGAATACCGGCGCATTGGAGAGATCCGTGCTCTTTCTCAACCTGGCGAACGAACCCCCGATCGAACGCATCGCCACGCCTCGTTTAGCCTTGACCTGCGCGGAATATCTTGCGTTTGAGCTGGATATGCATGTGCTTGTCATTCTGGTGGACATGACCTTTTATGCCGAGGCGCTCCGGGAGATATCGGCAGCCCGCAAAGAAATTCCTGGGCGAAGAGGGTACCCCGGATATCTCTACACAGACTTGGCGTCCATGTATGAGAGAGCGGGGAGGATCAAAGGGAAGACAGGGTCGATTACCCTTATCCCGATCCTCACCATGCCGGAAGACGATAAAACCCACCCGATTGCTGACCTGACTGGTTATATCACGGAAGGACAGATCATGCTCAGCCGGGAGATCCATCGAAAGGGCATTTACCCGCCGATTGACGTGCTTCCCAGCCTTTCCCGGCTTAAAGATAAAGGAATCGGTGAGGAAAAAACGCGCGAAGACCATGCGGATGTTCTCAATCAGCTCTTTGCCTGTTATGCCCGCGGAAAAGAGGCCAGAGAGCTGTCCCTGATTCTGGGAGAGGCGGCCCTGAGTGACCTGGACAAGCTGTACCTGAAGTTCGCGGACCTTTTCGAAGATGAGTTTGTCCGACAGGGTGAGTTTGAGTTGCGATCCATAAGGGATACCCTGGACCTGGGTTGGAAGCTTCTGTTGACGATCCCGAGACAGGAACTCAAGAGGATTCGTCCGGAGTATTTGGAAAAATATTATTCTGAAGAACAATGAGATTGTCTGTTAATCCAAACAGGATGGAGCTTCTCCGTCTCCGCAGGCGTCTTATTCTGGCAGAGAGGGGACACAAGCTTCTCAAGGATAAGCTGGAAGAGATCATGCGGCGTTTCCTCCAGCTCATGCGGCGGCTTTTTGAGCTCCAGGAAGGCATCAGCGCAAAAATGAAAAAGGCGCTTCTGTCCTTCGCGCTCGTCCGCACCCGCTCCTCCCGCAAAGATCTCGAAAAGCTCATCCCTGAAGGCAAGCTGGTCTTGGCTTCGAAAGAGGAGAGAATCTTCAACATCTCTATTCCTCAATTTGAGATAGAAGAAAAAGAAATCGCTGACTATGACTTCGTCAAAACGGAAAGCGAGCTGGACATCGGCATCAAAAAAATACAGGAGATTCTCGAGGATCTCATGGAGATGTCACGACTCTGGAAGGCTGTGGAGCTTCTTTCCCACGAGATTGAAGTCACTCGTCGCCGCGTCAACGCCCTGGAACACATCTTGATCCCCAGCATCAAGGAAACCGTCAGCTACATCTCCAGCCGACTGGAAGAGATGGAGCGTTCCTATCAGGTCCAGCTCATGCGGGTGAAGGAAATCGTCCGCAAACACTAGCGGGGTCTCATAACATTATTCGTACAGAAGGTACTTCTGGCGATTTTTTTTGAAGGTTTTCTCTTCTTCAGTCATTCGCGTAAGCAGGGCCTCATAACTGATATTCCCATCGAGAAAGCGGCTCAACAGCTCGTTTCCGAACATCCGGTTGAGGTCAAAGGCTTTGAAGGAAAGTTTATCCGGCCATTCCTCTTGAACGATCCTTATGATCTCCAGCCCGAATCGTACGGAAAGAAATTTCTCCTTCTGGTGGATGTGGACTCGTATGCCGTTGCAGTGTCTGTTCTCATAGATGGGGTGAAGGACTTTTCCCGGGAGGGACCTGGGAGTGTACTTGATGGCTTCGAGCTCCACACCGAACTCCTGTCCTCCGCTTAAGCTGTTCATAAGAAAGAGGGGTTTCAACCAGGGGGCTCCGAATTGGAGAAACGGCTGAGTGGTTCCTCCTCCTTCATTCAACTGGATGGCCGCCAGAAAAGAGGAGCCGGGGAAAATGATGGCGGTTTCGGGTGAAGGCATGTTAGGCGATGTCGGTATCCAGAGGAGGCCCGTGTCTTTCCAGAAGAATCGTCTTTTCCAGTTTTTCATCCTGACAACATGGAGTTCAAAGCCATGAGGAACCCAATTTTCGCCCTTCATCATCATGGCCAGCTCCCCAGGAGTGAGGCCGTACCTTATCGGGATGGGGAGAGATCCGATGAAGGATTCGAATTCGGGGATCATAATCGGTCCCTCCACGATCTCTCCTCCCACAGGATTGGGCCTGTCCAGAACATAAACCGGGATCTGAGCTTCGGATGCGGACTCAAGAATGTATTTGAGAGTTGTAATATATGTGTAAAATCTCGCTCCGACATCCTGAATATCGTAAACGAGAAGGTCGATCCCTTCCATCTGCTCAAGCGTGGGCTTTCGTGTTTCTCCGTAAAGGCTGTAAATGGTGATGCCCTCAAGCTGGCTGTTTTTGACTGCTTTTCCGGCTTCCACTGCTCCCGTGAAGCCGTGTTCTGGAGAAAAAATAGCTTGGATGTTATGTCCCTCATCCAGAAGAGCCTGGACGAGGGATTTTCCTGAAGGAAGTGCAGAGGTGTGGTTGACGACCAGACCCAAAACTTTTCCTTTAAGGATCGGGGAGATCTGAGTGAGGAAGGTTTCATTCCCGAGCTTGACCAATTTATCGGTTGTGGGGAAGAGCCTTCCTTGTGTCAAACAGGAAAGCAGAATCCCGGTGAACAGAAGAAGGAGGCCTTGAGTGGAAATTCTCGGTTTGACCGGCCGTTTAGTTGGATTCACTCGTGACATTTGTGAGGTACTGTCTCAATCCTGTCGCTGAGACGATACGGAGAGCTTCTGTGCTGGAAAAATTCCTTTTCAATCGGAGGGATTCAAGGATTCGAACGATGGATAGGGCAACTTCGGCTGTCTGCCCCGCCTCGTCCTTCTTGTCTCTTAAAAAGCCAATAGAATCGAAGAGCACGGCATTCGCTTCGCCGTAAGAAATCGGCTTCTGGATGCCGTATCGATCCACCCACTGGGGACGGCTGAGCGTGTCGTTGACATGGGATTGGATAAGATAAGTGGCTCTTCCGACCAGCTTGAGGTTGCTCGGACTGACATTGGTCATCGTGTTTCCGACGACTTTTCCCAACCGGGCCATAACCGCAGTGGAATGCGCGTTGAGGAGGATTTTCAACGCGATTTGCTGGTTGAGGCCGAGGGGGTCATTTCTTCTTTTGAGGTGGACAGGGACGACGGCATCCTTTCCCATTGCATCCATTCCGGAGATCTTTCTGACGAGTTTCGCCACGTCTTCGGGAAACATATCTGTGATCAGGATAACGGCCACGTTGGCGCCGTTGCTGAGGAAGAGGTCGATGAATCTCCGGAAATCTGATTTCTTTTTTTTGAGCCTATCCACTTCAGGTTGGATACAGACCGCCACTCCAAGGTCTCCCCGCTGGGGGCCTCGATTCCTCAAATTGAAATCCGAAAAAGAAAAATCATACAGATTCTGCTGTTCATCTCCCGCATTTTTCAGGCTGTCCAGGGCGGCTTTCCTGAGATAAGGATCCTCGATCTTCTCTGCGAAAGGTTTCCTGTAAAATTCAGGGGCAAGGCCTCTGAAGGGTCTTCCGAGAAAGGCCTGCCAGGCCTCTTGAAGACTTGAAGCGGGCGTCCAGACCTGGATCCAACATTTTCTTTGTTCCTCCTTGACTGTATCCAGAGGAAAAAGCCTGAAGGTGGGGCTTCTTTCTGTGCTGTCGATGAAGACCGTGATGAGCCCTTCCTGGGCAAAATAGGTCGAAAAATGTTCTGATCTGTAGGTTTGGGCTTCGAGTTGTGTAAACTTAGCCACGGCATCAATGCTGTTCTGAACCTGTTTGAGAATGCGCGAAAACTCGAGGAGTTTGGATGTCAGGCGCATCTCGTTCATGAAACCGAGCTTTTCCATATCCTTTCTCGAAAGGAATTTTCTCAAAGTTCTGTCGATCGCGGTCTGGAGGATGAGGCCGACAACAAAAGTTTCGATCGTCGTGGCTTGCATCCGTGTAGAGCCTGTTATGGCCTGAGGGCCTGTGGTGAGATTGATCTTA
This sequence comes from uncultured Eubacteriales bacterium, assembly GCA_964348015.1. Lineage (GTDB taxonomy): Bacteria > Acidobacteriota > Aminicenantia > Aminicenantales > Aminicenantaceae > SOIA01. Next base: position 25,164 of record CAYGBC010000031.1, on the reverse strand, counting down.
GTGATTCCGGGTTCCTCAAGGACGGCGCGGCTCCGGTCAAACGGAAGAAGCCCATCGTCAGGATTGTTGTAAATAAAATAGAGGTTTTTTCGGGTTTCGGCGGGATCATAGGCCTCGGCTTTCTTCCATTGGTTTAACGCAGAGAGGACCGTTCCGATGACAGAGGAAGTCTCTCCTCCTTCTGTCACACATATGACGACATCGCCTCTTTCCACCTTTCTGTCCTCGAGCTGAAGATGTCCGATGAGCTGAAGGTCCTCAAATCCTTCAAGGGAGCTGATGAGCGCTCGGTCTCCTCCCGTCATTTCTCCGATCAGCCGGCTTTCGACCGCCTCGCCCAGTTGAGGCTGGAGCTTTGACCAGATTTTGCCTGTGCCCTTGACTTTTTCCCAGAAGGGACGCCAGAAAGTGCTCTCCATCTGCTTGGCCAGACGGCCGGTGGCACCGCAGCCGTAAACGTAGATTTTACGGCTGGAAAGGAGAGCCTCTTCAACCGCATGAACCGCTTGCTCGAGGGGCTCCTTTTCTCCGGATAAGGCGTCGAGTTTTTCAACAATATCCTCGTCTACCGAGAAGAGCATTTCGAGGCCAGCCCTGGAGTCCTTTTGGATTCTCTCGCTCAGATCCCAGGTTTTCGAATGGCGTTGCTCTGTGAGGAGAGTGTGAAGCTGGAACTGAGTTTTATTCCGAATGTAATCCACAGATTCTGGAGAAGGAGTGATTCCCATAAGCTGAAGCAGGTTGGTCTCAGCCTGTGAGCGGGACTGGGATTGATGTCTTGAGGCGAAGAACGACTGCGGGATCAAAAGGAGTGAACACAGGACGACTAAAAAGACCCGGCGAGTGTGAGAAATATTCATTTTTTTATCTCCAAACATTTTAATGTTGTTGCGAGTCGGCTCGGATTCATGAGTGGCATGAGAGACCTTATTCGTCTCAGCCATACTGGTGGCTGTCGTCGACGATATCCCCTTCTTTCCATTCCTTGACCCAGTCGCTCACGCGGAAAGACTTCATCTTCCCGTCGGCCGCGGAGCATATGATACGGTTCAATCCGGCGTTTATGATCATTTTCTTGCAGATGAAGCAAGGGAAGGCATCTATCGGTTGGAATTTTCCTGCGACGCTGCCGTAAATGTACATGTCTCCGCCCAGCAAACTGACTCCAGCCCGAGCCGCGTTGATGATGGCATTTTGCTCGGCGTGGACACTGCGGCACAGCTCATACCGCTGGCCGTGAGGGATTTTCAATTTGTCCCTGAGGCAGGACCCGTGTTCAAGGCTGTCCTTGGTTTTCCTCGGCGCCCCCACGTATCCCGTGGAAATGATCTGGTCGTCGCGGATGATAATGGCTCCTAGGGAGCGTCGAAAACATGTGCTGCGGCGTGCCACTTCTTCCGCTATGCCTAAATAATACTGGTCTTTTGAGATTCTTTTCGGCTTCATAGCGTTTCCTCCAGCTTGATGTGAAATTCTTCAAGTGTTCCATCGTTGATGATGAGATGGTCAGCCATCGCCATGCAACTGAGGAGCTGCTGCCCTTTTTCGCTGCCTGTCATTTCTTCCTTTTCTTTCTGGATAAATTCCTCGACAGTCGAGGCGGATTCCTCTCTCCCTCTTCTTTTGGCTCTCTCATATCTTAACTCGACTGGAGCGTCGATTGCCAGAAGAATAAAATTTCCGTACTTTCTCAGGAACTCAACCTCAAAAGGATTACGGATGCTGTCGATGACAGCTCGGTCTTTCACTTTCTCGAGCGCCCACTTCGCCAGGATATCCGGTCCGTACTTTTCTCTCAATTGGTTTCCCTTTTGAATCAGATTATCCCGGGTGACCTCTTTTTCCTCTTTTTGGAGCTCATTCCGGATCAGGTCGGAGAGCGAAAAGTAGGCGAATCCTTTATTTTGAAAATAGGCTGCGGCCTCACCTTTTCCGGAACCGTTTGTTCCTGTCAGCCCGATAAGCTGAACTGCGTTGTTCATTTCCTGAATATTTTAGGCAAATTTTTTACGAAATTGAAGATGGGGCTTCCGGTTTGGATCTTCGAACTGTAACGCAACAGCGAAAAGAGGGCCTTTATTTTTTCACGGCGACGATTGTGGTGAAAGAACACAAGCGATTTTTCCAAGAGCTTAGGAAAATCTGCCCTGTAGGGAAACCACCAGGTCTGAGTCCTTTTTCTTGAGAAGTCATGGCTGGTGAATTTGATGTTCACAAGTTCTTGAAGGCCAAATGGCCCGTGAGTGTATCCCCTTCCTGTTTGCTTGATCCCTCCCCATATTGCACGAGGCTCGGCAAAGGAATACATATGGTCGTTCACTGTTACGGTCCCCACATCGATTCTCTCCGCCACCCAGGCCGCCATTTTTTGGTTTTGTGTCCAGACTGAAGCCGTCAATCCGAACGGAGAATCGTTCGCCAAAAAAATGGCTTCCTCTGGCTCGGAAAAGACCATGATCGGAAGCACGGGACCGAAGGTTTCTTCTTTCATGATTTTCATAGAATGATCAACTCCTGAGAGCACAGTCGGCTGGAAAAAGTAGCCAGGAAATTCCTTGATCTTTGTCCCTCCGCTCAATACACGCGCCCCTTTCGAGACCGCATCACGGACATGTTCTTCCACCACATGGAGCTGACTGAGGATAGTCATCGGGCCGATGTCGACTCCGGGCTCCTCGGGATTCCCTACTTTAAGTTCTCTGACACAGCGCACTACTCTCTCTATAAACTCATCCGCGATTTCGCGGGCCACGTAGAGCCTTTCCACAGATCCACAACTCTGACCGGTATTCATGAAAGCCGCCCAAGCCGCACCCCGGGAAGCTCTTTCCAGGTCTGCGTCTTCGAGGACGATCATCGGATCCTTCCCTCCGAGTTCAAGAACGACACGGGTCAGGTTTCGGCTGGCGAGCTCCATGATTCTTTTGCCTGTATCAACACTTCCCGTAAACAGGATTGTCTGGAACTCCGGGCTCAGGATCATTTCTTCTGCCCTTGGAACCCGGCAGTTGACAATGTTGAGAACTCCGGGGGGAAGTCCGGCCTGGATGAGGATATCCCCGATCAGAAGCCCGGTCAATGGAGTGGATGTCGAGGGTCTGAAGACGACTGTGTTTCCGGATGCGATGGCGCTCAGGATATCACATGAGGGAATCAGGAAGGGAAAATTCCACGGGGAGATAATCAGTGTTATTCCCAGCGGCTGGAAACGAAAGTGACTCTTTTTATGGGAAAAAAGAATAACCTGGTGTTTCATCTTCTTGGGGTGAAGTGCTTTTTTCAAGTTTCGATCGTAATAATTCAGGGCTTCGAGGACTCCCAGGACTTCTACGGATAACGATTCCGGGTAAGGACTGCCTTTCTCCGCGGTGATCAATCCGGCGACCTCGCTTTTTCTCTGCAGGAGAATTTCCCTGGCTTTTCTGAGGATTTTCCTTTTTTCTTGATGGGAAACTTCCCTCCAGACAGGAAACGCTTTTTCTGCGGCTTGGATGGCCTGACGGCATTCTTTTCCTGAAGCCAGGCAGATTTCTCCGACGGATTGAAGAGTGGCCGGATTGAAGGATTCAATTTTGTCTTTTGTTTCCACGCGCTTGTTCGCGATGATCAACCGTCCGTCCATGGAGTTAGATCCTTCCTTTCACCAGCCTTTTGAGCCAGGAAAGAAACAGGAAGAAATAGGCATCGATGATCATGTCCAGTCTGAAGAGCGGATTGAGAATTCCAGCCTTGAGAAAAAACAACAGGACAAGGTCTTTGTGTTTAGGGGGGCAGCCCTTGATTTTTCTCTTTTTTCGAGCTTTGACTTCCCCTATGATCTGTGAACAGGTCCCGATCACCATCACTCTGGGGGCAGAGACATCCCCGGAATGCTGACCGATGACCACCGTCCAATCCGGCATATTCTTCCAGAGCTCGGGCTTCCTGTCTTTGAACATGTACAGCCAATCGAGAAAGATGCCGTGACAGCCTCCGGTACAGTACGGTTCACCGACGATTGTGCGGATGTTGCAGTCCGCTTCATCGACTCTGATCATCCCGAGGTCCAGGCCTTTTGTTTTTTGCTGGATCTCCTCCAGAGTCATGTCCCCGTCGATCTCGATATCGTCAAGGCTGAGGGGACCGTAGCCTCGGTCATGAGCCATGCGGAGGTGCTGGATTTTTTTCGGATCGAGATGGAGGATATGCGCGCAGACAACGTCATGCGCCAGAGGATTGGTCGCCATCAGGATTATCCCCAGGTGCTGGCCGTGCTGGGTGAGCTGGTTTCCTCCTGTACAGATCTCCACGGCGTCCGTCGCAATAAAGTCGGGATTGCCCACTTCCAGGAGGTCGACGATCTTCTTGTCCAACTCGTGATTGTGATTCCAGAGTCTTTCCTTATCCAGGAGCAGCCCGATATTCAGCTTGAGTGCCGCAGACAAACCCTGGCTGAGCACGTTGCTTTTCAATTTGGGAGCGTAGACAAGAAAATCATTTTCCACGATTTCTCTGGCCGTGGATATTTGGCTGTGGAGCTCTCCTTTTTGGAGAGACACTGTCATTTTTTTGGCTTCTTCTATCGGAAGAAGCTTAATTCTGTGTTTCTTTTTCAGGGCGGGATATCCCGCATACCGGAACATTCTGGAAGTCGGAAGCCCGGCACCTGATTTTTCGGCGAGCACAATTTTCGAGCTGGTTTTCTTCCCGTCACTCAACGCATCGATCAATCCATCCAGAAATTCGGCTCGCGTGAATGCAGAAGGCGCAACTTTCGGATGGGCCATGACTACGTTGGGTTTAATCGTGATTTTTCCGTTGATTCGAGAGGTCAGGTCAAATGCTTCAAGACCCGTATGGATGATTTCTTTGATGATCTCCGGGATGTAATCCTGAACTTCACGGATGATGACTTTTTCTTTATTCCTCATTCTGTCTGAAAGACTTGGATCTATCCGGCTAAATCGTCCTCGGATTCTGACTCTTTTGCCTTTTCTTTTTTTCTCTTCTCGGAGAGGAGCGCGATCAGAATGCTCACTCCGTAGAGAGCGAGCATCGGGACAGCGACGATGCTTTGAACGAGCATATCGGGGGTGGGAGTGATGATGGCGGCGATGATAAAGATGACGAGTACAGCGTATTTGAATTTTTTTGCCATCCATTTGGCCGTGATCAATCCCATACGGGAGAGGAAGAAGACCAGAGTGGGCATTTCAAAGACCAGAGCGATTCCAAGAATCACCCTAAGCGCCAGGCTGAAGTACTCTTGAACCGTGATGACTGCTTGAAAATCTGCACCCATGCTGAGGAAAAAACGGCAGGCAAACGGGAAGACAACAAAATAGGCAAAGGCACCACCGGCAGAAAAGAAGATGGTGGTGAAGAGAACAAACGGAATGACGTATTTCCTCTCTTTTTTGTAGAGACCTGGGGCAATGAATTTCCAGAACTGCAGGAATATGAACGGCGAAGCGACGAAGATTGCGGCCAGTACCGAGACTTTGATGTACAGCATGAAGGGCTCGGTGAGCCTTATGTAAGACATCGGTTCCTCAAGGTATTGTTGGACCGGGTGGGCCAGGATATCGAATATCTGTTTGTGGAATAGCCAGGCTGGTACGGCTGTTATGATAATGGCGAGGAAGGAGTAGAAGAGCCTTTTTCTGAGGTCATCAAGGTGTTCGAGGAAGGTCATACTGTCAGGAGACTTTTTTCCCTTCCTCATCGTCTTGGATGTCCTTTTCGATTTCTTCTTTGATGTCTTTCAGCTCATCGGCCTGGATCTCTTCTTCGATCTTGTCCTTGATCTCGTCCGAAGTTCTCCTGAATTCTCTGAGTGCCCTTCCGATGGACCTTCCGACTTCCGGGAGCTTTTTCGGGCCGAACACAAGGAGGGCGAGTGCGAGGATGAGGATCATTTCTGGAACGCCGATGCTGCCGAACATTTTGTCTTTTCCTTGAGTCCAAGATGCCTATGGAAATATAGCCCTTCGCCCGGGAGAAGTCAAGAAAGCAATTTTTCCGCTCCTGTAATGATAAGGCATGCCGCAGTCGACGGCAGCTTTACAAGATAAGGAGGCTTTGGTAATATTGAAACCAGTGGAATTGAAATGAAGAGAAAAGCACTTTTCCTGGTTGTGTTGATCCTCGTGCTCGTTCTTCTTCCTGCTCAAGATGAGGACATATGGGGAAGCTCCTACCAAAAGATCAACTCCATGGCCTATCTAATAGATGAATATTATTTCGATGATGTCGATTATGACCAGATGACGTATTCTTCGATTAGAGGATTGCTGAGCACTCTGGATCCTCATTCGTATTTCCTGGATCCTGATCACTTTGCCCGGTTGACTGAAGAGCATGTCGGGAAATATCATGGCCTGGGCATCCTGATCCAGAAACAAGAAGACCGTTTGGTCGTCATATCTCCCATCGAAGGAGGCCCGGCTTACAGGCTGGGAATCCTGCCAGGGGATGTCATATCCCACATCAACGGCGAGAGCACAAAGCTGATCACAGGCCAGGGAGCCGTGCAGAAGTTGAGGGGTCCCAAAGGAACCAAGGTCAATATCACGATTGTCCGCGAGGGTTTAGAAAGGCCCCTGGAGTTGACCGTGACACGCGAGGAGATCCCGCTTCATAGTGTTCCCTATGCGTTTATGCTTCAGGATGATATCGGATACATCTTCATCCGCAACTTCTCGGGAACCACGACAAGGGAATTCAAGGAAAAGATGGATTCTCTGGTCGCGCAGGGAATGAAAAAACTGATACTGGATTTTCGTTTGAACGGCGGAGGAACTTTGAGGCAGTCCATCGAAATTTCCGAGCAGTTTCTTCCGAGAGACGCTGTCATTGTTTCGATGAGGGGAAGGAACAAAGAGTTTAATCAGGAATTCAGGGCTGTGAGTGACAACCAGTATGAAGACATCCCTCTGGTCCTGCTGATCAGCAAGAGCAGCGCCAGTGCGCCTGAAATCGTGAGCGGAGCGATAAAGGACAATGACAGAGGGTTGATCGTGGGCGAAAATTCCTTCGGGAAGGGGCTCGTCCAAACCGTCTTTCCGCTTTCTGAAAACTCTGCGGTCGCGCTGACCACGGCCAGGTATTTTACTCCGAGTGGCCGGTCGATCCAGAGAGATTACACTCGGATTGAAGATTACATGAGGAGCGTCCAGGCGCCCGACGAAGAAAGAGAAGTGAGGTATACAGCAAAGGGCCGGAAGGTTCTGGGCCAGGGAGGAATAGCCCCGGATTATGAGATCGAGACTTCCACGGAAGATATCATATTTTATTTCATATACAAGGGCGCATTCTTCACTTACGCGAGAAAATTCGTGAATAACGAGACACCGCTTTCGAAGCAGTATATCTTCCCGCAGGAAAGGCGGGACACAACACGGAACACCGGTGAAAAACAGATTTTTGGCAGGGATTTCAAAGCTGATTCCCGGATTATAGAGGATTTCAAGCGCTATCTTCGAGAAAGCAAGATTGAGTACGAGACAGCTGAATTCGAAAAAGCGCTGGCCCAGATAAAGCAAGAGCTGGAAAGAGATATATTTTCCGCGCTCTGGGGTGTCGAAGAAGGATGGTGGGCCTATCAGCGGAGCGATCCCGTCGTGCACAAAGCCATCGAGGTTTTTCCTGAGGCATCCTCACTCATAAAAGAGGACGATCCGGAGTAAAAAGAGGACCGTCCCCCCGATCCACAAGAAATTTGCTCCCGATTCAAAATTATTGTTGTCATCTTTCTTCTCGAGATATGAATGAACATTATGCGCAAAATCATCATTTCTTCCGGCTCTAATCAGGCTGAAGAAGTATTTGATAATTGAGGGGCCGGAGTCATTCCGCGCGTTCAGGATCAAGCTCCGACCCTTTTTTATTTATTAAAATTCCTGCTATAATGTCACATCAAGAACGGAGGAATAACAGACTCCTGCTTTTCTGAAAAGGAGGTAGATGTGAAAATAGCCTTGGCTTCAGACCATGCCGGGTATGAGCTCAAGAAGGGCCTGCTGGATTATCTGTCAGAAAGAGGAATTGAACATCAGGACTTCGGGTGCGGCCCTGGAGAAAGAGTGGATTATGTTGACTTTGGCAAGAAGGCGGTCCAAAGCGTCTGCTCAGGTAAACATGACCGGGCAATCCTGGTCTGTGGAACAGGCCTTGGAATGGCCATAGTGGCCAATAAATTCAAAGGAATCCGGGCGACTTCCTGTTTTGATGAGTACACGACCGAAATGAGCCGGAGCCACAATGATTCAAACTGTCTCACGCTGGGAGGAAGAGTCCTTCCTCTGGATGAGGCCCTCCATATCGTTCGCATCTGGCTCGACACCGAGTATGAAGGCGGTCGACATCAGGAACGACTCCAGAAAATAATAGATTTGGAAGAGAGAAATTTTAAACCTTGAGAGGAGAAAGGAAAATGTCAGCGCTTCATGAGAAGATTCAATCTTTGTCCGATAAAATATTAGAGAACAATCAGTGGAGGCAGCGCGAATCTTTCAACCTCATCCCTTCCGAAACAACCCCTTCTCTTCTGGTGAAAATGTGTGAGATCTCTGATCCTTCGGGCCGGTACGCGGAACACAGGACCATGAAAGGCGAAGAGATTTATTTTTATCAAGGAACGGACTTCATTAGAGAGGTTGAAGAGGAGGCCCAACATGAACTCGCTTCCTTTTTTAACTGTACCGAGGTCGAGCTCAGGACGATCAGCGGCCAGATGGCGAACGAAGTCGTGTTCAAAGGTATGGTGCGCTTTCTCAACCGCGATCGTCCCGAGGGACAGCCAATGCGGAAGATGAGGCTGGTCATGAACAACGCGTTGACCAAGGGGGGGCATCTCAGCTCCCAGCCCATGGGCGCTTTGTTCAACTTTGTGGCCGAAGACCCTGAAACAGGGAAGGAAAATGTCATCAATTTTCCCGTTAAAGAGGAAAATCCTTATAAAATCGATGTGGATAAACTGGGTGAACTCATCGAACACCATAAGCCTGAGCTCATAATTTTTGGAAAGAGCATGTTCATCACTCAGGAACCTGTGAAGTTCGTGTCGGATTTGATCGAGGACTGGGGGGTGCGTCCGGTGATCATGTATGATATGGCTCATGTCCTGGGGCTCTACGGGGCATTTCAGACTCCTCTCGAGGAAGGTGCGGACGTGATCACAGGAAGCACGCACAAAACGTTTTTCGGGCCTCAGCGGGGAGTTATCGCGGGAAATTTTCCCAAAGGAAGTCCGCACCGAAAACTCTGGCTGGATATCAAAGGCCGCGCTTTTCCCGGATCGACGAGTAACCACCACTTGGGCACCCTTCTCGCCCTACTGATGGCCGCGTATGAGATGAATGAGTTCAAAGAGGAATACCAGGTACAGGTCAGAAAAAATGCCAAAGCTTTTGCCCGGTTTTTGAAAGATAAGGGGATTCAAGTTGAAGGAGACGAAAAGGACGGGTTTACGGAAACCCATCAAGTCCTGATGCGGGTGAGAGATTACGGCCTCGGACAGGAGATTGCCCGCCGTCTCGAAGAGAACAACATTGTGACGAATTACCAGGCTCTCCCTGATGATGAGACATTCCTCGAGTCGAGCGGGATCCGGATGGGTGTCCAGGAGATGACCCGCTTTGGAATGAAGGAGAAAGATTTTGATGTGCTGTCAGGTTTGATCGCTGACGTCGTCATTCAGAATAAGAATGTCAAAGATGATGTGAAGAAATTCCGCAGGGATTTTCTCGAGATGAAGTTCTGCCTTCCTCCAAAGGAGGCTATTCCTCTTGCCGCAAAAATACTGAAGAGTGTGTGTGCCTCTACTGATTTTGTGGATATGCTCAGGGAGAACCTGGAGAGAAACATGTAAAGGAACGTGAAATGAAGTTACTCGTGATTGGTTCAGGAGGAAGAGAGCATGCTTTAGCCTGGAAATTGGCGCAAAGCTCTCAGCTGGAAAAACTCTTTTGTGTGCCTGGAAATCCGGGCACGATGGACATTGCCGAGAACGTCCCCGTTGCGGCTGAGGATATCAAAGCGCTGGCGGATTTTGCAGAAAAAGAAAGGATCGATTTGACAGTCGTCGGGCCTGAGCTCCCGCTCACGCTCGGGATAGTCGATGAGTTTGAATCGAGAGGTTTAAAGATATTCGGACCCGATCAGAAAACAGCCGAGCTGGAAGGCAGCAAAGTGTTTGCCAAACAGTTTTTGGAGCGTCATCACATACCGACTGCCCAGGCCCTAATCGCAGATTCTCCTGAGAAGGCTGTAGAGGTCCTTAACTCTGGACGATTCCCGTTCCCACTGGTCATCAAAGCCGACGGACTGGCTGCTGGAAAGGGAGCCATTGTCTGTCAGGATAGAAAGGAAGCTGATGCGGCGATCAACCTGATCATGGTGGAGAAAAAATTCGGCGACTCGGGCAAGCGAGTTCTTGTGGAGGAGTTCTTGAGGGGAAGGGAGACATCGTTCATAGTCCTTTCGGATGGAACGCATATTCTTCCTCTTGTGACCACCATGGACCACAAAGCTGTGTATGAAGGAGATAAGGGCCCGAACACGGGGGGAATGGGAGCGATTTCCCCATCTCCCTTTATCGATGAGAATCTCTTTTCCCAGATCATGGAATCGATCGTTCTTCCATCAGTGGCTCACATGCGTGAAGAAGGAAGGAAATATAAAGGAGTGCTGTACGTGGGATTGATGCTCACTGAAGAGGGGCCCAAAGTTTTGGAGTACAACTGCCGGTTTGGAGACCCGGAAACGCAGCCTCAGGTTTTGAGGATGAAGAGTGACTTTATTGATATCCTTCTTTCCGTAGTGGAAGAGAACGCGGGAGAGAAACAGATAGAATGGAGCCCTAATACCTCCGCGTGTGTGGTTTTGGCTTCAGGGGGGTACCCGGAGGATTATGAGAAGGGAAAGAAGATTGAAGGACTCGAGGAGACATCAAAAATACCCGGAGTCACAGTCTTTCATGCGGGGACCAGGTACCAAGACGGCGAATATTACACAAATGGAGGAAGAGTGTTGGGAGTCTGTGCTTCAGAAGAAGATCTTTCGAAGACTTTAAAGAAGATATACACGGCCATCCCTGGAATATCCTTTCAGGGCATGCATTTTCGGAAGGATATCGGTGCCGTAAAGGAGGAAGGACAATGAAGGTGGCTGTTTTTATCGGAAGTGATTCGGATTTTGAGGTCGTCAAGGATGCCTTAGATATATTCAAAGAATTCCAGGTCCCTTTCACGTTGGAGGTGACTTCTGCCCATCGGTCTCCGGAAAGGACGATCAAACTCATCCAATCTTGCGAGAAAGAGGGTGCAGAGGTTTTTATCGCCGTGGCTGGTAAGGCGGCTCACTTGGCAGGAGTTGTGGCTTCCCACACAGTTTATCCTGTCATAGGAGTTCCTGTCGGGGACTCTGAGCTGAGCGGACTGGATGCTCTTCTCTCCACCGTGCAGATGCCCAAAGGGATTCCGGTGGCGACCATGGGCCTGGGAAAATCCGGCGCGGCAAATGCCGCACTCCTGGCTGTTCAGATATTAGGCCTGGAGGAGCCTTCTTTGAGAGCAAAGTATAAGGAATACAGGGAGAAGATGGCTTCCGAGGTTAAAAACAAATCTCAAAAGATCCAGGAGAAAATATGACCTCTTTTTCAATCCAGACTTTTGGCTGTCGCGTCAACCAAGCCGAGGCTTTCTGGTGGACGGATGCACTCCAGAAAAAGGGATTGAGGTTTGAAAAGGATTATTTGCAGAGCGATTTGGTCGTGATCAACTCCTGCACGCTGACCAACCGCGCCGACAGCGACACAAGACGCTTCATTAGAAGAATATCCCGCCTGAATCCGGCTGCCAAACTGATCGTCACCGGATGTTATGCCGAGAGGACGCCTGAAGAACTGAAAAACATGCCTCAGGTCTGGAAAGTTTTCAGCAACGCCGAAAAAAAAGTCCTCGCGGGAGAGATTCTTTCCCTGGCAAACCCGGCCGCTGTTGAGTCCACTGTGGCTTTCCGGTCGCGTGCATTGGTCAAAGTCCAGGATGGATGCGATTTCAAGTGCACCTTTTGCATCATCCCCCGTGTGAGAGGACACAGCGTGAGCGCCGGGAGGAAAGAGATCCTCTCTCGAGTCAGCGAACTCACAGCTCAAGGCTTCAAGGAGATCGTGCTGACAGGCATTCATCTCAGCTCTTATGGTCTTGACCTTAAGCCCCGAAGCTCTCTTCTCGAGCTTCTCCGTGAGATCACAAAGAGAGAGGAACTTTCAAGAGTCAGGCTGAGCTCACTCGATCCCCGCCTCTTGGATCCTCCTCTGATGGAGTTCATCACGGCATGCGAGAAGATTTGTCCTCATTTTCACCTTTCTCTTCAGAGCGGCGCGGATCGGATTTTGCGCCGTATGGGCAGGAAGATAAACGTGGAAGATTATCGGGGGATGCTTTCCTTTTTGCGGGAGAAATCACCTTGGGCCTCACTGGGGGCCGATATAATTGTCGGGTTCCCTGAAGAATCGGATGAGGATTTCGCGCAGACCACTCATTTTTTAGAGCAGTCTCCCTTGACCTATTTTCATGTGTTTTCCTATTCCCCCCGGCCCGGAACAGCAGCCGCATCCCTGCCGCAGGTGAACAGCAGGCTGAAAAAGGAAAGAGCCACGCTTCTGAGAAACCTGTCCAGGGAGAAGAATACAGGTTTCCGGCGCCTTTTTTTGGGAAAAGATTGCAATGCAGTTGTGATCAGGAAAGGAAAGACTCAAGATGAAGTTTTAACCTCAAATTATCTCAGAGTGAGCGTCCCCTCTTCCTCCCAGGATGAAAAAGAGGAGGTGAGAGTGAGAATCACAGAGGTGGATGAACGGGGGACAAAGGGCCAAGTCGTTAACCGATAAAATCCCAGAATTCAGACTTTGATTCGAATGATACTCCCGGTTTCCTTCTATGCGCGCCCGACTCGTGAGGTCCTCAAAGATCTCATCGGCAAGGTTCTCGTCCGGATTTCTGAAGGCGGCGAGACATCAGGCATAATCATAGAGGCCGAGGCCTACTGCGGAGAGGATGATCCCGCTTCCTATGCCCACGCAGGGCGGACAAAGAGGAGTGAAAGGCTTTATGGTCCCCCGGCCAGGTCTTTTGTTCACCTGACATATGGAATGCATCATCTGCTCAACGTGGTCACTGAAAAGAAAGGTTTCCCTGCGGCTATTCTGATCCGGGCTCTGGAGCCTCTTCAAGGGATTTCACTGATGAAAAAAAGACGCAGGACCGATGCGATTATGAACCTGTGTTCGGGGCCAGCCAAGTTAAGTCAGTCAATGGAAATTGACCTGGACCTGAACGGTCTGTTGGTCTCTTCTCCCAAGTCCCCACTTTTCATTAGGGAGGAGCAGAAAGGAGAAACGAGAGAAGGAGCGCTGCTCTGGCGACCGCGGATCGGTATCAGAGAAGGCCGAGAGAGGTTGTGGCGGGCTTATCTCAAGAACAATCCTTTTGTTTCAGCCAAATAGAAATTTCAGGATATTTATGGCTTGGGAATATTGCTGTTGAACAAACTGCTTTTTTTCTGTGTTATTCTGCTGGTTTTTATTGGAAACCGGGAAGGATAGAGGATAAAATAGATCCTATGCGCAAGATAACACTTCTCCCTCCAGACGTGTCGCAGAAAATCGCTGCCGGTGAAGTCATCGAAAGGCCGTTCTCTGCGGTCAAAGAGCTTGTGGAGAACTCCCTGGACGCCGGTGCGTATGATATAAAGACCGAACTTCATTCGGGGGGAAAAAAGCTCATTCGAGTTACAGACAACGGCCACGGGATGAACCAGGAGGATGCCCTTCTGTGCTTCGAGAGACACTCGACTAGCAAAATTATCCGAGTGAATGATCTCGATAAGATTGCAACTTTGGGTTTCAGGGGAGAGGCTCTTCCCAGTATCTCTGCAGTTTCCAGGATAATTCTGAAAACCTCTGAGGGGAAAAGAGCGAAAGGAACGCTGATTGAGCGAGAAGGAGAGGAAGTTGCACAAGTCGCGGACATTGCTTTTCCAAAAGGGACATCCGTTGAAGTCCGTGACTTGTTCTTTAACATGCCTGCCAGAAAGAAATTTCTCCGATCCGAAAGAGCTGAACTCAGCTGGATCACAAAATACATGACTCACGTTTCCCTCGCTTATCCTGAGGTGAGGTTTTCTTTGGTCCACGGGAAACGCCTTCTCTTCGATTATCCTCCTGTCAAGACTCTTAAAGAAAGAATATTTCAGATTTACGGAAAATCCCTGTTGGATCACTTGATGGAGGTTGATCATGAGGAGGAAGGGAGGCGAGTGTACGGGTTTGCGTCAATTCCTCCTTCAGGGCGTCGAGACCGAACACGCCAGCTTTTTTATGTGAATCGACGTTTGGTTAAAGACAGAAATCTCCAGGCGGGATTGAATCACGCTTATAAGGGTTTTTTAGAGAAAGACCGGTTTTCTGAGGCTTTCCTTTTTCTTTCCTGCCCGTATGAGGATGTGGATATCAATGTTCATCCTGCAAAAGCGGAAATTCGGTTCACGGATCCACACGCCTTCTTTCAAATCATCCTTCACAGCATACAAAAGGCTATGCTGAAGAAACAGGGAATCAAAGAGGTGTATCCAGCTTTTGAGGATGCGAAAGCGGTATCGAAGATAGACGAAGGGAAGAGAGAGCAGAGTTTTTTAACCCCTGAAAGGAAACAGAAAGTTAGGACTGACTTTGTCCCCTCTCCGGAGGAAGAGGAGAGAGTTTTTCCACGAATTTTGGGTCAATACCAGGATGCGTACATTATCGCGTCTTCCGAAGACGGAATTCTCATCATCGACCAGCATAATGCCCACGAGAGGATTCTTTTTGAAAAATACCAGGAAATCGACAAAAAAAAGAAATGGCCCCAGAAACTGGCTTTATTTCCTGTGCTCGTTGAACTTTCTCCAAGTCAGCTGCTCAGCTTGGAAGACAATCAATCCGTGTTGGAAGACGCGGGGTTCCGGGTGGAGGCCATGAGCGGCCGGAGCCTCTCTTTGAAGGAGTTTCCGGACCTGTTCAAAGAGGAGGAAGCCAAAGAGATATTCCTCTTTCTTTTGGAGGATTTAAAGGGAGATAAGATCAAAGACAAAAAGGAGAATTTACTGGCCACACTGGCCTGCAGGACGGCGGTAAAAGCCGGTCAGCCGTTGTCTTTAGAGAAGATGAGTTATCTTGTCGAGCAACTTTTCAAGACGTCGAATTCGTCCCTCTGCCCTCATGGAAGACCGGTCATGGTGAAGATAGAAAGGAAGGAAATAGAAAGAGGCCTCAAAAGAGAGTGAAATTGACAATACGTTTGTGTTTTTGCTATAAAAATTGTGGGCAGGAAAAGGGGACAGGCTACTTTTTTGGGACTGTCCCGTTAAGTCCCTACCGGAGGGAAGACAGGGACTGTCCCCTTTCCCAAAAAAGTAGCCTGTCCCCTTTTCCTATTGCCGGGGAGTAGCGCAGCCTGGTTAGCGCGCCTGCCTTGGGAGCAGGAGGTCGTCGGTTCAAATCCGATCTCCCCGATTAATGAACAAAGAGAACGTCGGTTCATCGATAGATACAGGTTGATTTTTCCGAAGAAATGCGCGCCTGTAGCTCAGTCGGATAGAGCAGCTGCCTTCTAAGCAGCGGGTCGGGAGTTCGAGTCTCTCCAGGCGCGCCAGCGCTTCTCTTATTTCTAGAAAGTCCACTCTGCCTGTTAAGGGATGAGTTTGCCCATTTGAGGTATCAGTTCTGAAAAGAGGCGGATGAGGACAGGTTTGCCAGGTATTAGGGATTATGTCGCTTTTGAAGTCTTCCTCTTTCTCTTTCTTTGCAGTAGTATATAAACAGGGAGGGATACATAAAAAAGAATGAAGATAGAGCGGGGATTTCTTTGACAAAATTTGTCTCATTCAAATCGGCCGTTCTGGTTTTGATCATCTTTTTTGCCTCTGCCTGCAGCCCGTACCGGATGGCAACCCTATTGAGAAGTAATAATTTGAGGACTTATGAGGGTCGGGCTTTAGCCAAGAACGAGGTGGGATTTCTGACTTGTGCCGCAGAAGCCCGCGCATTAGAGATCGCAGAAATCGACGGACAGACAGTTAAAGAAATAAAGGAAGCAGCGGGATACTCTGGAGGCTATGACTTCATAGAGTTGCTCCCGGGTGTGCACACCATAAAAGTCGTCGGGAGCACAAACCAGAGTAAAGCCTTGCCAACGAGCGGAGTGACCTGGTGGACTGTTTCGCTTGAAGGTGAAATCGTGCTGGAATTCACAGTCGAACCGGGGCGCGTTTACCTGGTGGATGTCGAGATTGGAAAGAAAAAGGAAATCAATGCGGATAAATATAAAGACTCCAACAGGACAATTTCGATTTTTATCAGAGACAAGAAGAGCAAAAAGATCGTGAGTGAAGAGGTGGAGAACACAAAATAGACTCCGGGGCTTTCGAGTGAAAGCTTTTTCTTTCGTCTCTTTCTCTCAAAGGAATTGACATTTTTGCACTCAGGGGAGAATCTCGATTCAATTTCGTCTTCTTTCAATCGACTAAATTATGGAGATGAAGCCCCTGGTTGGTCGGGGATTCAGGTTTGAAGAAGAAGAAGATGGAAGAAAGGATCGAGGGTATCAAGAATTTTTGGGGAAAGAGGATTGCACACACTCGATTCGTTTTCTTTAACCTCCGTCTTGAGAAAGGATAATTCCGTGCTGCAGGATATGTCTTGGCGTCTGTACGTGCTTGTCATGAAATTTTTCAAGTATCGACCACCAGGAATAGCCAGGCGGGCCTTGAGCAGGATGCTCAGAGTCGCGGCAGATTTTAGAGAGGAGGGATAATGGAAAAAAGATTTTACCTCAGAGGATATAAAGAAAGAATAGGTTTTCCGATCCTGTTCGATGACGCCACGTATTCCTTTGATGAGGCGAGAGCCAAGGCGAGAGAATATTTCGACCAGATCGCCCCTCTCTGCAAGGTGATCATCTTTGAGCATGACAACGGGAGTGGAGAGAGAGCGGCGCGTTTTATTTACAGAAATGAATCGGGAATGCCTCAAGAGATAGGGGATTGGTGGGAGAATTATTGAAGCCTGGCTGAAGTCTCCCCATCTTTTCAAATATCCGTCCTCCTTCAGTAATCATTCAATCCTTAAGCCATGGATTGCGGTGAAAGTTTCCTTTTGGGAAGCCATCCGCATTGAGCCTGACTCTGTATCTTGCGGCCTCCTATAGGAAGAAGAATGAGAAAGCCGGAAAAGGCTCGGACAATCTGCCGGTTGGAAGTCCTTAGGGAGTCCTCCTCTATCGCGATGAACCGCATAGTCTTTTCAGATGAGGGAATAAATTCAAAATTCACCTTTCAAATCCTCTCAACGGATGATTGACACTCCAACCGTTCTCTGCAAATATTGGAAGCTGTCGCGCAAGTCATGCGGACGTTATTTAAAATGGATGTGCTCAAAGAGAAAAGTCGGAAGAGGACAGCGTCCTTCATGTTTGGAAGACCTATTAAAAGGCTTGAGTTAAAAGTTGACAAATATTGTCAAATTATATATTTTATAAACACTTTAAGGACAGAAAATGGGATCAAATCTTGGTGAACTTCTCATTCGGGAAAAACTCATCTCTGCAGAGCAGTTAAAATCCGCTCTCGAGTATGAGAAAAAGAATAAAGTCACTGTCGGAAGTGCCCTTGTCGCTTTAGGTTTTATCACAGAAGAGGACATGGCTCAGGCCTTAAGCCGACAGCTGGGTTATCCTTATATCGACCTCAGTCAGTTCGAAGTGTATCCGGATGTCATAGAGCTTATCCCCGCGGACATCGCCAAGAAACACATGATCATGCCCATTCATCGAATCCGGTCTTTTCTGACCATGGCGATGGTTGACCCGACAGACCTGGACGTGATTGAAAATGTCAGGTTTCGAACGAGTTTGAGTATCCAACCCGTGATCGCATCTGAATCGGGAATTTCTGAGGCCATAAACAAATACTACGGCGCATCTGATTCTATGCGTGTCAGAGAGATAATCGACGAGATCGAACAGGCTGATGACGGTTCGGTGAATGTCGTCGAAGAAGAAGAGGAAGAATATGACATCGAAGAGTTGACCCGTTCTACCGAGGAGGCGCCTGTCATCACTCTTGTGAACACGATTTTTATGGACGCGATTAAAAAAGGAGCCAGCGACGTTCATTTCGAGCCTTATGAACGTTCCTTCCGGGTCAGGTACCGTATTGACGGTGTTCTTCATGAAATGATGGACCTGGCCATGAAATTCAAGAACCCGGTCACATCCCGTGTGAAGATTCTCTCCAGCATGGATATTGCTGAGAAGAGGCTGCCGCAGGACGGCCGTTTGAAAATGAGAGTGAAGTGGGGAGATGACAACCGAAAAGAAGTCGACATGAGAATTTCCTGTATACCGACTATATTCGGGGAGAAAATCGTCTCCCGTATCCTCGACCGGGAAAACTTGCAGTTAGACCTCACAAAACTCGGCTTTGAGAAAGAATCCCTCGGTCTTTTTCAGGAAGCCATACGACTGCCCTTCGGGATTATTCTCGTGACCGGGCCGACAGGAAGCGGTAAGACAAACACTCTGTATTCTGCGATATCCACACTCAATTCCCAGGAAAAAAACATCATGACGGCGGAGGACCCCGTGGAGTTTTATATGGCGGGAGTCAACCAGGTCAACATCAAGGAAGAAATTGGCTTGAATTTCGCGTCTTCTCTCCGGTCCTTCTTGAGGCAGGACCCCGATATCATGCTTATCGGGGAGATGAGGGATTATGAAACCGTAGATATTGCAGTGAAGGCCGCGCTGACAGGACATTTGGTCTTCTCCACAGTTCATACCAATGATGCGGCGGGCACGATTTCCAGGTTGCTCAACATGAATGTCGAGCCCTTTTTGATTTCGGACTCGCTTGTTCTTGTGGTGGCTCAAAGATTGGTGAGAAGGCTGTGCAAGAAATGCCTGGAGGAGCACAAGATCGCGCCTGAAGCCCTTGTGGATATTGGATTCTCTCCTGAAGAGGCAGAAAAGGTTAAGCCTTATAAGGCCAAAGGCTGCGCCACCTGCGCGGATACAGGGTACAAGGGGAGAGTCGGGTTGTTTGAAGTCATGCAGGTAACGAATGATATCAAAGACCTGATTTTGGCCAAGTCTCAGCCCAAAGACATCAAAGAGGTGGCACTCAGGAATAAGATGATTTCGCTGCGCAAAAGCGGACTGGCTAAAATAAAAGACGGTGTCACTTCAATCGAAGAAGTTTTAAGAGAAACCGTGAGAGATATGGAGGTGCAGAGTGGCGATAACGATTCAGGAGCTGCTAAAGCAGACAGTTGATCGGAATGCCAGCGATTTACATTTGAGCACACGCATTCCACCCCGGATTAGAGTTCATGGACGTCTGATCTCGCTCGATTATCCGGCGCTGACTCCCGTTGAGACCAAGGAGCTTGTGTACAGCCTTTTAACGGATAAACAGAAAAAAACATTCGAGGAAAAATTCGAGCTTGATTTTTCCTTTGGTCTTAAAGACATTGGCCGTTTTCGGGGAAATGTCTATATGCAAAGAGGAGCTGTCGCGGCTGCGTTCCGAAGATTCCTCAGCCAGAATTGGAGTTTCGCTCAGCTCGGGCTTCCCCAGAGGATCGCCCAGCTCTGTTCGTTGCCTCGGGGATTGGTTTTGGTGACCGGCCCGACAGGATGCGGGAAATCGACGACCTTGGCGTGCATGATAAACTTTATCAACGACCAAAGAGACGTTCATGTCGTCACGATTGAAGACCCGATCGAGTATTATTTCACTCCGCGAAAGTCCATGATCAATCAGAGGGAACTCCATGTGGACACACTGTCCTACCCCAATGCGCTTCGTTCTGTTCTCAGAGAAGACCCGGATGTGGTCCTTGTCGGAGAGATGAGAGACCTGCAGACAGTGGAAGCTACTCTTCATGTGGCCGAGACCGGTCATCTCACGTTCTCTACCCTTCATACGAATTCTGCTGCGGAAACCGTATCGAGAATTGTCGATATTTTCCCACCTCAATATCAAGACCAGGTGAGGATAACACTTTCCATGTCTCTGGAGGCAGTGATCACTCAGTCCCTTTTGCCTCGAGCAGACGGCAAGGGAAGAGTTTTGGCTCTGGAGCTGCTCATCCCGAACGCAGCCATCAGGAACCTTATCAGAGAAAATAAACTCCATCAGATCTACTCGGCGATGCAGATGGGACAAGAGAAGTACGGCATGCAGACCTTTAACCAGTCTTTAGCCACACTCTATTTCAGGGGAATGATCACCCTTGAGACCGCGATGAAAGTCTCCTACAAGCCGGAAGAGCTGACAGAGATTATTCAAAGGAAAGAAGGGGTCAAGGTTCCCACTCGCGGTCCTGCTCCGGATTCAATGAGAAAAACATAAGGGGGAGTTATGGCTGTCTTTGTCTGGAAAGGAAGAAACCGGTTAGGAGATGTCGTAGAGGGAGAACGCGTGGCCAAGTCGGCTGCGGACCTCACGAGAATTCTCCAGAGAGAACAAGTCACCGTCATCAATGTCAAAAAGAAGCCAACCGAACTCAAGATACCTTTCCTCACAAAAGAGAAAGTCTCGCTTAAAGAGCTGGCGGTCTACAGCCGGCAGCTTTCGGTTTTAATAGACGCAGACCTTCCGCTGATTCAAGGTCTGGGCATGCTGGCCCATCAGACTAAGAACAAATATTTCAAGAATGTGATCACTCAAGTGAGGCGGGACGTTGAAGCTGGCGCCACTCTGAATCAAGCCAAGAAAAAATTTCCCAAGGTTTTTGATGACCTCTACTGTAACCTTGTGGCTTCCGGTGAGCAGAGCGGTTCGCTGGATATCATGCTCCGCCGGCTGGCTGAATACCAGGAGAGGATCGTGAAGTTGAGGGCGCAGGTCAAACAGGCCATGACTTATCCCACAGCCATATTTATTTTTTCGATAATCGTCACGATTTTCATGTTGTGGAAGGTTGTTCCGATTTTCTCTGGGATTTTCGCTGAGCTCGGAGCTGACATGCCGATTCTTTCCAAGATTATGCTGGCTGTGAGCAACTTTATCCAGAGTTATATATTCTGGATGTTTATTGGACTCATAGGATTTATCATTCTTTTCAGGTACTTTAAAAGGACACCGGCAGGAAGGAAGGCCGTCGATACCGCGTCACTGAAGATCCCTCTGTTTGGAAAACTGATCGAAAAAGTCGCCCTCTCTAGAATCACGCGGACATTGAGCACACTCCTATCAGGAGGCGTGCCCATGATGGAGAGCCTGAAGATCACTTCCTCTACAGCCGGAAATGTTCTTCTGGAAGGCCGGATTATGCTGTCTCGCGCCCAAGTCGCTGAAGGAACAAGCTTGACGGATGCGTTCAAAGAAAAGGGCCAGTTTCCTTTGATGCTTACACAGATGGTGGGCGTGGGAGAGGCCACAGGAACTCTGGATGCCATGCTCACGAAATTGGCCGATTTTTACGATGATGAAGTCGAGGCCGCGGTTGGAAGTCTTCTCTCGATATTGGAGCCGATTCTTCTCATCTTTGTCGGAAGCTTGATCGGAACCATCGTCATATCCATGTATCTTCCGGTCTTCAGCCTGATCGCACAGTTTGGATGAGCACAGAAAAAAAAGACGTCCTCAGGCTCATACTCTTGCGTCTGGTCATCGTTACATCTCTTGTTGTTTCGGCACTCATCATTCAATTCAGCACATCGGCGTTCCTCTCTCTGAACCAGTTCTATTTGATAGTGTCTTTCTACATGCTCTCTTTGCTCTACATCGTTCTCTACATGTTTGGGAAGTATTACGCGCTTCAGGTTTCTGCCCAAATTTTTTTCGACCTGATTCTGATAACCGCTCTTGTCTATATTTCTGGCGGATTGCAGGGATTCTTTTACTTTCTTTATGTATTCGACATCATCGCAGCGAGCATAATTCTTTCCAAGCGCGCAGCGTATATCACGGCCGCTCTTTCAGCGATTTCTTTGGGCATTCTGGTCGAGTTGATGTATTTCCAGCTTATCCCTTACTACGGGCCTGGGCAGGAGATGGAAATTTCCTTAGGATTGATGAATTACAATATATTCATGGCCTGGAGCGCCTTTTTTCTGGTGGCTTTTTTCATGAATTATTTGACCGAAAGGCTTCGGAAGGCTCAGGATGAGATGCAGCTGGCGCAAAAAGAACTCGAGATCAAAAACAAACTCGCGGTCGCAGGTGAGGTCTCTGCCCAGCTGGCTCATGAGATCAGGAATCCCCTTGCGGCCATCTCCGGGTCTGTCCAGGTTCTCAAGGATGGGTCGAGATTGAGGAAGGAACAGAAGAAGCTGATGGATATCATTGTCTCGGAATCCAAAAGAGTATCCCATTCGATCGAACAATTCTTGAATCTGGCTTCTCCTGTTCCCAAAACTTTTTCCCGGATTAACCTGACGGACGTCTTGAAGGAGACACTGACGCTCATTCAAGGCAGCGGAGAAATGAACGGGAATGTGCAGGTCCAAGGGAATTACAGCTCGATGAATATAAAATATTATGGGAATATTAATCAGTTCAAGCAGCTTTTCTGGAATATACTGAGGAATGCTCTCAAGGCTATGCCCGATGGAGGAACCTTGACCGTTGATTTTGAGAGAATCAAGAAAGATAAGATCCAGTTGAGATTTGCCGATACAGGGATAGGAATGACCGAGGATAAAAAAGAAAGGATTTTTGAGCCCTTTTACTCGGAATTCGAGGATGGCCAGGGACTTGGGATGGCCGTCGTGCGCAAGATTGTGGATGATTATAAGGGGAAGATCAAAGTGGCCTCTGAACCTAATAAGGGGACAGAGATTATCGTAATCCTGCCTTTGGGAAATGCCTGAGAAATCAGGCTCTATAAGCGAAAAAGGAGAAGAAAACGGACAAAATACTCATCGTCGATGATGAGAAGAGCATTCTTGACCTTCTCACAGTCGTCTTCAAGAAGGAAGGGTACAAAGTCGAGACCTCCCACTCTGGGCCCAAGGCGCTCGAATTGATAGAAAAGAACGACTTCAGCGTGATCATCTCAGACATCAAACTTCCTCAGCTGAGCGGGATGGAAATCCTCAAGCGCGTCAAAGATACAAAACCCTATATCCCTGTGATCATGGTCACGGCTTACGGGACGATCAAGCAGGCCGTCGAAGCCCTGAAGGAAGGGGCGATGGATTATGTAGTCAAACCATTCGATGTGGAAGAGTTGAAGATCATCGTTTCTCAGGGGCTGGAACGCGGACGGCTGAAACAGGAGAATATCCTCCTGAAGAAACAGCTCAGGGAGAAATACAGTTTCGATAATATCATAGGGAAAAGCAAGAGAATGATGGAAATTTTCAGCCTGATTGAAAAGATTGCGGCGACGGATTCAACCGTTCTTATCGAAGGAGAAAGCGGGACAGGAAAAGAATTGGCGGCCAGAGCCATTCACCTTATCAGCCGTCACCAAGAAAAGCCGTTTGTCTCCATTAACTGTGGGGCAGTCCCGGAGAGTCTGCTGGAAAGCGAACTTTTCGGACACATGAAAGGATCGTTCACGGGTGCGGTAGCGGATAAAAAAGGGATGTTTGAAGTGGCGGAGGGAGGCGTGTTGTTTTTAGATGAGGTCGGGGAAACGTCTCCGATGACGCAGGTCAAGCTTCTCCGGGCTCTTCAGGATAAGAAAATCAGAAGAGTCGGGGGGACGGAAGAAATATCTGTGGATGTCCGCATCATCGCCGCCACGAACCAGAATCTGAAGAGAAAAATCGAGGAAGGAAAATTCAGGGAAGACCTTTTTTACAGGCTGAACGTTCTTTCTCTTGTGATGCCGCCGCTCAGGAAAAGAAAGGAGGATTTGCCCCTTTTGGTTTCTCATTTCATTAAAAAATACTGCCAGGAGATGGGACGAAAAACCAAGAGGATTGCTCCAGAGGTGATGAATGTCTTCGAATCTTACCCCTGGCCGGGGAACGTCAGAGAGCTCGAGAATGTAATCGAGAGAGTTGTGGCCATCGAGGAAAGGGGGATCATCACCAGGGACAGCCTTCCTGAAGAGCTTCTGGCCCCGCACAAAAAGCCTGACACCACCTATCTCTTCGAGCCAGGATTCAGTCTCAACTCCCACCTGGATGATATCGCGAAGAATTACATCAAGCAGGCTCGCCAGGCCGCTGGAGGGAAACTCAGAGAGACCGCTTCCCTGCTCGGGATCAGTTACCGCACGCTGAGGTACCTCATCGACAAGTACGGATTAAAGTCTAACTCCTGAAAATAGCAGAAAAATAAGGGGATACGGATTGTTCCTAAAGAGTGCCAAAAATTGTCAAAAAATGACATATATTGTCGTTTTTTTAAGCTGATAATCAATTATTATTCCATATATTGCTTATTATCAATGACTTAATAAATTATGACTTGGCATAAAAATTGCAAGTAAATAAGCGTCGACCGCGATTTCAAGGCGAAAGCTTGTGAATCGCCATTGAGTCGAAAACAAAATATTTAAGGAGGTTTTAGATGTTAAAAAAATTAAGAGGGTTTACACTGATCGAGTTGCTCATCGTTGTTGCGATTATCGGAATTCTCGCCGCACTTCTTATCCCGAACGCCATCACAGCCATCCAGAAAGCCAAGCAGAAAACCACGATGAAGGACATCAACACGATTTGTACAGCGCTTGCAGATTATGTGACGGACAACGGAACCACTCCTGTGCAGAGCGGTACGTATGATGCCAGTGCTCCTTTCTATTCCGGCCTTTCTCCGTTCTACGTCAAGGTTCTCCCGATCAATGACCAGTGGGGCAACCAATATCGTGTGTTTTGCGGTGTTGCAGTTGACGGTAACTACGGAATCGCTGGAGCCGGTGGGGATGACTTCCTGGTCGCTTCCTGGGGTCGCGATAAGGTTCTTGAGGGATTTGCCTTCGATCCGTCTAATCCCGAAGCCGGTATGTTCGTGGTCAATCAGATGGCCCATTTCAACCGCGACTTGGTCATGTGGAATGGCTCTTGGGTCCGAGCACCCAGGACAGCCGCAACCGGCACATAATTATTGTATCAAGTTCTGCTGAATAGCCATATTCAGTCGAAAAAAGGGCGATACAGAGAAATGTATCGCCCTTTTTTT
>CAYGBC010000030.1:0-111180 GCA_964348015.1 uncultured Eubacteriales bacterium | reverse complement strand
CTGACGTCAACGTCGTCTTCCCGTGATCCACATGCCCTATCGTCCCTATGTTCAAATGCGGCTTCGTACGCTCAAACTTTGCCTTCGCCATTTTCCCTTACCTCCTATCTCTTTGCGTTAAAAATCTTTTAATATCCGCCAAGCCCACGACCAGATTTGAACTGGTGACCCCGTCCTTACCAAGGACGTGCTCTACCGACTGAGCTACGTGGGCACGACTCTGCGCAGACAGCGGGAAACGGGACTCGAACCCGCGACCAACGGCTTGGAAGGCCGATGCTCTACCAACTGAGCTATTCCCGCATAAAGCACAAATGGGCAGGGAAGGATTCGAACCTCCGAAGCGTTTCCGCAGCGGGTTTACAGCCCGCCCCATTTGGCCACTTTGGTACCTGCCCAAAGCACACGCTCTCTCTATCCTCCGAGTTATCGGGCCGAGCGCCCGGTATCGAAGTTCAACCGGCTGCTCCACTCTTTCTTAACGGACTGTACGCCCGATAACCTTGTCGTTCAAATCAAAAGCCAGCGAGAGGATTCGAACCCCCGACCCGCTGATTACAAATCAGCTGCTCTACCAACTGAGCTACGCTGGCGCAATCTTCCATTTGCAGGCTTTCAATTTTTTTCTAAAAAGGGATTAAATGAAGAAGAGAAAGGCCTCTTGGTTGTGAAGTTTTGTTCCTCTCTCTAACCTGCGTACGCCAAGTCTTTAGTTTATGTAGAAAATATACAAAACTACAGTGTGGATTCTAAACCAATTCAAATCCTTTGTCAAGAAATGATTTTTTTGGAGGGTTAAAAAACGAAACAACAAAGGAAGAGCTCTTTACTTATATTTCTTTATTTCTTATAGTGAAATCAATCTGGGCTGGCAACACTTTCTTCTCTACGCTCAAAACTCTCTTTTCGAAAAATTATCTTTTCTTTTTCTGTCCGGCTCTCTCTCTCATCATCCTGGCTCTGTCCAACTGCCTCCTCAATTCGTTGAAAAACGCAGCCACAAAAACCAGGTATTTTCCCTGCTGGACCACAGTCAGGTTCTCTTCCAGGTGCTTTTCCAGTTCTGCATCCTTGCTTTTGAGGGCATCTCTGAGTTCTTTTAGGGCCTGGATCGTGGTCCTGATTCTTTCCGTGTCAGGATCTTCTTCACTTAAAGCCAGTCTGAGCTCACGCATCTGTTTCCTGAGCTGCTGGTTGATCTGCATTTTCTCTTTTTCGATCCGGGTGAAAAATGGATAGATCTTTGCTGTTTGTTCCTCGTTCAGCTCCAGGAACCGGGTCATCCTGATGAGCATCAGAGTGGTGATATTCTCCCTGGTCACTCTTCTGATTCTCTCCTGTACCTGGGTTTCTTGCTGAACTTCAGCATAGATGGATGCGCATAAAATAATCACACTGAGAAAAAGAGCAAGGATCGATTTGGTTTTCATGAAATTCCTCCTAAAACGTGATGTCTTTTTTGATTTCAGACTCAAGAAATTTTATCTCCTCTTCTGTGAGACTTTCCCAAAGAAGAGGGTTTTCTAAAACATCAGGACGCTCCCTCCATTCAGAATCTTCGAGGTATTCGTCTATGGATTCCACGAGAATGGAGTTGAACAGCTCCTCCAGTTCAGAGTCTTCCCCGATTTCCTGGTAAATGCTCGCAAGGGAATTCTCCAGAGAAACGACAACCATCTCCTGGGGCTGCGGGCTCTGGAAAAGAAGCAAGTATAAACCGACTGCCACCAATGCGAATAATGCGGCACTCGACCAAACCCAATTCCAGCCCCACCCAATAGGCCTTCTCTCTTTCATCTTCCGAGAGGAACCGAGGTTGGCCTTGAGTCTCTGGGCAAAATCCTCCCAAAAGGCCGGCGAGGCTTCTTCTCTCTTGAGGCGCAGGACTTCTTCATGGATCTTTTCTAACGACGCCGCATAAGACCGGCACGAAGCGCACTTCTTCAGATGCGCTTCAATAGCCCCGGTTTTTCTGACGGAAAGCTCACCGTCAATACGGTCGGAGAGCCATTTTTCGACTTTTGCGCAGTTCATTTTATTCTCCTCCAAGATAAGGCTTCAATCTGGCCTGAAGCATTTTCCTGGCTTTATGCATCCTCCAGGATACGGTGTTCTCAGAGCATCCCAGAATTCGTGCGGCCTGTCCGTGGGTCATTCCCTGGAGAACGACCAGGGTAAAAGAGGCCCTGTATGGCAGCGGCAATGCATCTATGGCATCCTGGAGTTTCTCTGAGAGTTCTTTTTTCAAAGACCGTTCATCAGGAGAAAAAGAGGGATCTACCGATTCCTTATTCCCGGGATGACCGTCATTGAAGACCTCCCGTCCCTCTTCTCGTCTTTTCCTTTTCAAAAAATTTAAAGTCAGGTTGACAGCGATTCTGTATATCCATGTGTAGAAGCTGGAGTGCTGTTTGAAACTTTTTATCGATTTAAAGGCCTGCATAAATGCCTCCTGTGCTAAATCACTGGCATCCTGCTGATTTTTCGTTAAAGAAAGCAGAGTGTAATAGACCTTTTCTTGACAACGGCGGGCCAGCTCAGCGAACGCTTCAATATCACCCTGTTTCGCCAGTTCAACCAAACGGCCATCACTGAGGTCTTTGCTCTTTTCATTCATTGAATTAGACACTCGAGAAAGATGAATCCTTTGCTTTACCGTCATAAGAGATCAAAAAGCCCGGCATCTTTAAGTAGTTTTCATTTAAAAATGTCCAAAGTCAAGCCCAGATATTGAAATAAATTGACAAGAAAAAAGGTAGCTGTTATGATTTGTCCTCCTCTGAGGAAGAACATCCATGATAAAGCGGTACACACGCCCGGAAATGGGGGCTATCTGGACCGAAGAGAACAAATACAGAAAATGGCTGGATGTCGAGCTGGCTGTGTGTGAGGCCTGGGCAGAGGCGGGCGAAATCCCTCCAGAGTCCCTCCAAAACATCAAGAAAAAAGCCGGTTTTTCCGTCAAGAGAATCGAAGAAATTGAAAAAGTCGTTAAACACGACGTGATTGCCTTTCTCACATCTGTGGCTGAAAAAGTGGGTGAGGACTCCCGTTTCATCCACCTGGGGTTGACTTCCTACGATGTCGTCGACACAGCCCTCTCTCTCCTCATCCGGGAAGCCCTCGAAAAAATCCAGAAGGGCCTGCATCCCCTCAAGGATACTCTCAAGGAACAGGCTCTTCAGCACAAAAAAACGGTGATGATCGGACGGACTCACGGCGTTCATGCCGAACCCATTACCTTCGGGGTGAAACTCCTTGTCTGGTATGAGGAGATGAAACGTCATCTTCATCGGATCCAGAATGCGTTGGAAGTCATCGGGTACGGGAGGATCTCTGGCTCTGTGGGAACCTATATCCATCTCGATCCAAAGATCGAAGTCTCCGCCCTTAAAAAACTCGGGCTCAAACCTGCAAAGGTTTCCACTCAAGTCCTGCAGCGCGACAGGCATGCTGAAGTGCTCTTTGTGTTGGCCCTTCTCGCCGCGTCCTTGGACAAATTCGCAGTGGAACTGCGTCACCACCAAAAAACTGAGGTTCTTGAACTCGAAGAATCCTTCACCAAAGGGCAGAAGGGATCATCGTCCATGCCGCACAAGAAAAATCCAGTGCGGGCAGAGAGAATCTCTGGCCTGGCCCGCGTGATAAGGACTAACCTGCTGGCCGCGATGGAGAATATTGGCCTCTGGCACGAACGCGATATTTCCCACTCCTCGACCGAAAGGATCATCTTCCCGGACTCCTTTATCCTGACAGACTTCATCCTGGCTGAAACAACGGATATCATCAAAAACTGGAAAGTCAACACGGACAAGATGAAAGAGAACATCAATCTGACCCGTGGTCTGATTTTCTCTCAGAGTGTGCTCCTGGCCCTGACAAAAAAAGAGGTCACGCGCGAGCAGGCTTACCAGTTGGTCCAGAAAAACAGCCTCAAAGCATGGAATGAAGGCCGGGACTTCAAAGAGCTCATTCAGTCCGACAAAGAGATCGGAAAAATCCTGTCAGAGAAGGAGATTGACGCCTGTTTTTCCCTCGATCCGTACTTGAGTCAAATTGATTATATCTTCGAGAAGGTGCTGGGCGATGAAAGTTAGGATCCTGGTCTCGCTCAAGGACAGCGTCCTCGATCCTCAAGGCCAGACAGTGAAGAATGCCCTCCACACTCTGGGCTACGATTCCATCAAGGATGTCCGGCAGGGCAAAGTATTCGAGATTGAACTCGAAGGCATTTCTGAAGAAGACGCGGAAAGAATTGTTCCAGAAATATCGGACAAGGTCCTGGCCAATCCTATCATCGAGAAGTTCTCCTGGCAGGTTTTAAGAAAAGAATAAACCAAAGAACGGGGAGTTCCTCCCCCAAGGATTAGTGAAATTGAAATTTGGAGTCGTAATTTTTCCAGGTTCTAACTGTGACTTCGACACGCTCTATGCCCTCAACGATGTCCTCAAGCAGAAAACCGTTTTCCTCTGGCACAAAGAGCACGACTTGAAAAACGTGGACTGTGTCATTCTCCCAGGAGGCTTTTCCTACGGCGACTATCTCAGATCAGGTTCGATCGCCGCCTTCTCTCCTCTGATGCAGGAAGTCAAGGAATTTGCGCTCAAAGGAGGTTTGGTTCTCGGAATCTGCAACGGTTTCCAGGTCCTCCTGGAACTGGAGCTGCTTCCAGGAGCCATGCTCAGGAATAAAAACCTGAAGTTCCTCTGCCAGTTTGTCCATCTCCGCGTGGAAAACGAGACGACTCCCTTCACGAACAGAGCCAAAAATGGCCAGGTTTTGAGAATCCCGATCGCCCATTATGACGGGAACTTCTTTTCACCTCCGGACACCATTCAAGAGATAAAAGCCCACAACCAGATCGTCCTCCGGTATTCAGACGACCAAGGCCAGCTCAGCGAAGAGGCGAACGTCAACGGCTCTCTCGAGAGCATCGCAGGACTGATCAACAAAGCGGGCAACGTCATGGGCATGATGCCTCATCCGGAAAGAGCATCCGAAGCGCTCCTCGGGAGCGAGGACGGCCGGATCATATTTGAATCCCTAATCCATTGGAGGGGCTAATAGCAGCGGACAGCCTGGAGTGAGCGAAGCGAAATGATAGACCGCAAAATTCTGGATGAACACAACCTCACTCTGGAGGAGTACGAGAAAATCGTCGAGCTCATCGGGAGAGAACCCAACATCACGGAACTCGGGATCTTCTCTCTGATGTGGTCTGAGCACTGCAGTTATAAGAGTTCAAAAGTCCACCTGAGACACCTGCCCGTGGAGGGTAAAAATGTCATCCAGGGACCGGGTGAGAATGCAGGTATCATCGACATCGGCGATGGTCTGGCGGCCGTATTCAAGATCGAATCGCACAACCATCCTTCCTTCATCGAACCCTACCAGGGCGCAGCGACCGGAGTCGGGGGCATCCTCAGAGACATCTTCACCATGGGCGCCAGGCCCATTGTTCTCCAGGATTCCCTGCGTTTCGGTCCTCTCTCTTCGGCAAAAAACAAATCCGTCATGGAAGGCGTTGTCGCGGGTATATCCGGTTACGGAAATTCCATCGGGATTCCGACAGTCGGAGGGGAGGTTTACTTCAACGACTGTTATTCTCTCAATCCTCTTGTGAACGTGTTCGCCCTGGGAATCGTTGAAAAAGAGAGGATCTTCTATGCCAAAGCGGAGGGAATCGGAAACCCGGTGCTCTATGTCGGGGCCAAAACTGGAAGAGACGGTATTCACGGCGCCACCATGGCATCGGCCGAATTTGGCGAGGACCTGGAACACAAGAGGCCGAATGTTCAGGTCGGAGACCCATTCATGGAGAAACTTCTTCTCGAAGCCTGCCTGGAAGTCATGGCCCAAGACTTGATCGTCGGGATCCAGGATATGGGGGCCGCGGGCCTGACCTGTTCGACCACCGAAATGGCCTCCAAGTCCGGCACTGGCATCGAGATCGACCTCGACCGTGTTCCTCAGAGAGAAGAAGGCATGACGCCTTACGAGATGATGCTCTCCGAATCACAGGAGAGAATGCTCATCGTGGCGAAGAAAGACAAGGTCAGCGAAGTCCAGAAAATCTTTTCCAAATGGGACCTGGACGCTGTGATCATCGGACAGGTGACCGAAGGAGAAAGGCTCCAGGTCGAATTCGGCGGGAAGACAGTCGTCGATATTCCCGTCAAGGCCGTCATCGACCTCTGTCCAGTCTACGAGAGGGAGAGTCAGGTCCCCTCTTACATCGAATCCGCAACCCAAATGGGAGCTCTGCCTCAGCCGGAAAACCTCAATCAGGCTTTTCTCGAGCTTCTCTCTTCGCCGACTATTGCCGAAAAGGAGTGGGTCCGCCGCCAGTACGACCACATGGTCCAGGTCAACACCGCCTTCCTTCCCGGAGCCGATGCTTCGGTAATCAGGATCAAAGACACGAATAAAGCACTGGCCGTCACTCTGGACGGCAACTCTCTGTACACCTATCTGGACCCTAAAACTGGTGGGAAGATCGCGGTGGCTGAGGCCTGCCGCAACCTGGCCTGTGTCGGAGCGCGTCCGATCGGAGTGACCAACTGCTTGAACTTCGGCAATCCAGAGAAGCCCGAAATCATGTGGCAGTTTCAAGAAACCGTACACGGAATCGCCGAAGGCTGCCGTGCCTTCGACATCCCCGTTACAGGAGGCAATGTCAGCTTCTACAACGACACGGAAGGCATCTCGATCTATCCCACTCCTGTGCTCGGGATAGTCGGCATGGTGGATGACTTAAAAATGATCACCGGCCAAGGCTTGAAGAAGGATGCGGATATCCTGATCCTGCTCGGAGAGAACAAAGACGAGCTGGGGGCTTCCGAGTATGTGAAAACGATTCACCAAAAGGAAAAGGGGATTCCTCCGCAGATCGACCTGGAAGAAGAAAGGCAAATCCAGGAATTCTGTCTGGAGATCATTTCCCTCGGGCTCGTCGAGTCCGCGCACGATGTCTCGGAAGGCGGCCTGGCCATCTGCCTGGCTGAATCGTCTTTCCTGAGCAGGAAGAATGTGGGCCTGAACGTGAGCCTCCGGGATGAGATACGTCCGGACGCATTCCTGTTTGGCGAAACACAATCCAGAATTGTCATCACCTCAAAAGACAAAAACCATCAGAAAATCCTTGACCTGGCTGAAGACAGAAATGTGAAAGCGACAGTTATCGGGAAGACCGGAGGAGAGAGGATCATTATCCGCCACGGTGATAAAAAACTCATCGATGTTTCCGTAGACGAAGCACTGAAAACCTGGAGGAACGCCATCCCCGAAATCTTCGCCATCAAGTGAAATGTATCATTGATTTCCACGATTTTTTGAATACAATAGGATTCTGAGTACTGTTTTTAAATTCCTGAAAAAGGAAACACAAATGGGAGAAGACGTTTTTGTCAGCCCGAAAAAAAAGGGAAAAATCGCTGTGTTCCTTTCTGGCCGTGGCTCAAACTTTCAGGCCATCCACGATGCCATCCTCGCCGGAAAAATAAACGCGGAGATCGCCCTGGTCTTCAGCAATAAAGAAGACGCCCCCGGACTCCAGATCGCCAAAGACCGGAACCTTGAGACTCTTTTCCTCGACCCGAAAGCCTATCCCAGCCGAGAAGACCATGAAAAAGCGGCCACATCTGAACTCCGGAAAAGGGACGTGGATCTCGTCACTCTGGCCGGATACATGAGGATTCTCAGCCCGTCCTTTTGTGAAGAATTGAAACACTGCCTGATGAATATTCATCCCGCCCTGCTGCCCTCCTTTCCGGGTCTCCATGTTCAGAAGAAAGCTCTGGAGTGGGGCGTTAAGTATTCCGGCGCAACCGTCCATTTTGTCACCGCGGACGTGGACATGGGCCCGATCATACTCCAAGCCGTTGTGCCGGTTCTCCAGGACGACACCGAAGAGACACTCAGCGAAAGAATTCTGAAGGAGGAACACAAGATCTATCCGGAAGCGGTCAAGCTTTATTTTGAAGGAAGGATAGAAGTGCAGGGAAGACGGGTGTTCATCAAATAGAGTCAGACCGGTAATCCCTGGAGCAAAAACAGAGAGCAGAACAATCAAAGAATTAAAATACATAAAGAGCATATACAAAAACTGAGTCAACAGGTCGAATCATGAAACCAGTGAAAGAGCAGTTCGAATACCTCAAAAAAGGATGCGTGGAGATCATCCAGGAAGATGAACTGAAAGCCAAGCTGACCCGATCTTTCAAGGAAAAAAGGCCGCTGAGAGTCAAAGTCGGGTTTGACCCGACCGCTCCGGACATTCATGTCGGACATACCGTGCTCCTGCGCAAGATGAAACACTTTCAAGACATGGGTCATGATGTGATCTTTCTGATCGGCGATTTCACAGGTCTGATCGGCGATCCCTCGGGAAGGTCGACCACGCGCCCGCCGATGACGCGAGAAGAGATCAACGCCAACGCCGAGACGTACAAGACACAGATATTCAAGATCCTCGACCAGAAAAAAACCATCATCGATTTCAATTCCCGCTGGCTGGGAAAGCTGACGAGCTTCGACATCATCAACCTGACCGCCAAATACACGGTGGCCCGCATACTGGAGAGAGACGACTTCTCCAACCGCCTGAAAAAAGGCCAGCCCATATCCGCCCATGAACTTCTCTACCCGCTCATGCAGGCCTACGATTCCGTGGCGTTGGAAGCGGATGTGGAGATGGGGGGGACCGATCAGAAATTCAACCTGCTCGTCGGGCGCGAGATCCAGAGGGAATTCAACCAGGAACCTCAGGTAGTCATCACCATGCCTCTGCTGGAAGGCCTGGATGGCGTGGAAAAGATGAGCAAGACGCTCGACAATTATGTGGGCATCACGGAGCCCCCGGGAGAGATCTTCGGTAAAATCATGTCCATCTCGGACCCGCTGATGTTCCGTTACTACGAACTCCTCACCGACGAGCCTCTTGCTCAGGTTGAAAAATGGAAGACGGAGGCCAAGGAAGGGCAGGTCAATCCCAGAGATCTTAAATCACGACTGGCCCGGTCGATCGCCGCAGATTTCTGGGGAGAGAAGGAGGCGGAGAAGGCCGCGGAAGAATTCGAGAGGGTATTCAAGAACGGCGAGCTCCCTTCGGAGATCGAAGAGATCTTAGTCAAGCCCGCGAGGACACTGCTGATCGATCTCTTGGTCGACAAGGACATTTTCCCTTCCCGGGGCGAAGCCAAAAGAGTTATCCGTCAAGGTGGGGTGTACCTGGACGGACAGAGGATCGAAGATATCCAGTTGAGCATAGACATGAAAAAGCAGAGCGGATCTATCCTGAAAATCGGCAAGAAAAAATTTTACAGATTGAAAAAAACATAGGGGTTCATCTTATCACATTCAGATCAAATCCAGAGACACTGAGGATATTTGCCGGAGTTGTCAAACTTCGGGATCCGTGGACCCAAGAGGGGTGACCCATCACAAAGACACCTGTCATCCTTTCTGGACAAAACAGTCGAGTAAAATCCTCCTCTCATCCTGAGTTCTAATGGTATGTTTTTTGCAGTGAAACACATGATGAAGCTCAAACTGTTTTGGACGGTCATCCTTCTTGTTTTCTTCCCAGCGCAAGTGCTGGCCTCTCCAGACAAGGAGATCATCCTGGGAATCGGAGGAGGTTATTCTCTTTCTCCGGATGAGTCCGCCCGGCATTGGAGGCTCGATTTTGCGCCCGGGGAGATCTACTTCGAAGAGCATCTGCAGCTGACGTACAGCCTGAATATCGATCTCCAGTATTATTTCGACAAGAACTTCGGTATAAAACTGGAATATCAATACCAGAAAGGCCGCTACTTTTGCCATTTGGAATGGTACAGCGGATGGCTGTTCGATCCAATGGGAAAGAGTATTTATGTGGATATTGACCACATCGAGGATCCCTACACGCCGCCGTGGAGTATCTCTTCCATAAGCGTGTCTTTTCTAGCTGCCCAAAGGCGCATCCTGAACAGCAGGCGGTTTACCTACGGTTTTGTCGGAGTAGGACTCTACGTCTTAGGCGGAGACCGGGAGCTGGTCCTGGATCGAGTCCGGATAGGGCCGAACAGAACGGGTTTTCTGATGAAGATCGGAGGAGGCATCAAATACAGACTCAGCCGGTCGCTCAGGCTTAACTTCAGGATCTATGGGGAGTCGATATGGAACCCGTCCGCATACCGCAGAGCTACGGCTACTCTCTATGCCGGGTCGCTGCAATTCAGCAGCCGCGCGTACGTCGATGAGGGAAGGATCGTTCGAGACGTGGAAGCCCTCGTGAAGACATTCTCCTACTTTGGCATAGACCTCAGCTTGGAATTTACTTTATCAAGAAAGAGGAAAAAACCACCTCTTTGATCTCGCTGACGAGCCGTCCAGAAAAAACACGAAAATCTGTTCTCTGGGACATTCACAGGAATCTTTATCCGGCCGGGAACATCTTCGGAGGTTTTCCGAAAACACTTTCATAAATGCCGGCGTAAGCGTCCTTGCCTCCGAGAAGAAGACAGGTTAAAGGCATGACCTCTCGGGCGAGGCGGGACATCTCTCCGGCCACACTCCGGATATCCCACTGGGCCGTCGCGTCCTCCCTTAACCGCGAGATATGGTAAAGTTCCCTGGCGTTGACCTTGAGCAACACTCTTCGCCGGTGGGCATTGGTCAGCACATACTCCGCTCCGGAACTCACCCTTTCTTTCAAGGAAAAATAGACGCGATCCGTCTCATCAATGACCTCGCAGAACTCTTCTCTGGCTCCAATCTCTTCTACGGACGGGGGAACCATGACTCCCAGGTCTGGATTGTATTCCTGGGCTGTCAGGGTGGCCATGCGGTGACGTTTGAGCTGGCCGAAACAGGCGGCAGAGATGATCAGGTCAAAGGTGAGATTCACGTATTCAAACTCGCGGAGAGGAAAATCATAGAACTCCATGTGTTTGAACGCCGATTCCACAAGCTCTCTTCTCTCTTCGGGTTTGAGGTTTCTGGCTTTCCGGAGACATTGCGCATACGGCAGGTCTGAAGACGTGTGCAGAAGAGAGGCCACCAATTTATTGTCCGTTTCAGGAGTATAGTCCACAAGAGAGACCGGAGGTGTGTTTTTCTCCGCAGGCGCTACAAATGGCCTGGTTATTTCCCTGATCTCCTTGTATGTTTTTGCGTCAAAGTCACTGGCCTCTGTGAAGAGAATGATGGACGGGGCCACCTCTTTGGCCAGTTTATAGATCTTCGTGTTGAATTCCTTCAGCTCGGCCAGGTCCTTGGAGGCGAACCTTCGGATCAGGAACTCCAGGTTCCGGGCGTTGACGGTCATGCCGAGCTGGCCTTCAGTGGCCAGGCTCGTGACATACCGCGCATCCTCCTTGGCCCAGCCCTCCAGGAGAGAATGCGTCTTGGGATCTGCGGCCAGATCCCTGTGTTTTTCAAGGAAGTAGGGCTTCAGTTTTTGAAAGAGTCTATGGTAGAGAGCGTTCTGGGACTTGACCATTTTCACGAAAATATCCTTGAGTCCGGATTTTTTGATCTCTTCAGGGATAACGAAGTCATCGGTCAGAGTGATGTAGCGCTGGGACTTTTCCGTGTAGGAGCAGAGGCGGAACTTCTCGATCTCCTCTATAGCCAGACGGCTCACTCCAAGGATGTCAAAATTGAAAACCGCATGCTCTGCCACCGAATGATGGCCCATTTTGAAAATGATGGTCCTGTTGGACCGCCGGGCTTTTCCCACTTCTTTCCTGGCCGCAGCCCGGAGTTCATCGACCGGACGGGGGTCCCGGGATATCCGGGCGTAAGAAGCAGACAGCGTTTCCGGAGTGACATCCTCTCTGGGCGGGGACTTTTTCTTGAGGTCGTCGATGACTTCTTTGTCCACATTGTAACCGGCGAGGATGACTTTCATGGCTCTCCGTAAAATAAAAAGAACTGAAGAAAATGTCAACTTATCTAGAACATATCTATTTTCACGATTGTGAATAAATGGTGAAAACTGTTTTTGGAAACACCTCAAGTGATCTTGAAGATTTAGCCTTCACGAATCGTTCTTCGAGGGAATCCGACAAGGTCGGACGCCGAGTATGTCTGAGCAAGCTCAGGACAGTGGATTCCGAAAACACGCCACCTTTGCCCCAGCGATTCAAAAGCGGCTCGGTTTCAGGCTCCGCTCTCCTCACCTCTTGGGTGAGGAACCATGCCCGCTCCGCCTTCAAACGGTTTTTTCACCCACTGCCCTTCGCTCATAGCAAATAAGGTTGTTGAGGGAGTGGCGTGAAAAATCTGAAGGGAGCGAAGGGATTTTCCAAAAACAGCATATCATAAAAGAAGCGAAGATGCTTCCACTTTCCTCTTTTCATTTCTGCTCATCCCTATTACAATAGAATGTCCAGAAAAAGCCGAAGACTTTTAAAGCGCTTAAAAAAACGGCGTGAGTGGATTGACACCGAAATCATTCACCGCAAGGAGATAAAAAATGTTAGATGTATCCTCAGCCCCGTCCAAGGAACTTTTGGCCATGGCGGTCAAAGCAGAGATAGACGCGAATCAAACCTACTCGGACATAGGCCGCAGGCTGTCCAATCCCCTGCTCAAGGAAAAATTCCAGTGGTTGGCTTTCGAAGAAAACAAACACCGTGAAATCCTTGAAAAGCTTTATGCGGCACAGCATCCGGACGAGGAAATCCAGCTCCCGGATAAAGTGGACGAAGATCTGCTTCCCGCGATCGACATCAGCGCCTCCTCTTCTCTAGCCGATATCATGTTCCAGGCGATGGAGTCGGAGAAATCTGCTGAGAATTTTTACGCCGAGTTAGCCAAAAGGATGGACGAGGCTCAGAAAAAGGTCCTCGAGTACCTGAGCACGGTCGAACACAGCCATTACGTGATGCTCAAGAGTGAATACGCGCTGGCTCAGGATTTCGAGGATTACGCGGAAAAAGAGATCGACAAGGTCATCACATAGATCAGCCCTTCATCACGCCGACAGGGACAACTTTGGCGACGAGCTTCCCGATGCCCACCTTGTGGGAAACATTGACGACCTCATCCACATCCTTGTAGGCCTGAGAAGCCTCTTCCGCCACTCCTTTCCAGCTTGTGGATTGGAGCTCGATCCCCCGGCTCTCCAAATCCTGCTTGATCTTTTCTCCCCTGAAACGGCGGATCGCTTCGTGCCTGGACATCACCCTTCCCGCACCGTGGGCCGTTGAACCAAAACTCAACTGTTCGGCTTCTCGCGTCCCGACGAGGATGTAAGAAGCCGTTCCCATGCTTCCGGGAATGATGATCGGCTGCCCCACGGAACGGTAGACTTCGGGAATCTCTTCCCGGCCGGGGCCAAAACTTCGTGTGGCCCCTTTCCGGTGCACACACACATCTTTGGGCCGGCCATCAATGCTGTGCTTCTCGATCTTCGCCACGTTGTGACAGACATCATAGACCTGGTCCATCCCTTCCGCACTTCCGATGACTTTCTTAAAAACATTCCGCACCCAATGGGCGATCATCTGGCGGTTGGCAAAAGCATAATTGACCGCCGCGCTCATGGATTTATAGTACTGCTGACCCAGTGAAGAACGGACGGGTGCATTGATCAGCTCTCTATCAGGCAATCCCCGGCTGCCGATCTTATTCTCCATCAACCGGATAAAATCAGAGGCCACCTGATGACCCAGCCCCCGACTTCCGCAGTGGATCATCACCAAGATCTGGCCTGTTGAACGGATCCCGAACACCTTCGCCACATCCTGATCAAAGATCTCGATGACTTTCTGGATCTCGAGAAAATGATTTCCGGCTCCCAATGTCCCTAACTGGGGGATCCCGCGCTCTATGGCACGCGGAGAGAGATGGCCGGGGTCCGCTTCCCTCATCCTCCCGTTCTCTTCTGTGCGCTTCAAATCCTCATCCCTGCCATATCCGTTTTCCACGGCCCATTCCGCGCCTTTGACACAGACCTCCAACAGAACATTCCGGTTCAAACGGGTGATTCCTCCTTTGCCCACACCGGCCGGAACCTCCTTGAAAATCTCGGCCAAAAGCGGCTTTCTTTTTTCATGGATATCTTCTTCCGTGTAGTCTGTCTTCAGCAGCCGTACTCCGCAGTTGATATCATAGCCGACTCCTCCAGGAGAGATGATCCCTTTTTCCAGGTCAAAAGCGGCCACTCCCCCGATCGGAAAACCGTACCCCTGATGAGCGTCGGGCATCACATAAGCCGTTTTCAGGATCCCTGGCAGGCAGGCCACATTTCGGGCCTGCTGAAGAGTTCGATCGCGCTTCACACCTTCGAGAAGCTTCGAAGATGTGTAGATCACTGTGGGGACCCTCATGTCCCCGGATTTGGAGATTTCCCAGGTGTAATCATTAATCCTTTTTAAGTTCATTCGGACACCTCAAACATCGACCACGACCTGAATCATGAAATGGTCATTGCTTTTGATCTCCATTTCATTGTAGGTTATGGCTTTCACATCTCCATAGATTTTGTATCTTTCAGAGTAATTATCCCCTCGGAAGAGAGCCTTCAATCTGTACACACTTTCGGCTTTATCGATCTTGATGTGATCCGGAGAGTTCAACAGGAACGATCTTGAATCCAGCAGATAGATGATCTCCTCAAGAAAGTTGGAAAGCAACTGCTTGAGGTCTTTCCCTTTCACTTCAACTTCATGCTCTACTTCGGGACGAATTTTCTGCCAGTCCCACATCAAAAACGCTGTGGCCAGAGCCGCATTGCCAAAAGCCTCTTCGAGCGTCTCTCCAAAAGCCTGGAATTTGGCATCGGCGGTGTGTTCAAGAAACCTGTATCTTTCCATCCCTAACCTTCCTCTGTGTCTTCACGCGTTCTATTCATCAGATTATATCTCAATGTTCTGGCCGCCGCTGTTAACTGATCAAGGTCTAGGACCGGTGCGCAACCTCTCATTCTATCCCTCCGGACATCCCGGATGTTCTATTCTGGCCTTAAGTTCCACTCGAAACGTCCGCCAATTGTGTTTCCGCAGAAGGAACATGCAGAATCCTTCACTTTGTTATCCGTAACATGGAATCCATCTCTCCGGATGAGGATTTTTCCACAAGACGGGCATCGGGTGCTTTCCGACTCCCCGTAGACATTCCCGATGTACACATAGCGAAGCCCTTCTTCTTCACCGATAGAACGCGCTTTATGCAGGACTTCGACGGGAGTCGCCGGAGCATCGGTGAATTGATAATCGGGATGAAACCGGCTGAGATGCCAGGGAATATCCGGGTCTGTCTCGGCAATGAATCGGGCCATGCTCCGAAGTTCTTCGATACTGTCATTCTGGCCGGGGACAACGAGCGTGGTGACTTCCACCCAGATGTTCATCTTTTTCATCTGGCGGATTGAATCCAGGACAGGCTGAAGATGCCCTTGACACATCTCCTTATAAAACTCCTCGCGGAAAGATTTCAAATCCACATTGCAGGCATTCAAATGGGGGTGAAATGTTTCCAGGGCTTCAGCGGTCATGTAGCCGTTCGTCACGAAGATGTTGGCCAGACCCTTTTGTGCGGCGAGCCGAGCCGTGTCGTACGCATACTCGTAGAAAATCGTAGGCTCCGTATACGTGTAAGAAACACTGCGGCAGCCGTGTTTCTCGGCTGCGGAGATCACATCCTCAGGGAGCAGCGTGTGACCGGAGATTCCGCTATCTTTCCTTTTGTCGGATTGAGAGATTGACCAGTTCTGGCAGAACGGGCAGCGGAAATTGCATCCGATGGTCGCGATGGAGAAGGATGTTGTTCCTGGCAAAAAATGATAGAGAGGTTTTTTTTCAATCGGATCGACATGAGCCGCGATCACTTCTCCATAAACATGCGTGTAAAGTTTTCCCTCTTTATTCTGCCGGACACCGCAAAATCCATATTTGGAGTCCACGATCTGACACAGATGAGCACAGAGAAAACAGGAGACCTTCTCCCCCGAAAGAGTGCGGTAGAGCATGGCTTCTTTGATCATCTGACTTTTTCATGAACATGCAGCTCGCTCTCCGGATAAAACTCGCTCCCTGAAGGGCAGAGTCGCCTCAACGGACATTCCGGGCAGCGCGGCTTTCGGGATGCGCAGATTTGGCGGCCGTGGAGGACGAGCATATAATTGAAATCGATCCAGTGTTCTTTGGGGACGATCGCCATCAGGTCTTGCTCAATTTTATCGGGAACATTTTCCTTGCTCAATCCCAGTCTCTGAGACAGACGTTTCACATGAGTATCCACGGCAATGCCTTCCGCCTTTTTAAATCCGCTGGAGAGGACGATATTAGCCGTCTTCCTGGCCACTCCCGGAAGAGTCAGGAGGTCTTCCATATTATCCGGGACCCTTCCGTTAAAATCCTCGACGATCTTTTTGGAGGCTCCGATGATGCTCTTCGTTTTATTCCTGAAAAATCCGGTGGATTTAATTTCCTCTTCTAGGACCTTTGGGTCTGCCGCAGCAAAATCATGGGGAGTCGGATACTTTCGGAACAGAGATGGAGTGATCTGGTTGACTCTTTCATCGGTGCACTGCGCAGAGAGAATGGTGGCCACAAGAATCTGATGAGGGGTTTCAAACCTCAGAGCGGTCCGGCTTTGGGGATACGTTGTGTATAAAATATCAATGATTTCCCCGATTCTCTGTTTGGCGCTTTTCATCTCTCTGTTTCGTTTCAAAACGGGCACATCCCCGAATGGCATCCTCCCGCATATTCGGAGCCGGCCATGATAAAATCCAGAAGTTCTTCCCGCTCTTCTCCGATCCTTGAATCAAAAGTCAGCACCTGGTCCT
This sequence comes from uncultured Eubacteriales bacterium, assembly GCA_964348015.1. Classification (GTDB taxonomy): domain Bacteria; phylum Acidobacteriota; class Aminicenantia; order Aminicenantales; family Aminicenantaceae; genus SOIA01. The sequence continues at coordinate 94,399 of CAYGBC010000030.1, read as the reverse complement.
TCTTTGTGTCGTAACGGTATATCGTGATCCCTTTACATTTGAGCTCATGGGCCAACATATAAATCTTGCGCACATCCTCCACAGTGGAGTCAAAAGGCAAATTGATGGTCTTGGAAACAGAATTGTCTGTGTATCTCTGAAAAGCGGCTTGAATGCGCAGATGGTGTTCAGGAGGAACATCGAAGGCGGTGACAAAGACTTTTCGAATATCTGCAGGGAGCTGTTGGATATTCTGAATCGATCCCACCTTTCCGACCTCAGCCAGAAGCTCTTTCGAATACAAACTTCTCATCCGGAGTTCCTGTTCGAAAAGGGAGTGCACCTCATACAGTTTACTCCCGGAGAGAACGTTGCGCACAAAGCTGAGGGCGAATAGAGGCTCGATCCCGCTGGAACAGCCCGCTATGATGCTAATGGTTCCGGTCGGAGCCACTGTGTTCACTGTGGCATTGCGCATCCTCATGTTCTTCTTCGGATAGATGGACTCTTTATGATTGGGAAATACGCCTCTCTCTCGAGCCAGAACATGGGAAGCCTTCCGGGAGGCGTCGCGAACAAACTTCATGACCTTCAACGCCATCCGGACCGCACCCTCTTCAGTATAAGGAATCCCCAACTTGATCAGCATATCTGCAAAGCCCATCACACCCAGGCCGACCTTGCGGTTGGCAAAGGTCATTTCCCGAATCTGAGGAAGAGGATAGGAGTTGACTTCTATCACATCATCCAAAAAGCGAACACCCCACTCGATAGCCTCTTCCAGCCTGTCCCATTCCATAGATCCGTTCCTCACAAACTTGGAAAGATTGACCGATGCCAGGTTGCAGCTCTCGTTGGGCAGGAGAGGAATTTCTCCACACGGATTCGTCGCTTCTATCCGGCCGAGCCGAGGAGTCGGATTCCGGCGGTTGATCTCATCCAGAAAAATCAGCCCGGGGTCTCCTGTTCGCCAGGTGGAGTAGACGATCAGGTCAAACAGGACTCTCGCCTTGATGGATTTGACTGTCTTTTTTGTCCGGGGATTGATCAGGTCAAACTTGCTGTTGCGTCTGACAGCGTCCATAAGTTTATCAGTAACGCCCACGGAAAGGTTAAAATTGGAAAACGCTCCCTCCTCTATCTTGGCCTCGATAAAATCCACGACATCCGGATGGTCACAGCGCAGGATGCCCATGTTGGCTCCACGTCTTCGGCCTCCCTGAACAATGACTCCGGTAGCCTGGTTAAAAATACTCATGAAAGAAACAGGGCCGGAAGCCTCCCCCTTCGTGGAAGATACCAGGTCTCCCCTCGGCCTCAACCGGGAAAAATCAAAACCCGTTCCCCCGCCGGTCTGATGGATCTTGGCCATATTCTTCAAAGCTCCGAAGATTCCTTCTATGGAATCTTCAACCGGAAGCACAAAACAGGCAGACAGCTGCCCGAGTGAGGTCCCGGCATTCATCAGCGTGGGCGAATTGGGCATAAATTCAAAGCTGGTCATCATCCGGAAAAATTTTTCTTCGACCTCATCTTTTTTTCGCCTGGATTTGAAATTCGCTTCACCTTCACTGACGCTTCCCGCAATTCGACGGAAAAGCTCTCTGGGTGTCTCGATAACGTTCTTCTCGTCATCCTTCAACAGGTAGCGTTTTTTGAGGACAAGAAGAGTATTCAAAGGGAGTTTCAGGTCGTCCCTGACGCCATAAATGACCTTGACCTGTCTAATGTCTGTGTGTTCCTCACGGTAGAGGATGTAGCTTCGGGCTACAGATCTGAAACCTTCCTGCATCAACACCTCTTCCACGATATCCTGGATCTCTTCAACAGTTGGGATCTTATCTTTGAAAACCGCCTTCACCTTTTCCAGGACTCTCTCTGTGGAAACGGAGGCAGTATGAACCGCCTTCTTTTCATCGGCGAGAGCTTCGAGAGCCGCCCGGAATATGGCTCTCTCTATTTTCTGTTTGTCAAAGCCAACCAGAGAATTATCTCTCTTCCGGATTTTCTTCGGCAAGCGAGCCACTTTTTCGTTTCCTCCTTATTCAAGGGACGGTCTTCTGATCACTTTTTCTCTTTATAGTATGGGGTCGTTCCCCATGGTGCAATCTCTGATTCCTAAAAAATGAGATTTCAGTTCATCAAAAGTGGTACCTTGGGACTTCGATATTTATGACTGCTCTATGATTATATACAAAACCTCAATAAATAGAAAAGAAGAAGAGGTCGACCCTGTCTTGTGTCCCGGCTGTTTGACCGTTTTCAGAGTGAGGCGTGAATTTCGGGCTCAAGGTCCGAGATGCACCATGTCATGACCAAAATGAAAAGCTTCGACATCATAGTAATCGGGAAACTTCTCCAGAAGGTCGATCTCTGACTTGACCATGAAATAATGACTCCTCTCCACCCGGCTTAAATAGGCCAATATCTTCTGGCTGCTCCCCTCCCCAGCCTTCTCGCCTGCTTCCTTATAGAACTGCTCACTGGTTTTTTCAATCTGAAGCGCGGCTTTAAAGAGGTCCAGTACAGAGGCTTTGTCATTCAGTGCCGCTTTGATCGGAGGGAGGAAGGATTTTTTGGGGAGTTTGAGGTCTTTGTCAGGGAATCTTTGCGAAAAAAGCCTTTCGAGTATTTGGCGGTGTTTTTTTTCTTCGAAGATCAAGAACTTGAGCTTCTGTCTCAAAAGCGCATTCTTGATCCTCCCCAACAGTCGGGAATAGAAATCCGCCGCATCCACCTCAGAACGGACGGCCACAGCCAGGATCTCATACGGTTGAAGTTTGGGATCTAATTTCATCTTTGTCTCTTACGGGGACGTTCCCTCATTTCTTATTTTAAAATCTTGAGAATTTATCTTTCGGAGAGCCGCACACCGGACATTTTTCCGGGGCTTCACCCTCGACTGTGAATCCGCACACCTGACACACATGGAGAGGCATAAACTCCATGTCCTGTCCGTTATCAACGGCGGCTTTGGCTTTCTGGTAAAGCCCTGCATGGACCTTTTCGGCCTCCAAAGCCCATTGGTTCGCTGTTTCTGCCCCCTTCTCCTGCTCTTCTTGAGCCGTGCTGATGAAAGACGGGTACATTTGTTCTACCTCATAGGTTTCGCCTTCGATCGCTTCCTTAAGGTTTTCAGAGGTCTTCCCGATACCGGACAGGGTCCTGAGATGATTGGTGGCATGAATCTGTTCCGCAAAGCTATTGGCTCGAAACAGCCGGGCGATATTCGGAAGATTCTCCTTTTCCGCCTTATCCGCAAAAGCCATATACTTCATGTGTGCCTGGCTCTCGCCTGCAAAAGCATTTTTTAAATTTTCTTCGCTTTTTTCTTTCATTTTTTTCCTCCTTAGAGTGCGACCATTTTCTCTATGGCTCCTCTTGCCCTCCGGCTTATTTCCGGAGGAACTTCGACTTTATGGACCATATCCTCCAAAGACCGCCAGACTTTCTTTAAATCCGTTTTCTTCATGTTCGAACAGAAAGACTGGTCTCTTGCAGGATAGAAATTCTTGGTCGGATTCTCTTTTTTCAGCCGGTAGATGATTCCCGTCTCAGTCCCGATGATGACGTCTTTTTTGTCAGTCATGCGGGCCTCCTTCACCATTCCCCCTGTGGACAGAACTTTGTCCGCGATATCAATGACCTCCGGCCGGCATTCCGGGTGTACCCAGACTTCTGCCCCAGGATAGAGCGACTTTTTTTTCTTGATATGCTTGACGTGAATGAAGTTGTGAACATAACAGTATCCATCCCAGGAAATGATCTTTTTAGGAGTCTGGCGGGCCACATACGCCCCGAGATTCTTATCCGGAGCAAAAAGAATTTCCTTCCCCTCAACGGAATTCACAACATTAACGGCGTTCGAAGATGTGCAGCAAACATCACATTCGGCCTTGACTGCCGCCGAGGTATTGACGTAGCAGACGACCTTTCTTCCTGGGTATTTCCGTTTCCATTCACGAAGCTCTTCTGCCGTGATCATATCCGCCATCGGACATCCCGCTTTGATCTCAGGCATGAGGACTGTTTTCTCTGGAGCCAGGATCGCAGCCGTCTCTGCCATGAAGTGAACCCCACAGAAGACGATGACATTTTCCTTCACACGAGCGGCCTGCTGGCTCAATCCGAGCGAATCTCCTATATAATCCCCGATGTCCTGAACATCTCCGACTTGATAATTGTGAACGAGAATGACAGCGTTCTTCTCTTTTTTGAGTCTCTGAATCCTGTCCTTCATTTCTGTTTTTTTCATTTTTCTTATCGACCACCTACTTTCTGACCGATATTCTCAGCATCTTCCTGTTCAGTCCTTTCGCTTCTTGATGTACACGCGTATGATCTCGTCCTCTTCCTCTAATCCTAAAAACTCCTGTCCAGTTTGTCTGCACCAGGAAGGCATATCCTCTTTGATCCCTTGATCTGTTGATGCGACTTCCAGGATTTCGCCGATTTTCATCTCCTTGATTTTCTGCGCAGTCTGGATGATAGGCACAGGACAGAGCAGTCCAAAGCAGTCCAGTTTCACATCAGCTTTCATCACCTCTCAGCCTCCGCAAAATCTGTATACAGGTCAATTCAACCTGAATCTCTGAGTGCTCTCAAACTCTTGGCTTTGTGGCGCCGCAGTGAGGGCAGTCCTTCGCTCCTTTTTTCTTGGCCTTTCCGCATTCCGGGCAGTCCTCGAGCTCAAGATTGCACGCGCTGCAAAAATCCCCTAAATCTCCAAGCGGACCCTCACAGTAGGGACAGCAGCACTCCTCACCCTCGTCTGGTTTCTTTCCTGACATTTCTTTCTCCTTCTCTTTAGGAACGCCCTTTTGTTTTTCCTGATAATCTTCGATGGCTTTGTGGAGGGCATCTGCTCCCAGGTTCGAACAATGAAGCTTGTTCTTGGGCAAACCGCCCAACTCTTCCGCGACGCTCTTGTTCGTGATCTTCAGGGCCTCTTCTATGGTTTTTCCGATCGCCATTTCACTCACCATGCTGGAAACGGCAATCGCGGCTCCGCAGCCGAATGTCTGAAACTTGACATCCTCGATGTGGTTGTCCTTGACTTTGATGTAGAAGCTCATCATGTCGCCGCAGACGGGATTGCCCACCTGCCCGACTCCGTCCGCGTCCTTGATCACTCCCACATTCCGCGGATTCTGAAAATGCTCCATGACTTTTTCGCTGTATATCATTTTTCTTTTTCCTCCAAATATTGGGTGTACAAAGGAGACATCTTCCTCAGTCTCTCTATGACAGGCGGAAAGACTTCAAAAAGATAATCGATATCTTGAGTCGTCGTCCCTTCGATCAAGCTGAAAACCAGTGAACCCTGGGCCAGGGCATGGTCGATCCCCATGGCCAAAAGCACATGAGATGCCTTCAGCGCTTTGGACGTGCATGCCGAACCGCTGGAGGCGGATATCCCCTGCATATCCAGGTTGAGCAGCATCGCTTCCCCTTCTATAAACTCGATACAGAAACTGGCATGATACGGAAGCCTTTTTTCCGGATGACCGGTGAGGAACACATGGTCCACTCGCTCAGGAAATTCCTGGATAAGCCTGTCTCTCAACGGCCGTTCCGCTGCCGCGCGCTTTTCCATATCTCTCATCGCTATCTCAGCGGCCTTGCCCAGCCCGGCTATAGCCGCCACGTCCTCGGTTCCGGCCCTTCGTCCTCCTTCCTGAATGCCCCCTTCGATAAAGGGAAGAATCCGTGTTCCCTTTTTCACGAACAACGCCGCACTCCCCTTGGGCCCGTAGAACTGATTCCCGGCCAAACTCAAAGCATCGACTCCAAGAGCGGATACATCGACCGGGATATTTCCCACAGCTGCGACCGCGTCTGTGTGAAAAAGGACATCACGTGTGCGGCAAGTTTCGGCAATTTCCTCAACTGGCTGGACAGTCCCCACTTCGCTGTTGGCCATCATCACAGAAACGAGTACTGTCTCTTTGGTGAGGGCTTTCTGGACGTCTTTCGGGTCCACCATCCCAAATTTATCCACAGGAACGAGACTCGTGCGGAATCCGAGCTTTTCAAGGCTCTTGGCCGGATGAAGAATGGATTGATGCTCGACTGCGGAAAGAACGATATGGTTTCCCTGGCTCTTCTGGGCATGCGCAAGCCCTTTGAGCGCAAAATTGTTGGATTCTGAACCGCTGGACGTGAAGTAGACCTCTGAGGGCTTCGCGTGAATGAGTTGAGCCACTTTTTCTCTTGCGTCTTCCACAACGTTGAGGGCTTCCTGACCGACAGAATGAAGACTCTGAGGATTGCCAAAATTTTCCTTCAAATGGGGAACCATCGCCTCGAACACCTCTGGATGAAGAGGTGTTGAAGCAATATGGTCCAGATATACTTTTTTCATTATGACCTTCTCTTCATTTCCTGGTAGACACGTCAAGACAACTGACTGGGCCTCTGTTCATTTTTCCTCTCAATCAGACAGCCACGACTTCCTGGATCTCAGGGATTTCCTTCTTGAGATGCCGTTCAATCCCCATCTTCAAAGTCATCTGGGACATCGGGCATCCGCCGCAAGCCCCTGTCAACTTCACCTTCACCACGCCTTCTTTCACCTCTATCAACTCCACATCTCCTCCATCAGCCTGAAGAGCGGGACGAATCTTGTCGAGTGATTTCTCAACTTTATCTTTCATGAATCATTCTCCTTTCAGTGAATTCTCCTATTCTATTATATCATTGAAATTTTTCCATGATTCCTTCAAGTTTTCCGATATCGGGATTCAGGTCATTCCAAACAAGCGGACTATTTTTTTGGGGCAAAACGAAATCTTCATAAGAAGGCCTGTCATCCACATAGATCAAACCCACTGGAATTTTCCCTCCTGAGGCCAGTTTGACCTGCGCTTGCGTTCTGTTTTTCGGATCATACTTCGAGTCTTCATCGACTTGAATAATATTCTCTCTGAACCAGTGCGAGGTGTTGACTTTATTGTGCGTCACACACGGGCTCAAAACTTCAATAAAGGAAAAACCTTTGTGCGTTATTCCGTTTGCGATCAAGGAGGCGAGCTGCTTTGGATTTCCTGAGAAGCCCCGGGCAATAAAAGTTCCGCCTGAAGCCAGAGCCAGTCGAGGGCCGTCAAGAGGATGCTCCTTGGTCCCATAGGGAGCTGATTTGGAAACGAATCCTTGCTGAGTCGTGGGAGAGGATTGTCCCTGAGTCAACGCGTAGAGTCTGTTGTCCACCACCAAATAGGTCATATCGATATTCCTTCTCAGGGCATGAATGAAATGTCCCACTCCGATGGAGTAGGCATCGCCGTCTCCGCTAATCGCCACCACTGACAGAGAGGGATTGGACAGTTTGGTTCCCTGAGCCACGGGAAGGGCCCTGCCATGGAGTGCATGAAAACCGTAAGATTTGAAATGATTATTCAGCCTCCCGTGGCAGCCTATTCCTGTCACGAGGACCAATCCTTCAGGGTCGAGGTTCAGTGCAACAGCGGTTTTTTTCAGAGACGCAAAAATCCCATAAATCCCGCAACCGGCGCACCAAGTGGGATCGCTCAGATGGAAATCTTTCTCCTTTTTCATCGAGCCGCCTTCTGAATCTGTGAGGATATCTCTCGAGGCCTGAAGGCCTGGCTTGAATACTTCACGATATTCTTCATTCGGATGGGCCTATAGACCTGGCTTCGGATCAACCGTGCCAGCTTTCCGGAAAAATTATTCTCGACAACAAAAACTTTTTTTAACGAACCCAGGAATTCTTCGACTCTCTTCCGAGGAAACGGCCAGAGGGTTCTGATCTGCATGTATTTGGCCCTGATTCCTTTATCATTGAGCTGCGTCATCGCTTCCTGGATCGGACCAAACGTCGACCCGAAACCGATGATTCCGAACTCAGATTCTCTAACTCCCCATACTTTGGGAGGAATCAAATCTTTGTCGGCATTCTCGAGTTTTTTCATCCTTTTCTGCATCATCCGGATTCTATTTTCGGGATCTTCATCCCGGTATCCATTTTGATCATGTTCGTTGCTTTCGACCATATGTAGCCCATTTTTCATTCCCGGAAGCGCCCGGGGAGAGATCCCGTCAGTCGTGAATCTGTATCTTCTGTAATTCTTTATTCGAGCGAGTTCCGACTGACTGAGCAACTTTCCTCTATCGATCTTGATCTTGGTCAATTCGAATTTTTTCACTGTCCGCAAATTCTGCCCGTAATCCTGCTCTGTGAGAAGAACCACCGGACACTGGAATTTTTCGGCCAGGTTAAAAGCTTTAACAGAGAACTCGAAGCATTCCTCTATGGTCCCCGGAGAGAGAACGATGCGCGGAAATTCACCATGGGAGCCGTAAATCCACTGGTCCAAGTCTGACTGTTCTGTTTTTGTGGGCATTCCTGTGCTCGGACCGACTCTCTGGACATGTGCCACGACAACTGGTATTTCGGCCATCCCGGCGAGAGAAAAGGCTTCCATCATCAAAGAGGCTCCAGGACCGGAGGTTGATGTCATGGCCCGCGCTCCGGCGTAAGAAGCTCCGAGGGCCATGTTGAACGCAGCCAACTCGTCTTCGGTCTGGACCACGAGCCCGTTATACTCCGGCAGGACTACAGCCAGCCACTGCCATATCTCTGTGGCCGGACAGATCGGATAGGCCGCAAAATATCGACATCCCGCAGCCAGCGATCCCATGGCAATCGCTTCATCCCCGGAAAGAAGAAGCCTTTCCGCATCCTTCTTTTTGACGAGCGGATGGAGCTCCTCCTGTTCAATCATTTTTTTTGCCTGCTGGCATCCCAATCGAACGGCACGAATATTTTTTTGAACGATCTTCTTTCCTTTCCGCTTCAAAAAAGTCTCGGAGATGATTCTTTCGATGACCTGGAAATCAAGCTCCAGAATATAGCTCAATGCCCCGAGAGCGATCATGTTTTTATACAGCTCGCTCTGAAAGTTTTCATGCGCCAGCTTTCGGAGTGGGAAAATATGATACGTCCTCCCGTCAATCCGAGAAGGAGACATGGGAGCCAAACCCAGTCCATCACAGAGAAGGATCCCTCGCTTCGTCATTCTGTCCGCATGCTCGATGATCGCTCCGCAATCAAATGCCATGAACACATCGATATCATCGGCTTGGCCGTAGATCTTCTTCAAGCTCGCTCGAATCGTATAATTCATCGGTTCTCCTCTTATATTGGAAGGAAAATCCCTGTATGTGGCCACCCACCATCCCTGTCTCTTCAGAATCTTTGCCAAAACATTCCCCGTGAACAGCACGCCATCCCCGGCTTTGCCGGCGATCATCACAGAGATGTCCGCTATTTTTTTTCCTTTATTCTTCATGGCTTCACGAGAAATCTCAATCCGTTCATATTCCTCTTCTTCATTGTAATGGTTACAAAATATATTGCAATCTCTGAACCGTGAAGGCGCACCTTCTGCTCGTGAACTGTGGGACTTCCTGTGATCGCGGATAAATGAACTGTCAAATTCCTGGGACTAAAGCATGAGCGAAAAAATTCAGGAAATGAGAATGCGGCTTCTGTCTTTATTCCTGGATATTGCTGAATCCTGTAATAATACTTTTTTCTAGATTATTCCTATTTTGCCTTCTTCTTCATAGGCTTCATGCAGCAGATCAACGCGTGTTCTTCCACGCATCCGCAGACTTGATCGACCACTACCCTCAATCCACAGACGTGGCATTCATAAGCCGAGCCTTTTTTGGCCTTGGCCGCGACTTTTCTTTTCGGGGCCGCTTTTTTGGTTTTCTTCGCAGCTGGTTTTCTGGTTGTCTTTTTCGCTGTTCTCTTCGGGGCTGCTTTTTTTGTAGTTTTTTTTGCCGGCATTGGCGCCTCCATTCACATGGAAATCAATTCTCTATAGACAGATATTTTTAGCACTAAACAATCATGAAGTCAATGGGGAGTTCGATGGAAGGCAGATCGATCTGGCTTCAATCAAACCAGAAGGGCTCTATCCGGATGAAGGTCTCTGAACTTGAATCGAGTCTGGTTTTGTCTTTCCCAATCAGGTCAGACCGAGGATTCTCATCTCACGACAACTCGACTCTCACGAGTCGTGAACTCGACACTTTCACCTGTGGGGCTGTTTGCTGAAACCTGAGTGACAGTGATAGTGGATTCTCCCTTCTCCACAGGCTCAAAAACGAGCACAGCCAAGGTTCCAGTCCCTCTCAAGCCTTTTCCCATTTCGGGGCTTGAAAATCCGATGGTGCACGTTCCGGAGGAATTATCGATATTCTCAAAAAAAGGAGCGTTCTCGCCAAGGCGGTTGATAAATTCTCTCCGGACGACTTCTTTCAACTGGATGACTGAAGGATCATAATTGATGTTGAGAGAGAGGTTACCGACTTCCTCCTGAATCCTCAAGTTTGTGTTGATTCTGATAATCCGGTTCTGGCGGGCTTCAAAATTGGGCGGGCTCAACTGCACAAGGTTCTGATCCCCTCTTGCCGCTGTCGTTTCGGCCTCTGCCCTGGCTCTCATCCTCTGCTCCCGGAGTTCTTCTTCAGGCGTCCTCCTCGCTCTGGCTTCGGAGGGAGTGATCCCCTCCAATCCCACCCAGAGAGGCTTCATATCTTCCTCGGTCACAGGGAGAGTGCGGATTATGCGGGGAGTGATGGTCATGATCACATCTGTTTGCTGGACGGTTATTTCTGTGCTCGAAAAAAGGCCTCCCAGAAGAGGGATGTTCTTAAGCCCGATAATCCCGGTTTTAATGGTCCTTTCTTCATCTTTGAGCAGTCCGGCAAGAAGGTTCGTCTCGCCGTCCTTCAGCCGGATCACATTCTTCACTTCCCTGGTGGCAATAATCGGGATGTTGGCAAATCCCTCTCCACCGATGGATTTGACTTTTATTTCCAGCTCCAGAGTGACTTCTCCCTCAAAATGGATCCTGGGCGTGATCTTGACATCGATGCCCACATCTTCATAGGTAAAATTGGTGACTGGCTGCTGACTGATTCCTCCCGCAGCGATAGGAGTAAAGGTCGTCCTGGGTATCGGCACTTTATCTCCAACCAGGTATGTCATGTCTTCCCCATCCAGACCACGGAGTCGCGGCTGTGAAATGATCTTGGTGTCCCCATCTGCTTCCAAAAATTTCACAGCCGCAGCGGGAAGAGCGATTTCATAGTGTTCGGGGTTTGTGAAGTCGATATCTTGCAGGCCCATCCAGCCCTCTTCTGAGCCCTCCGCGCCGACGTATCTCAACCCGACAAGAGCCTGTTCCAACAATACGCCCAGCTCCTGGAGCCTTCCTCGTGAGACCTCCATGATCTCCAGATCAATGATAACCTCTCCTTTGGGTTTATCCCAGAGCCGGATAATTTTTTCCGCTAACTCCAGGACTTCCGGCGCTTCCCGAATCGTGATCGAGTTCAAATTTTTATCCACGATGAGAATAGGCTGCCTTGTGGAAGTGCGGAGAATCTGCAGAAGTGTCGCACGGAGTTCCTCAACGGAGACGTTGGAGAGATAAAAAGTCTTTATGGCGGTCAGCTCGTACTGGGCTCTTTTCTGGGGCAGGTCGGGAGCCACAATCAAGGTCCGTTCATCGATTATCCTGTAAAAATTTTTGGAAGCCAAGCAGAGAGAGTTGAGAGCCTGCTCGAAACTCATATCCACCAGGTCGATAGAGAATGGAATATCCCTGAACTGCTCATCGAATATGATGTTGATCCGGGCATGCTTTCCCAGGGCCTGAAATATTGAACGAATACTGACTTCAACCGGAAACCTCAACACAATCTTCTCGTCGCCGACTTTCAGCTGGACCGGGTACTCTATCCTGACTTCCTCTGGCTTTTCCTGTTTGACCTCTTTCTCTGCAAGCCTTCGCGCTTCCTCAACCACATCCTGGCCTAACTGGCCGTACGAAAGAGCTTTTTCATACTCGGCGAGCGCTTCTTCCTTTCTTCCGCGGGAAGCATACTCTCTCGCTTTATTGAGATGTTCATAACTCGCCGCGAGCTTTGCCCGAAGCAAGGTCAGTTCGTAGACGTGTTCCTTGGGATCCTGCATGAGGGCTTGTTCATAATGCCGGATGGCTTCGTCCCAATCCTTGTTGATAGCCGCTTTATTTCCGAGATCGTAACTTCGGTTGAATGTCGCGCATCCCCAGAGGGCCAACGCCACTGTTATTAAAATCGTTATCTTCCTCACTCTCCTTCTCCTTCTAAAGTATATTTTCTCTTGACAGAATCCGGACCGATTATCTCTATGAACGTGGGATGAATTGCTCCGACCTGAATCCCTTCGCTGATGATTTCTCCTTTTTCGACTGCAAAAGCCGTGTCTTCAAAAATTATCAGAGCCACAATATTCCCGTCGGATCTGATATGTCCGATGTAACGGAGATTCAACAGAACCGCAGACGATTCTTCCCGAGCGGCTTCCGCGATTTCCTGCGGATTCTGTCGAGGATTCACCGGAACGATTCCTGCCGACTCACTCCTGTTCCTCCGAAGAGTAAAGATGTTTCTTCGAGGCGGCTGCAGCTTGTGTTTGGGCTTTATCAACAATTCTTTCCTGATAAGACTTCCCGTCTCCTCTGATGCTTCTTTCTTTTGAGATTTTTCTTGTCCCGCACAGAGAGCGACCGTGAGACTCATGAAACAGATGAAAACAAACGCTTTCTTTGGATTAAATTTCATAATAGCCTGCCAGGACAATTTTCAATTCGAGAACACCGCCCGCCGCGTCAATGTCTAAGAAATCTATCTTCTCCACGATTAAAAATTTCGGGAATTCCTCGACCGCTTGGATGAATTTTTTCAAGGATTGGTATGTTCCTCTCACGTTGAAGCTCAAACTCATCTTGTTGATTTTTTCTTTTGTATATTCCGTATAGTTGTATTTTTTTTGGGAAGAGGGAATCCGGGCTTGAGTCAAGATGCGCTGAATGTCAATCCTCATCTGTTTCACCGCATCAACTCCGCTGTAAAAATGGCTCTTTTTCAGTTCATTTATGTCGCGATAAGCCCCCTGCCAGAGCCGCCATTCCTGTGCCTTTTCCTGTGTTATTCCGTTGAAATGCTGGTATTCTCCTTGTTTTCTTTCCAGCCGGGAAAGGTTCCTTACGGAGCTCCCCCTCTGGGGGAATGACATTAAAAGGAGAAAAAGCACAGAGATCCCGAGCAAAACACTCAAAACACGGAGCACTTTTTTCTCGTTTTCTTCTAATCGGTTAAAAAGTTCTCTCATAGCTTACGGAAATCTCCGATATCAGTAATCCTCTATCATTCTGGGTTTCCCCCTCTATTTGAATCTTGCTGAATTCCAGAGCCACAAGATTATCAATGAATTTAAGCAGGTCGTTCACGCTAAGGCAGGCCACTCTTAGCCTCAACCGCAAATCTGAATCATCCGAGAGTGTCGGTGCAAGTGAAACGATATAAGAGGAGTCGGGAAGAGATTTCTCCAAATCTGCAAAAAACTCGATCCAGGAGAAACTTTTCTTCAGAATAATACTGTTCACCAAATCAATATGACTTTTGTCTTTTTTGACCGCCTCATTAATTTTTGAAGTGAGCCCCTTCTCTTCTCTCTGAGTATCTCTGATCATTCTTTCGGTCTGTCTTATGGAAGCCTTTGCGTGTTGAGCCTCAGACCTGTATCGGATGAAGATCTTTCCTGCAAAAAAAGACGTGACCAGGAGCAACACCAGAAGGACTGAAAACACCAAGAAAAAAAATTTCCTGTTGCGCAGCGGGTGGCTCGCGAGATTCACGTTTAAGGGTCTTGAGTTTTTCATTGCATCTGTCCGATCAAAGGAGAGAGAATCTTTTTCTCTCTCAAACCCAGCTTTGCGGTCAAGCAAGACTCAATTCCTGCAACCGGAAGAGATGACCTCTCTCTCAAGTGAGACAATATCCCTTCCTCTTTGAACTGGCCCACGCGAACCCAGAAAGACTGGATTTTTTTCTTCTCTCTATCTTCAACAAAATTCACTGTATTTTCCACTTCCTTGACTATACTCTCGATTCTTCGGGTTTCGGAGGCTTCATCTTGACCGAAAGCAAGGACGGCTTTCATGCGGTAGAGAGCAATCTCGGAATCGACGATGGCCGCCATACTGACCGAGTCATCCTCGATATTTATGAGGAGTGAATTCTTCTCTTTTTCTTTGCCCAGCAAAGAATGCAGGCCCAAGGTGGGCGCTCCAACTGTCCTGATTTTCAGGTTGAGTTGACTGAAAAACTCTTCATACTCCCGGATGACTGAAGCCCGGGCGACCACGACAAAAATCTTTAGAGAATCATTGGACTTGATGATGTCAAAAGAAAACCTCGCATCCTCTGGCAGCAAAGGAATCTGCTTTTTTATACGGAAACGAATGATACGTTCTCTCTCCGTGCGTGACGAAGGAAGCGAGTCAAAAGAAAACACAAATGCTTTAAGCGATAATTCTGGCAACAGGCACGCCACTTTATGATCATGCAGATGAAGTTTCCCCATTTCCTTCTTGATTTTTTTCTCCAGCAAAGGAGGATTCTGAATGTTTTTTTTCTCGAAGGAAGGCCGAATCAATCCTTTTTCTAGAGGAAGAATAAAATGATTCATGACTCGCCCTTCTTTAGGGGAGACACGAATCGCGCTGATGTAGCGGGAAGTCAGATGAAAGGCTGCATGTGGAAGAGGCTGTTTGGTGAAATAATTTTTGATCGTTTCGAGAAAAGGTGCCATTCTCTCACTCAACAAAAGTCACTTTGTTCAGTTCTTTGAGGCTGGTTATCCCATCCGACACTTTATCCATTCCCACTTCTCTCAGGAATACCATTCCCTCTTCTTTCGCTCTTTTTTTCACTTCAGATAGAGGTTTTTTTGCCAGGATCATCTCTCTAATTTCATCAGAAAGCTCGAGAAGCTCGGCAATAGCCGTCCTTCCTTTGTAACCCGTGTCATAACATTCAGAACACCCTCTGGCTTCATAGAATACCTTTCCCCTGTATTTCTGCGGATTGAGCCCGGACTCGACCAGCTGCGGAGAACTGTATTTCACGGGAGTCTTGCATTTTGAACACAGAACCCTGACAAGTCTCTGCGCCAGTATACAGTTCAAGGCCGAGATGAAGCTGTAAGGATCAACCTTCATATGAAGGAAACGTCCGATGACATCGAAGACATTGTTGGCATGGACAGTGGTGAACACAAGGTGCCCAGTCAAAGCCGACTGAATAGCGATCTGCGCCGTCTCTGGATCTCGAATCTCTCCGACCATTATCTTATCTGGATCATGTCTCAATATCGACCTCAGACCTCGGGCAAACGTGAGCCCTTTTTTTTCGTTTACAGGAATCTGTGTGATTCCTTCGATTTGATATTCCACAGGGTCTTCAATCGTAACGATCTTATCTTCGGGGGAGAGTATTTCCGTCAGAGCCGCATACAGTGTGGTCGTTTTCCCGCTTCCCGTCGGGCCGGTGACGAGCACCATCCCGTACGGTTGAGTGATATACTTGTTGAAATTTTCAAGGACTTCATCGGAAAAACCAAGAAGATCCAACCGGAGTTCGGATATGGCTTCGGTGATCATCTCCTTATCGAGGATCCGAATGACCGCATCCTCTCCGTAGATGCTGGGCATGATGGAGATTCGGAAATCGATGGTTTTGTCTTTGATCTTCAACCTGAATCTTCCATCCTGAGGAACTCTCCGTTCTGCGATGTCAAGGTCAGACATGACTTTGATCCTGGAAATGATGGAAGACTGGAATTTCTTATCCACAGGCTCCATGGCATCACTCAAAACGCCATCGATACGGTACTTGACGATCACTCCTTCTTCCTTCGATTCGATATGGATATCGCTGGCTCTTTTCTGAACGGCAGTGAAAATCACTGAGTTCACGAGCTTTATGATGGAGCCATCCTTATCGGCCAGCGTTTCCACTGAGATGATTTCTTCCTCTTCCCCGCTTTCCTTCTCAACAACCTGCATGATGAATCCTTCTGTAGCGTCCTTGAGGACCTGCTGGGCGGTCTCACTTTTGCGCAAGGCCTCATGGATAGCTCTCCGAGTTGTTGCATAAACTTCGACTTCCCTTCCCAGGTGAGATTCTATGGCATCCAAGGTCGCAATATCAGAAGGATCTGCTATCGCAATCTTGACAGTGTTTTCGTTTTTCTCAAAAGGAACAAAATTCGCCCTGTGGAGAAAATCCGCTGGAAAAGACTGAACAAGCTCCCGGTCTATCGGAAGAGAGTTGAGGTCAATGTACGGGACATTATACCGTTTCGCGAGCTGTTTGGTTTTTTCTTCTTCCGAAACATTAACTTTCGGAGAATCTTCTTTTGTTTTTTTCATTACTGAACCACTCTTATAATATTGAAAATCGGGAGATAAACGGAGAGCAGCATCCCGGCGATTATCAGCCCCATAAAAATGATGATGATCGGCTCGATGAGAGAGATGAGATTATCGATTTTCCTCTGTATTCTCTCTTCGTAGAATTCAGCCACATCGCCCAACATTCCTTCCAGGTTGGCCGATGTTTCTCCTATCCGGATCATGTCCAGAGAGAGAGGAGGGAAAAAGTCCGCCTTGGACAGGGACTCGGATAAATTTTCACCATGTTGAATGTGCTCCGGCAGGCTCTCCATCTTTTGTATAAGAAATTTGTTCGGAACAGCTTTGTTGGCAATACCCACGGCGTGAAGGAGTGTGATCCCGGCTTCCAGAAGAAGGCCAAGGGTCCGGCAGACAAGTGATACTCCAGACTCTAACCAGATTGGACCCCCGAACGGAATTTTCAGCTTGATCCTGTCGATGAGCACTTGGGTTTTTTCGTACCTCTTCATCTGAACAAAGGCGATGAAAAGCACTAGTGCAAAAGCGACCATAAGAAGAAAATTTGCCCGCATCGTATTGGAAATCGCCATCAACGTTCGGGTGATTCCTGGAAGAGTGGATTCAAAACCCGCGTAGAACTCAGAAAATCGAGGGAGGATAAAATTGAGCAGGATCGCAAGAAGCACCAGAGAAAAGACAAGAAGAAGAGTCGGATAAGTCAATGCGGATTTTATCTTGGATTTCGTCTGGGCAATAATCCGAGCATAATCTATGAACCGGGAGATCGTGCCGTCTAAATTGCCGCTTTTTTCCCCAGCCATGAGGGAAGCGATATAAACCTTCGAGAAATATTTTTCATAGGGAATAAACGCTTCGGATAGCGATTTCCCGCTCCTGATCTCTTTCTCTATCTTCATCAATAATTCTTTGAAATGGATGTCTTTCATGCGGCTCGAAATCGCTTCAATGCATTTGAGGATCGGGTACCCGGCCTTGATCATCGCCACGAGTTCTTGATTGAACATGATAAAATCTTTATCCTTGATCTTCTTCTCAAAAGGGAAAGCGGGAACTCTGATTTTTTTCCAATCCAGTTTGACGGACAGGATGCAGAATCCCTTCTCCTCAAAATGTTTCCGGCATTCCTCATGAGAGGTTGCGAGAAAAGACTGGGTGAGAACTCTCCCGTCTTCAGCGGCTAATCGACACAGATAATAAGGCATCTTTTTTTTTTAAAATAAATACTTATAATGCAAAAAGGGGTAAAGTAATATTAGGTTATCTGAGGATTTTTGTCAAATGGAACAGGGCTGTTGTGACGCATTTCGGCCGATGATTACAGGGGGCGCAGACGCAAATGAGACAACCGGGGGTCAGGAGAGGAAGTTGACAAAACCTTCAGAAAGATTTATTTTTTAAGAGAAAATGAGAAAAAAGATCAGCCTGGGCGTGATTCTCTCTCTTTCTCTATTTTTTGTATTCACTCCCCATAATGTGATTTCCTCAAAGGATCTTGCTTCTCATCCACAAAACGTGCCCGACAAAAAACCAAAATACGATTATATGAGCACCCTCCTCTCCAGGA
Source organism: uncultured Eubacteriales bacterium (assembly GCA_964348015.1). Taxonomy (GTDB): domain Bacteria; phylum Acidobacteriota; class Aminicenantia; order Aminicenantales; family Aminicenantaceae; genus SOIA01. Next base: position 76,549 of record CAYGBC010000030.1, on the reverse strand, counting down.
CTACCCCTTTGGGACTCAAAATAGGCCCGGAATTAGAAAAACTTCTAAAGCAGCCGAGCACAAAATGGGCCATACGTGTTGGGGCCAAACACGTCCTGGATTGATCTCAACATATATTTTTTATCAAGATGATTCAATTTTTTGGATTCTTAAAAAAACGGGAAACAGAACTCCCGCAGAGAATCCGGATATATCTCGCAATCCTTCCCATCCTCATTCTTCTCATACTCGGTGGCCTGAATATCTACAAAAAAATCACTTGGAGAGAACCCACGGATGGTGTGACCTGGGTCAACGAACCGGAAGGCCTGAGAGCTTTAAAAGTCGAGGTCAAAAGTCCCGCTTACTTTAACAACATTAAAAGAGGAGACCTCCTCTATTCCATTAACAACACTCCGGTCAAAAATGAGATAGACGTCGCCAAAAATCTGTGGATAGCAGGTCTTTCCGATCAAAGAGTGACATACGAAATAGCCAGGGGCGGGAGCATCTTTTTTCCTTCTTTCAACCCGCAGCAAAAGAGAGTCGACCCGATCTATTTTTATCTCGCCTTTATCAGTTTAACAACCCTGGTTATAGGCTTGATAGTATTCCTTACCTCAAAAAAGCCCTTCTCCATGCCCTATGTCTATTTTTATCTCATCTCCCTGGCGTTTTATTCATTCTACATTTTTTCCCCCACAGGAAAGCTCGATACTCTGGACAGTGTTTTCTACTGGCTGGATACTGTTGCTTTTCTGGTTTTCCCCCCTCTTCTCCTTCATTTTTTCCTAATCTTTCCTCAAAGAAAAAAAATCTTCAAAAATAAGTTTTCGTCCGTTTTTGTTCTGTACATTCCTGGTGCTGTTCTCCTTCTGATGAAAATCGTTTTTCATCTCCCCGGGCTGAATAATTTGAACGATTCTCTCATCCTCCGCCTTCAGTTGATTTCAGAAAAGCTGGACCTCATCCATTTTGCGCTTTTTTCTGCCTTGACTCTGGGAAGTATCCTCCACAGCGCTCGGAAGCCCTCCAACCTCATGGTCAAAAAACAGCTGAAGTGGGTCATCTACGGACTCGGTGCAGGCATCATTCCCTTCACCTTTTTCTACATTGTTCCTTTCATGTTCGGGCAGGTGCCATCCAAAGCCGCAGAACTCACCGTTATTCTTCAGGCCCTCATCCCTCTCACGTTTTCTTACTCTATTTCCAGACACAGGATCATGGATTTTGAACTGCTCCTGAAAAAAGCCATCACACTGATATCCTCAGCTGCGGTCCTTGCCATTGTCTATTTTATCGTCAGCGCACAGACGAAAGGCCTTGTCCAAAACAGGCTTAACGCCCTGATTCTGGGAATTCTGGCTATCATTCTCGGAGCCACTCTGTTCGCTCCGCTGAAAAAACTCTTCCAGTCCATAGTGGACAGAGCATTCTACAAGCGCAGTTACAAATACAGGAGAACACTCCTCTCCATCAGTAAAGAGCTCAGCCGGGAAAGGAACTTGCAGAAACTCTCCCAGTCTCTCCTCGACATGATCGCCAACGCGCTCTCTCTCAAATGTATCGCTCTTCTCCTTCCCGCTGAAAACGAGAAGAACACCTTTACCATCCTGAACTCCCGAGGGAAATTGACCATGGCCGGAACCAGGATCGTATTTGACGACCAGACCTACGAGGATCTCAAAGAAAAAGATTTTATTACTTATTATTCCTATTCAGAAAAAACCGAACTCCAGAAAAAATTCGAGGATCTTTCCTCCTCCTGTTTTTTTCATTATATGCCGCTCAAAGTCGAGTCTAAACTCATCGGTTGTCTGGGCATGGGGAAAAAAGTGGACAACACTTTTCTCCGCAGCGAAGACTGGGAGCTGTTGACCGCTATATCCTCACCTGCAGCGCTCGCATTGGAGAACGCCTATCTGTACAGCCAGGCCAGCATCAGAGCCGTGGAGCTCGAAAGACTTAAGGATTACAGTGAAAACATTATCGAGAGTTTGACCATGGGAGTCGCGGTCATTGACCGGAAAGGCAAAATCACAGGATGGAACCGTGTTCTGGAAGAAACATTCCAAAAGAAAAAAGAAGAAGTCATGAATGAAACTCTCGAGAAGGTTTTAGGGAAAAAAAACTACGCCGCACTTTTTCCGTTGGATTCTCAACGCGATTTCCGACTCATGAGCGAAATTACTCTGGATATGCCATCCGGAGTAAAGAAAATATTCGATATCTCAAAAACTCCACTTATGGATAACGAGATGAATCCTTACGGGACCGTGATTGCCTTTGAAGACATCACGGAAAAGATCTCGCTTCAGCAGCAGCTTCTCACATCAGAGAAACTCGCATCTATTGGCCTCCTTTCTGCGGGTGTGGCCCATGAAATCAATACACCACTGACAGGAATTTCAAGCTATGTTCAGATTCTTCAGAAAAAACTCTCCGATGCGCCCCATTCTCAGATTCTTGAAAAGATCGAAGCTCAAACAGAAAGAGTCACCAGAATAATCAAGAATCTCCTCAACTTCGCACGCAATCCTTCGGAATCTTCATTTCACCAGGTCGATCTCAAAGAAAACCTCAAAGAGATCATATCCCTGATCGAGTACAAATTGAAAAATATGAATATCCATCTCGAATTGGACCTCTCTCCTCTAGAGTCTATCTGGGCCGAAGGGGAAAAACTCCAGCAGGTTTTCATCAACATCATCCTCAATGCCATCGATGCTATGCCCGAAGGAGGAACACTGAGGATCGAACTGAACCAGATGGACAACCAGGCCATCGTGAAAATTGAGGACACCGGAACCGGGATTAAAAAGCGGGATCTCCCCCATATTTTTGATCCATTTTTCACAACAAAGGGGATCGGAAAAGGGACTGGCCTTGGACTATCCATCAGCTATGCCATTGTCAAAGAGCACGAGGGCCATATCACCGTAGAAAGCGAGAGCGGAAAAGGTTCTCTATTTTCCATCTTCATCCCGATGGATTTAGAGGGGAAAAAGATGAATAAGCCCCACGTGTCCAGAGATTAAGAATGAAGCCAAAAGGAACAATCCACATCGTCGACGACGAACCCATCATCCACGAGGTTCTGGGTGACCTCCTGACTTCAGAGGGTTACAGCGTTGTCAACTCTTCCAACGGAAAAGAAGCTCTTGAGAAGCATTCCTCCCAGTCCTTCGAGGTCGTTCTTCTGGACCTTCTGATGCCCGGTATTGACGGAATCGAGGTCCTGAAGAGACTGAAAAAGTTAGACCCCCACATGGTGATCATCATCATCACAGCGTACGCTTCGGTAGAATCTGCGATCTCTGCCATGAAAATGGGAGCGTTCGACTATGTCCAGAAGCCGTTTAAACATGACGAACTGCTTTTGACTGTGGAAAGAGCCCTCGAGCACAAGAAACTCCAGGAAGAAAACCTGCGTTTAAAAGATGAGCTCAAAAGAAAATTCAGTTTTGAAAATATCATCGGAAAAAGTAAAGTCATGCAGAATATATTCGAACTCGTCAAAGCCTCCGCTCCAACGCGCAGCACCATTTTGGTCCAGGGAGAGAGTGGAACAGGAAAAGAGCTGGTGGCAAGAGCCATCCACCAGAACAGCGACCGCGCCAGTTTCTCTTTCATCACTGTCAACAGCGGTTCCCTCCCTCCAGACCTCTTGGAGAGTCATCTTTTCGGTCATGTCAAAGGAGCATTCACGGGAGCCGTGAGCCTCAAAAAAGGACTGTTTGAGGCGGCGGATAAAGGAACAATCTTTTTTGATGAGATATCCTCTCTCAACCAGGAAACACAATCGAAACTCCTCCGGGTTATGCAGGAACAGGAATTCATGAGGCTCGGGGGGACAAAAACAATCAAGGTGGATGCCAGAGTCATCGCTGCCACCAATTCCGATTTGGAAGAGCTTATCCGCCAGAAGAGTTTCCGTGAGGACCTTTTCTATCGACTCAATGTGATCAAAATCGAGCTGCCTCCCCTTCGAGAACGAAAAGAGGATATTCCTCTCCTGATTCGACATTTCCTGAATGTGTACGGAGAGGAAAACAATAAAGAGATCGAAGGCGTCACTGAGGATGTTTCTGAAATCCTGGTCAATTACGACTGGCCGGGAAACATCAGAGAGTTGGAAAACCTTATCGAGAGAGCCGTTGTCCTCACCAAGACCAAACTCATCGCCAGAGAAAATCTTCCTCCTTTCCTCGTTTCTTCCCCAGAAAGAGAGCGCCTGGCATTGACCTCTGCCTCTAATGAGCTCAACCTCAAAGAGCATCTTCAGTCATTCCAGAAAAAGACAATCATCAGTGCCTTGAAACAGAGCAAGGGAGTTCAGAAAAAGGCAGCCAGCCTTTTAGGTGTCAAACCCACGACCTTGAATGAAATGATCAAAAGGCTGAAAATAGACCCGACAGACCTGTCATATGAATAGAAAAATAAACGGACACAGGCTGCTTTTTCTTCGGGGACTGTCCCCTTTTGAGAAAAAAGAATGCGGTGTCGGCAGATTTTATGAATAATTCAGGTTAATGGAATTTTCCGGGGACAGCGCTGTTTGGATTGACTTTTATTTTTCTGGGTTTCCCTTCGAGTCGTATCTCAAATTCTTCGTTGGCCTCGTCAACAATGACCATCTTTTTGACCTTCTCTCCATTCTCGATCCATTCGATCCATAGGGGAAAAATGAAGACCTTCTTCTGGCCGATCTGTAAACGCAGCGTGTAGCCCCCGTTGGCTTTCTTGATGGAGTGACTCACGCTGACTTCGGGAAGAGAGTAGGACTCGAACCAGCCCTGAAAGAAAACATCCAGATTTTTCCCGGAAATCCTCTCTATGGTCCGAATAAAATCCAGTGTGCTGGCCGCGCCGTATTTATGTCTTCTGAAGAATTCCTGCAATCCCTGATAAAAGGGCTCCTCACCGAGCCACTCCATCAGCATGTTCAAGACTAAAGTCGTCTTGTTGTATATAATGGACTGGTAAGCCAAAGTATCCAGCAAAGTGAGGCGTCCTCCCAGGATTATCGGGCCCCATTTAGTTTTTTTCTCAGTCCAGTGAGAAAATTTGCCAAAAATCGTCTCCAGCACCTCATCTCCGTGTTTCTTCCTCAAGTACTGAACCGCGGCGAATTGAGCCAATCCTTCGCTCAACCAGTGGTCATGATACGTCTCCCACGTCACAGCCTGCCCCCACCACTGGTGAGCGATCTCATGCGCAACGAAATACTCTTTCCAACGAGAGAGGTCAACGGGGCTTCTGCCGGGCACGAGTAACGTTCCATCTTGGACTTGAAACAGCTCGTTGAGAATGACAAAAGAGGCCGGGCTGTGTCCGCCGGTGGTGATCCATAACCTTCGAACGACACTCAACTTTCTGTAAGGATAAGGGCCAAACATCTCCTCATAGAACCGAACGATATTCTTGGCTTCTTGAAGTATTCCGGCCCTTACGAAATCGATACCCGACGAATAAAAGTGCCGAATCGGCAGAGATTCGGTATCCTCGCCGGCTTTTGTGAACTTTCCGACAATGAAAGACAGGTATTTGACCGGATGTTGAATTTTAAAAACAAAAACGGCTGCTTGCCCATTAGCCCGGTCCTCCACTTCTTGTGTACCTCTCAACAGAGTCTTCTCGATCAATTCTCCGTTAGAAATGCACTCGAATGAAGAAGGAACCGTGACCTTCAAGCGCGCTTGAAAATAATCATTTTCAGCCGGAGCGGGGTACCAAACGGCGCTGCGGCTAAAAAGATAGGTCTCGTAATCAGGGGGAAGAAATTTGATGTACCTGCCGAATCGCCCTTCCCAGCTGTAAATTTGGGGTCCCGCGACAACATCAGCGATCAATTCTGGAGGCTCAAGCTTTCCCCGATAATAGATTTTAAGGGAGTAATCCTTATTTTTGGCCGGGGGACGGATAAAATAGACATAAAGAGTTTCTCTGAGTCTGTCCTGGCTGAAGAACAGCGCGCGGCCCTCCTCATCAGTGATGCGGAGAATGCGGAGTTTGGGATTCAGCTTAAACTTCAACTTGTCCAAAGAGTCCACTTTGGGTTCCACCTCAATTTTGGCCTTACCAGAGAGAAAAGATTTTTTAGGTACATAATTCACGTCAATCTCGTAGTTTTTCACCTCGAACATCCGGACAAACGAGAGGAAGAGTCTTTTCTCCTCCTCTTGCGATTCAGGGGAATACATGTTGATGATCTTCTTATCTTTCCACCGGTACAAGTTGATCTCTTCATTCGTGAAAGGAGAATAGATGTAGGTGAAAATCCCCAGCTTTTTTCCCCTGAAGCCAATAACCGTCTCATCACTCTGGGGCACAGTGGACAGCAACTGTTTGTTCAGGGAATTCTCCACAGTGAATGAACGCGGATAATGCCTGGAGAATATGGAATAGGCTTCATTCCTTTCCGCTGTGGTGGGCTGAGAACCAATGTCATCAGAATTCTTGAGGATTTTTATGTTATCCCGAAAGAATTGATTCGAAAACCTGAGGTAAGCGTATGTCAGCTCATCTTTAATAAAATCCTTTTTATAGGATAATTCGAGCTGATGCTTTTCTATCGAGTCCGAAGGGGAAAAGCGCACATCTCCCTTCCCGACAACGACCAGGGCCGTTTCTAGATCAGGGATGTTGTCATAGAACACAAGAGCGTTTTTGAATGAAAGCTTGATATCCTCATGTTCAATCTCCACCGACTCCACTCTTTCAGCCCTGTTCGACGGGATCTGGACTCTATACAGAGATGTGATATTTCCCGCTATGTTCTTTTCTTGAACCTGCCAGAGATCATCCACCTTCAAAAGGCTCAAATGCCATGTTTCGATGATGACCGAATAGGAATTCTGGAAAAGGGCCTGTACGTAGACTTCGGCTTCATTTTCTGAGAGGATCGTTTCTCCGGTTTTGAATAATGCGGCCTCTTCCATCCCGAAAATGCCGAATTTATCATTGAAATTTAATTCTTCTGCGGCTTTGATCTCGTCAGAGAAATTCTCCAGGTAAGCGGTCACATCCTTCTGTGCTATAGAATTTTGAATCCGGAGTATGAAGTCATTCAGGTTCTGCTCTCCCGAATGGACCCGAGAATGCATGACACAAGCGAGGAGAAAGACGAGAAAAAGGGAAGAGATCAGTCTGTCTTTCATTTGTATATTATATCACAAAGGCGAACAGGCCCATTAAATAGACGAGTTGATTGGATCTAACGAAGTCCTTCGACCTGCGCGCACATCAATCTCATTCAAAAATATAGCAATATTCGTGCCATTTGAATTTACCCGAAAAAATTCAGCACTCGGGTAAGATTTGTGGAGAAAACGGCTGATTTTCCAGAAATCCCCGGAGATTGTAAAAATATTTAACATTTTCGGGGCCAGAATTTAAATCCGGACCCAAAATTTATTTGGTCTTCCTCTCCCCCTCAAAATCCTCTTCCCAAGTGATGAAGCTGTGATAGAATAACCTGTCTCCCTCTTCAATTCCCCGAGTGATCTCTGTGATGTGCGAAGTCGATGCCCCAAACGCTTCGACTGCATAAAATACAGCTTTTTCCGGGTCTGTATCATCCCCGCACGTGTAAAAATCCAAAGCGCCGTAACCGTATTCCGGCCAGGTGTGAGTCGAAATGTGCGATTCCGAGATCACGACCACCCCGCTGACTCCTTTGGGGGGAAACCTGTTGACTGAAATCGACCAGACTTTAGCTCCCGCCACTTCGGCAGCCCTGACCAGTATCTGCTGCACTTTTTCAACACTGCTGATGATTTTTGGATCACACCCTGATGCTTCAACGATATAGTGATGTCCGATGGACCGGTGAATTTTCTGAGGCATTCCTTTGCTCCTTGAGTGGAATGAACCTAATTATGGCAGATTCTTCCTTTTAGTCAATACTGTTTGGGGATTCAATTTTTCATGTCAAAGCTTCAAAACATCTTGACCTTACGGCACTAATCATAAATCAGGCACTTTAATCCAAGAGAAATCATTGACATCAATGGTGTATATCTGTTATAAATTCATGTTAATAATTTGAATTATTCATACGTTTAATATTTAATTTACTGACTCAGAGGAGGAATCATAAACTTCATACCAATCGCCCCGCAAGTCTCTCTCTCAATCCAATCAGGTTCCACATTCTTCAGAAATTGAGGTCAAATATCTGTCAGATTAAAGATGACTCCGCACAAAAACCAGGACCAAGACAGCTTAAACACCAACAAAAGTTCATACTTAACTCAGTATCATTGAAAATAACCTAACACGGAGGAAAACCTGTGGAGGTTCAAGAATCAAAAGTCAAATCATTCGTAACAAAATACAGCAGTGAAAAAAAGGCACTCATATCGATCCTCCAAGATATTCAGGAAGAGTATAATTATCTTCCCCAGCAAGCCCTGAGAATTGTTTCTGTAATTTTAGGTATTCCTCTCATCGACATCATTGGAGTTGCGACCTTTTATCGTTCCTTCAGCCTCGAACCCAGAGGAAAACATCTCATCACAGTCTGCATGGGGACTGCCTGTCACGTGAGAGGAGGCCCGAAAATTCTGGAAGAATTCGAGAGAAAGCTGAGCATTGAAGCAGGAGAAACGACTGAAGATAGACAGTTCAGCTTAGAAACGGTGGCTTGCTTAGGCTGCTGTGCGATAGGTCCCGTGGTTGTCGTGGATGGCGATTATCATGCGCAAACGTCCATCCGAAAAGTGGGTTCGATTCTGAAGAAGTACAGGAAAAATGAGAAGAAAAATAAATCCAACTAAAAAGATAATATCCACCAAGGGTTTGGCTCAGACCATTCAAAGCCAGGTCCAAAAGAGGCAGTCTGACAAAAAACCTGTTCTCACTGTCTCAGCCGGAACATGCGGTCAAGCTCGCGGCTCTTTAAAAGTCATTGATTCTCTCAAAAAAGCCATAAAGAACAACAAGTTGGATGATAAAGTCAAGATCAAGGTCACAGGGTGTCACGGATTCTGCGAAGCCGAACCCAACATTATCATTCAACCCCATGATATCTTTTACCAGAAAGTTCAACCCAAAGACGCTAACGACATCGCTTCTCATACGATTATTAATAATGAAATTATCGACAGACTCCTGTTTTCTGATCCAATTTCGGATATAAAAGTCCTCAAAGAAGATGAGATATCCTTCTACAAAAAGCAAAAACGTATTCTTCTCGGAGATAATGCCCTCATTGATCCGACTGATGTCAATGACTATCTTTCGATAGGTGGATATGGATCGCTTGTCGATGTCCTCAGCGAAAAAGCGCCCGAAGACGTCATCGAGACCATAAAGCAATCCGGTTTGAGAGGTCGGGGAGGAGCCGGTTTTCCAACGGGATACAAATGGGAATTCACCCGCAAAGCCAAAGACAGTCCCAAATACATTATCTGTAACGCAGATGAAGGAGATCCTGGTGCTTATATGGACCGCAGCTTGCTCGAAGGAAATCCCCATCGAGTACTCGAAGGGATGATCATCGGAGCGTATGCAGTGGGAGCAGAGGAAGGCATCATTTATGTTCGCGATGAATATCCTCTCGCGGTGAAACATATATTTCTCGCCATTTCTCAGGCAGAAAAGCTGGGTATTCTCGGGGAAAAGATACTCGGAACAAATTTCAACTTCAGGATTAGCGTTTCTAAGGGCGCTGGAGCTTTTGTGTGCGGAGAAGAAACAGCGTTGATCGCTTCGGTGGAAGGACGAATTGGAGAGCCTCGCCAGAGGCCACCATTCCCCGCCATCAAGGGTCTATGGAAAAAACCCACCAACATCAATAACGTTGAAACATGGGCCAATATTCCTTTGATTATTGAAAAGGGGGCCGATTGGTTTTCAAAAATAGGAACTGAAGGAAGTAAGGGAACGAAGATATTCAGTTTAGTCGGAAAAATAAACAACACTGGATTGGTCGAAGTCCCGATGGGAATTGCCCTTAAAGAAGTCATCTTTGACATCGGAGGAGGAATTCCAGGAGGAAAAGAGTTCAAAGCTGTCCAGACTGGCGGTCCTTCCGGTGGATGTCTACCCAAAGACAAGCTGGATTTACCTATTGATTACGAAGGATTGACTGAGGCCGGTTCTATCATGGGTTCGGGTGGCATGATCGTGATGGACGAGAACACATGCATGGTCGATGTGGCCAAGTATTTTTTAAATTTTCTTCGAGATGAATCCTGCGGCAAATGCCTCTCCTGCAGGGAAGGAACTCAGAGGATGTGGGAAATCGTCACAGAGATATCCGAAGGCAATGGCAAAGAAGAGGATATTCGACTGCTCGAGGCGTTGGCTCGATCGACAAAAGACGCCTCGCTATGCGGTTTAGGACAAACTGCAGCCAATCCGATCCTGTCGACTCTCCGATACTTTAGGGATGAGTACATCGCTCATGTTAAAGATAAGACCTGCCCGGCTGGAGTCTGTAAAGAACTGATCACTTATTCAATCATTGAAGATAAATGCACAGGCTGCCTGGCCTGCATCAAAGTCTGTCCCCAGGAGGCCATTTCAGGAGAGTTGAAAAAAGTGCATGTACTCGACCAGGAAAAATGCATCAAATGCGGCGCCTGCTTCGAGGCATGTCAATTTGATGCCATAAAAATTGAGTGAGGGAAATTCATGATTAACCTAAAAATAAACGGATTGGATGTTAAAGCGGAAGAAGGCTGGACGGTTCTCGAAACAGCCAAGTTCTACGGACTCGAAATTCCGACCTTATGTTATCAGGAAGGCTTAAGTCCCTATGGAGGCTGTCGACTCTGTCTCGTGGAAATCGGTGAGGGTTCAAAAGCGAAGCTCGTTTCTTCATGCACCTACCCTGCGGAGGATGGCTTGATCGTCCGGACAGACACAAAAAGAGTCGTGGAAAGCCGAAAAATGATGATCGAGCTGATGCTGTCATTGGCTCCAAACTCAAAAGTCATACAGGACTTGGCCTCAAAATTCGGAGTGAAACAAGTCCGCTTCAAGATTAGAAACGAGGAATGCATCCTCTGCGGTCTGTGTGTGCGCATGTGCGCCGAGCAGATGGACGGAAGGGCTATCGGTTTTCAAAACCGAGGGTATAAAAGAAAAATATCGACTCCCTTCGATATCCGATCAGAGGAATGTCGTCTGTGTGGGGGATGCATCTACATCTGCCCGGCCTGCCAGCTGAGATGCCAGGGGCCCGAGGCAGACACACCAGTTTGCAACGCCTGCTTGAATATGGACCCCACATGCCTGGATCATTACGATGACCTTCAATGCTGGATGTACGATGCAGGCCGCTGCGGCACGTGTGTTAGAGAAAAAACAGAAAAATCAGACAGTAAGGAGCAGAACACTAAAGCATGAGTAATGAAACACAAAACACTATCAATTTTGCGTGCTCCTCACTGAAACATACAAATGAGCAATTAAGGAGGTAATCATAATGGCGTATACAAAACTCAATAGAAGCGCGGCGACTCTCACCAAAAACAGGACTGAAGGCTCCATTAGTCCCTTCAGTGGAATGTGTGTGACATGTGTAGATGGCTGCATCGGAATGTGCGAGATCGGAAAATCCGCCTATCGAGGGCATGAAGTTCTTTACCCCCAGCCTTTCGGGATAATCACTGCGGCTTCAGAAAAAGAATATCCAGTTGATCTCTCCGACTTCACTATCTTGGGAACAGCGGTTGGAGCACATGGAGTCGAAGCGGACAGCGACAAAGCAACCTTTCCAAAAGTGACGATTGAAACTGCCATTGGACACGATAAAGGAATCAAATTGAAAGTTCCTTATATTATATCCGGTATGGGCTCAACCAACGTTGCCAAACAGAATTGGGAAGGATTGGCCAAAGGGGCAGCCCTTTCCGGATCAATCCTCACCATCGGGGAAAATGTCTGTGGTATGGATGACGAATCCGAAATCAAGAATGGGAAAATTGTCCGTTCTCCGGATATGGAATCGCGCGTGAAATTTTTCAGGGACTTTCAGGAAGATGGGTATGGAACTGTTGCGGTCCAAGCGAATGTGGAAGACACCAGACTGGGCGTTCAAGAATATGTCATCAATAAGCTTGGCGTCGAAACAGTCGAATTGAAATGGGGACAGGGAGCCAAGGATATTGGGGGCGAAGTGAAGATCAAAAACCTCAAGAAAGCCCAGGGATTGAAACAAAAAGGATATATCGTTCTTCCTGATCCCGAGGATCCCTCTGTGATAAAAGCCTTCGAAAAAGGCAGCTTCAAGGAATTCGAGAGGCATTCTCGACTCGGAATGGTCGAGGAAGAAAGCTTCATGCAGAGAGTCGAGGAGCTCAGGAAGGCAGGAGCTAAATATGTCTTCCTCAAAACAGGAGCTTACCGACCAGTCGACCTTGCCAGAGCAGTCAAGTACGCATCCAAGGCTAAACTTGACCTGCTGACTGTAGATGGAGCTGGTGGAGGGACAGGAATGAGCCCCTGGAGGATGATGAATGAATGGGGGATTCCCAGCGTTGAAATCTGGTCCTTACTGTACCAGTACCTCCGGAAGCTCGATGAGAAAGGCGAATATATTCCCGATGTGGCCGCCGCTGGAGGAATCACGTTCGAAGATCAAATCTATAAAGCGCTTGCCCTGGGTGCGCCGTATTTCAAGGTTGTGGGCATGGCCAGAGGACCCATGGCTGCCACTATGGTTGGAAAAACAATTGGCAAGAGAATCAGTGAAGACCAGATCCCGGTGTACGTCGAACGCTTCGGCAATACGCCTGAAGAAATTTTTGTCACAGCTCCGGAATTGAAGAAAAAATACAAGGAGAGATTTAACGACATTCCCACTGGCGCGATCGGGCTTTACACATACTTTCACAGACTCAGTCAAGGGTTGCGCCAGCTTATGGCCGGGAATCGAAAATTCGCCTTGGAATATATCACGCGGGATGATATCGCCGCTCTCACTCAAGATGCGGCCAACATCAGCGGTATTCCCTACATCACAGAAGTGGACAAAGAAGAAGTCGACAAAATCCTGGAAGGCTGATCCTGTCAAATTAAGGCATAAAAGGCCCCATCGTGTCTGATGGGGCTTTTTTTTATTCTTTTCTCTTTTTTTGCTTATCGATGGTCGAGTGAAGGGCAGTGGGTGAGAAAACCGTTTGAAGGCGGAGCGGGCACGGTTCCTCACCGAAGAGGTGAGGAGAGCGGAGCCTGAAACCGAGCCGCTTTTGTCTGATTTGGGGCCTGCTCAGCGGGCCCAAATCAGTGGGGGATCCAAGGGGGTATGGCCCCTTGGTCGCAGGATGCGTCTGAGCGTCCGAGAAGGGGAGGCAGAGAGCGCGAGGAAGCAAGCGAACGTTGGAAGGGGGAAAGCGGAGCTGTTCCCCCTCCAAGGTGCTCGTAGGGGCAAAAGTTGCGTGTTTTGGGAACCCACTGTCCTGAACTTTTCCCTTTTTGCTTTACGGCCCAGGACTCATATGTTATAAATGAATCAGGTAGAAAAATGAATGTCGCATCTTATATTATAATGGGTTTCGCCCTGCTTTTTGCCATAACTGTGCACGAAGCCGCTCACGGGTGGGCCGCCAATAAATTAGGGGATCCCACTGCCTACAGCCTGGGTCGAGTCACTCTTAATCCCATTGCTCACATCGACCCGATAGGCACGGTTATTTTTCCGTTGATCTTGGTCGTGATGAGAGCCCCGTTTCTTTTTGGCTGGGCCAAACCGGTTCCTGTCAATCCTCTCAACCTGCGAAATCCGCGTCGAGACAACCTCTGGATATCGGCCGCGGGCCCCGCCTCAAACATGACCATAGCCGCGGGCTCTTTAATAATTATCGTCATCCTGAAGCTTTTCAGTCCCAACGTGGTGTACTTCCTCAGAGCCAACATCCTTCAAATCGGAGGGTTTAGCAGCGGTTTCTACCCTTTAGGTGTCCTGGCTCTCATTCTGTACTATTTTGCCTACATCAACTGCCTGCTCGCGGTCTTCAACCTCATCCCGATCCCCCCTCTGGATGGAAGCGGTATCCTGATGGGATTCCTCTCCGAAGAAGCCATCCAGAAATACGAGCGCATCCGGCCTTTCGGGTTTTTGATTCTGCTGGCTTTAATATACTTCGGACTTCTTCAAATTCTCATGTATCCTTTTAACTTGATCATACATTCTATAGTGCTTTTCTGAAATGAGCGCCAAACACAAGAAAAAAGTCGTTCTCTCCGGCCTCAGACCGACTGGACCCTGTCATCTCGGCCACTTGGCCGGGGCATTCCGGAACTGGCTCAAATTCCAGGAAGAGCACACATGTTACTACAGCATCGTGAGCTGGCATGCGTTGAGCTCTGAATACCAGAACTCAAAGATCATCAAAAAATTCACGTTTGAAGTGGCGCTGGATTGGCTGAGTATCGGGTTGGGACCGGACAAAAGCGTTATCTTTGTCCAATCCGAGGTGAAAGAGCATGCGGAACTCCATCTGCTCCTGTCGATGGTCGTCCCGCTTCCCTGGGTGCAGAGAGTCCCGACATTCAAGGAGTTGCAGAAAGAAATCCCGGACAAGGACCTGAATACCTACGGATTCCTGGGATATCCCGTGCTTCAAACCGCGGATATACTCATTTACAAAGCCAATGCGGTGCCCGTCGGAGAAGACCAGGCCTATCATCTGGAGCTGGCCCGTGAGATCACGCGGCGCTTCAACCGTCTCTACGGAAACGTCTTCCCTGAGCCGCAGACTATCCTGACAGAAGTCCCGAAGCTGGCCGGAGTAGACGGCCGCAAAATGAGCAAATCTTTCGGGAACACCATCCTTCTCAAGGACCCCCCAAAAATCATCCGTCAGAAAATATCCCCGATGATCACGGATACCCGGCGCAAACGGAGGACGGATCCCGGGGAGCCGGATGACTGCCCGGTGTTTACCCTGCACACAGCCTTTGTGGAAAAAGGAAAGAGAGAGGAACTGGCTCAGGGATGCCGGACAGCCGGAATCGGCTGCCTGGAGTGCAAGGATGTGGTCATCAAACGCCTCATCGAGCTTCTGGCTCCTTTTAGGCAAAAAAGAAAACAATTCGAAAAAAATCCCCAGCGTGTCTGGGATATACTGGAGGAGGGCAACACGAAAGCCCGCCAGGTCGCGCAAAAAACTATGGAGGAAGTCCGGTCGGCGATCGGCCTGGATTAGAATACACGATCCTAATGGAAGCTTCGTCTCACTACCAGGTTAAACTGGAGGTTTTTCAAGGACCTCTCGACCTTCTTCTCTTCCTGATCAGGAAGAAAAAAATCGACATCCACGACATCCCGATGGCCACAATCACCAGAGAATACTTGGATTACCTCAACCAGAAAGACCGAATCAATCTCGACCGGGAAGCCGAATTCTTAGTCGTCGCGGCCCTGCTGATCTATATCAAATCACAGATGCTCCTTCCTCGAGAAGAACCTCTTGAGGAAGAAAAAGATCCCCGTCAGATCCTTGTTCACAGGCTCCTGGATTACCAGAAAATGAAAGCCGTAAGCGGTCTTCTCAAAGAAAAAGAAGAGAAAGAATTGCTCAAATGGAAGAGGACAGGCCTTCCCAGAGTGTTTTCTGAAGGTGAAATGGAATCTATAGAAGTTTCCCTGTTTGACCTGGCTGAATCCTTTTTTACTCTGATGAAGCGGAAAGAAACAGCGGAGACGAAAACGATTAGCAGGAAAGAATATTCCTTAGAAGAAAAAATCAAAGAGATCCTGGCCCAGCTTGAAGCGGAAGATTTCCTTGATTTTCTGGATTACTTCAACAGGCAGGAATCCTTCGAAGAAGCCTTAGTGGCATTTTTGGGGCTCTTGGAACTCATCAAGTCCAAGATTGTCATCGCCGTTCAGGAAAATCACTTCAAACCGATCAAAGTCTGGATTCGAAAGACAAACGTGAAGAGTCGCTGATGGAAAACCGCCTGAAGGAAATCATCGAATCTTTAATCTTCATTTCTTTGGAACCTCTGACACTCGAAAAAATCAAGGGCGTTTTGACAGAATTTGATGAGAAAGAAATCGAGCAGGCTGTCAATGAGCTCCTGGAGACGTTCGTGACAAACGAAAGGGGCATTCAAATCATCCAGGCTGCGGGAGGTTACCTTTTTTCCACCAAACCAGAGCATGACTCATGGATCAAGCGTCTTCTCAATTTGGAGAGAAAAAACAGGCTCTCCTCCGCTGCTCTCGAAACCCTGTCCGCCATCGCCTATCACCAGCCCATAACCCTGGCGGAAATATCGGCGCTCAGAGGAGTGGATTCCTCCCACACACTGAAAACACTCCTCCAGAAAAGACTGGTCAAGATAGTCGGGAGAAAAAAAAGTCCGGGGAATCCGCTGATCTACAGAACATCGGAGAAATTTCTCTCCTATTTTGGATTGAATAACATAAAAGACCTGCCTTCTCCTGAGGAGCTGTCCAAAATACTCGAAGAAGAAAATATCGAGGAAGAAGACAGCCCCACTCAATGAACTACAGGCTTTCTCTGAAAGAAGATGATAGTTATTTCCTCGGCGTGGAGAACTCAAGTCAAGATTCCAGAGAATCTCACTGAGATTTGAACCGCTTCACCGTCTTATTTGTGTTCTCAGGTAAAAAGAGAAAAAAAGATATTTTTCACTTCACAAAAAGGAGCTAAGTTAAGATTTCATCTATACTTAGAATTGACAAAATGCACTCACTCGGTTAATATATTTTTTTACATATTTACAAAAAAAATGGAAATCATCATAGCCAAAAACTCAGGATTGTGTTACGGAGTCCGAAGGGCTCTCAAGATCGCCAGAGAAACACGCCAGAAGAAAACAGGGAAAGTCTGCACATTGGGCGACCTGATCCACAACCCTCAAGTCATTGCTGACCTCAAGGAACAAGGAATCCAATCTGTCACGGACCTGGACGATCTTAACGAAGGATGGGTCATCATCCGCAGTCATGGAGTCTCTCCGGAGACATACGGGCTGCTCGAGAAAAAGGATGTTCAGATCGTCGACGCCACCTGTCCGATTGTCAAGAAAATTCAGAAGTTAGTCGAAATGCTAGCCAGACAGAGGGAAGAAATCATCATCGTCGGGAATAGAGAACATCCTGAAATAAAAGGATTGATCGGATTCAGCCGGGGAAAGGGGATCATCATAGAGAATGAAGCTCAGGTGAAACGCCTGCCTCGAAAGAAAAAGAGGGCGGTCCTCGCCCAATCCACCCAGGACCTTTACCTTCTCGAGAGAATCGTGGCGGCGCTCATCGAAAAGACGGAAGAACTCAAAGTTTACAACACCATCTGTCATTCCACTCAAACACGGCAAAAATCGACATCTGAACTGGCATCCCGCGTCGATACACTTTTCATCGTCGGAGGAAAAAACAGCTCCAATACGAACAAGCTCTTCCAGATTTCAAAAAGGATCCTGCCCAACACCTATTTCATCGAAAGAGCGGATCAAATCAGTTTTGAAATGCTGAAAGGATCTCAAAAAATCGGCCTCTCCGGAGGGGCGTCCACTCCTCCTGAAGCCATCCAAGAAGCTGTAGACAAGATCAAAACCAGCTTTAAACACCACCATCAGAGGGAGAAAACCATCCAATGTCAGAGATAACCAAAGACCCAGACAACGAAGAAAACATCTCGTCCAAAGATTACGAGAATTTACTGGATCAATACCAGTTCAACGCCAAAGAAATCGTCCCGGGGAAAATAATCCAAGGAAAAGTCATCAAGGTCACGTCCTCTCATGTTTTAGTGGATATCGGATTCAAGTCCGAAGGAATCATTCCCAGAGAGGATTTCACCGACGACCAGAAAATCAGCGAGATTCGGTCTGGAGATAAAATAGAAGCTTTAGTGGAAAGAAGCGACTCCAAAGAAGGATACCTGATTCTTTCTCATAGTAAAGCTGTCGCTCTGAAGGGGCTCAATGACCTGGAGAGGGCCTATCACAACAATACTTGGGTCACTGGGAAAATCACTGAGAAAACAAAAAACGGATACACGGTCAACGTGGGTGTCAAAACCTTCCTTCCTGATTCCCATGCGGATACAAGAGCAGTCAAAGAACCGAAAGACCTTATCGGAAACACGTACAAATTTAAAGTTATCAAATTCGATAGAAAAACCGAAAATGTGGTCGTTTCCCGAAAGCTCCTGCTCCAAGATGAGAGGGAAAAAAAGCGCAAGCGGGTTTTCGACCAGCTCAGTCAAGGACAAAAGATCAAGGGCAAAGTCCGGTCCCTGACAAACTTCGGTGCGTTCATCGATTTGGGAGGAGTGGAAGGACTTCTCCATGTCTCTGATATATCCTGGGGAAAAATCAGCCATCCTTCAGAAGTCTTCCAGCTTGACCAGGATGTGGAAGTGGTGGTTCTCGATTTCAATGAAAGTGATGACAAAATCTCACTCGGGTATAAACAATTGAGTCCTGATCCATGGGAAAACCTGGAAGACAAATATAAAGTGGGACAGAAAGTCAAAGGAAAAGTGGTCAGTCTGGTTGATTTCGGAGCCTTCGTTGAGTTGGAAAAAGGGGTCGAAGGATTGGTTCACATCTCTGATTTGACATGGTCAAGAAAAACGGTCCATCCCAAAAAAATCCTTACTCCGGGAGAAGAAGTTGAGGTCACCATCCTGGATATCAATCCCTCTTCCAAAAGGATATCATTGGGTCTGAAACAGGCCGCGCCTCATCCCCTGGAGGTGCTCAAGCAAAAATTCAGTCCGGGCTCACGGATCAAGGGAACAATCACGAGCATCACTGATTTTGGCGCGTTCATGGAAGTGGAGGAAGGAATCGAAGGGCTTATTCACATTTCTGATATCTCCTGGAAAAAAATTAAGCATCCATCAAAGGAGCTCAAGGTTGGCGAGCAAGCGGAAGCCATTATTCTCAGCATTGATGTGGAGAAACAGAAGCTCTCTCTCGGCATAAAGCAGCTTGAAGGTGATATCTGGGAGGATTTCTTCAACCGACAAAAAATTGGGGATATAGTCAAGACCAAAATCGTGCGCCTCACCGACTTTGGCGCATTCGTGGAAATCATGCCGGGAATCGAAGGGATCGTCTTCCTTTCTGAGTTGGATGAGAAAAAGATAGAAAATCCAGAGGAGTTTTTTTCTGTCGGGGAAGAACGCAATGCGAAGATCATTAAAATGAATCCTCAAGAGAAAAAAATTTCACTCAGCTTCAGGCTCGCTCAACTGGAGCTTCAAAAATTAGAATACCAGAAATACGCCCAAAGCCAAGACGGAAAGCTCACTCTTGGCGAGCTCTTGAAAGATCAATTGAACAAAATACAGCCAACACAAAAGGCAAATAAGAAAGGAGGAAAAAGATGATTAAAGCCGATTTAATCAACAAAATTGCGAAGGAAATGAACATTTCCAAACAGGAAGCAGAGACTGGCGTGAATCTTTTCTTTCAAACGATTAAAGACGCCATACTGAGAGGCGAAGAAATAGAGCTCAGGGGTTTTGGAAGCTTTCGATTCCGCAATCGAAATTCTCGGTCTGGAAGAAATCCGCGCACAGGAGAACCTGTGCATGTTCCTCCTAAAAAAGTTCTCTACTTCAAACCGAGTAAAATCCTGAAGAACATGATCAATAAAAAATAATGGAATATATCTTTGCTCCCTGGAGAAAGGAGTACGTGAGAAAAGTTTCCAAAATGAACGAATGCATTTTCTGCCGGGCTATTCAAATGAAAAACGACCAGAATGCTTTCATTCTCTATAGAGGAAAAAACAATTTTATCGTGCTGAATAAATATCCGTACACTCCGGGGCATTTGATGATCGCTCCGTACAGACACCTTTCGTCATTCGAGCGCGCCAAGAAAGAATCTACCGACGAAATGTCAGACCTCCTCAAACTCAGCCTGGGAATTTTGAAAAAGAAATACCGGCCTCACGGTTTTAACACAGGCATGAACCTGGGGAATAGCGCCGGTGCAGGCGTGGCGGACCATTATCATCTTCATGTGATCCCTCGCTGGATTGGAGATTCGAATTTCATGCCGCTCGTGGGCCAAACAAAAGTGGTCATCGAAGACATCGCCACTACGTATGCACAGCTCCTGCCTTTTTTTCAGAGAGCAAAATTGAGGTCTTCCTGAACTGAGACATGAAAATTTCATTTTCCACAACTCGAGTTATCTCAACCTTTTCGATAGGAGAATTCAGCTAAAAAATGGACTTTGAACTCACTGACGACCAAAAATTACTCCGGGAAATGGTCAAGGATTTCTCCCAAAAAGAAATCGCTCCTCAAATCAAAATCCTTGAAGATCAAAAAGAATTCCCAAGGGATATTCTGAATAAGCTTGGTGAGATTGGAATCCTTGGAATTACTGTTCCCTCTGAATACGAAGGGTCAAAAACAGATTATCTCTCATTTATCCTGGCGCTGGAGGAAATCAGCAAAGTCTCCGCCTCCGTATCGGTTATCGTCAGTGTTCACTGCGCGCTCTTCTGTCACGCCATCCTGGAATTTGGAAGCGAAGAGCAGAAGAAAAAATACCTTCCCAAGGCTTGCAAAGGAGAGATCATTGGCGCCTTCTCTCTCACAGAGCCAGGGGCGGGTTCGGATGCGACAAACCTGAAAACAAAAGCCGTCAAACAAGGCGATGGCTATATTTTGGATGGGACTAAATCCTGGGTGACCAGCGGAAATGACGCCGAAGCCGTTATTATTTTTACCGCCGCTGGAGTTGAATCTGATCAAAAAAAGCTGAACGCTTTCATCGTCGATAAAAATATGCCGGGGTATAACGGGACAAAGATCGAGGACAAAATGGGTCTGCACTCCTCTTTGACTTCTGAAATAGTCTTGGAGGATTGCCGAGTGCCTGCGGAAAATCTCTTGGGAGAAGAAGGGAAAGGCGCCTCCATCGCCCTCAGCAGCCTTGACGGCTCGAGAATCGGAATCGCCGCTCAATCCGTCGGTCTCGCGGAGAGGGCTCTCGAAGAGGCTGTCCGATACGCCAAACAGAGGGATGCCTTCGGAAAAAAAATCTCTGAATTTCAGGCCATTCAATTCATGATTGCCGATATTTCGACACAAATCGAAGCGTCGCGTCTGCTCGCCTACAAAGCCGCGGACTTAAAGGATAAAGGAAAGCCCTTCACTAAAGAAGCGGCGATGGCCAAACTTTTTGCTTCAGAAGCCGCCAACAAGATCGTGTACCAGGCTCTTCAGGTACACGGCGGCTACGGCTACTCGAAAGAATTTTTCATCGAGCAGCTCTACAGAGATGCCAGGGTTTTTTCTATTTATGAAGGAACTTCTGAAATTCAGCGTCTGGTCATTTCGAGACATCTTTTGAGTGAAAGCTAAGCGGATAGATATCGACTTTCAGGATTAAAAGAATCATGGTTCGTGAAAGATTAACCGGATGAAGAACTCATCCTTATTGAGGTGATAACATGCTCAAAGCAATGCGCAAAAACGTCAAATCCTTGGCGCCAACCCTCTGGTTGGTGATCATCGCTTTTATCATCACCATCTTTGCTGTCTGGGGTGGAGCCGGACGCCTGGGTGAAGCCAGAGCCACAAGCACGATTGCCAAGGTAAAGAATGAAAAAATTTCTGCGGATTACTATTACCAGAATCTCATGCAGCGGCTTGAAATGCTGAGTAATGAATTTCAGGATATCAACAAAAACCTGATTCAGCAGCTCAACATTCCTCAGCAAGTGCTCGAGCAAATCATTCAGCAGACCATTCTGCTTCAAAAGGCCAGAGAATTAGGGATAACCGCATCCGACGAGGAACTGCGGGAGAGAATAAGGAACTATCCCGTCTTCCAGCAGGACGGAAAATTCGTCGGATTCGATGTCTACAAAAGAATACTGGAATGGAACCGGATACCCGTCTCAGAATTCGAAGAAGGTGTTCGAAAAGAGATCATCACCAACAAAGTCATACAAGTCCTCACAGCGGGGATTGCCGTAACTCCAGAAGAACTCTGGGAAAGCTACAAGAACAAAAACGAATCCGCCCAGATGGAATATGTCGCTGCTGAAGCGGATAAAATGGAACTGAAGGAAGAGCCTTCTTCCAGTGAAATCCGGGAATATTTTGACCAGAACAGGGAAAAATACAAAATCCCGGAAAGACGCGAGGCTTCGGTTGTCTTCTTCAGCACAGAAGACATAAAACAAGAAATCGAGCTAAATGATTCAGAAATCGAGGAATACTATAAGGAGAACGAGTCGCAGTTCAAAGAGCCCGAATCGGTAAAAGTCAGCCGGATCTATATTCCCTACGAAGACAAAGAGCAGGAACTCATCGAGGCCGAGGGCCGAAGAATACTTGAGAAAATCAGGAATGGTGAAGATTTCGGTGCGCTCGCACAAACTTACTCCAAGGATTCCAAAGCGATGGACGGAGGAGATTGGGGCCTTTATGAATGGAGAACACTTCCGCCTCCCGAACAGGAAGAAATTGGAGGGCTCTCGGAAGGAGAAATATCTGACATCATAAAATCTGAAGAAGGGATTGCCATCCTGAAAATCACAGAAAAGACGCCTCCCCGAATACGGCCGCTTATTGAAGTCAGAGAGAGAATCCAGAATATTCTCCTCGACCAGAAGGCCAGGGAGATCGCCGAAGAAAGAGTCTCTGAGTTAGAAAAAAACGCCAGGAAAGAGAAAAACTTGAAAAAGGCGGCTCAATCACTCGGAATAGACATCATCACGCCGGGTCTCCTCAAAGAGCGGGAGCCTATCGAAGATATCGACTCTTCAGGGATGATCAGCAGTGCGCTTTTCCAGCTAAAAGAAAACGACATCTCCACTCCTATCTCCACTTATAAGGGAGTGGGGATTGCCCAGCTTGAAAAGATCGAACTCCCCAAACAGGCAGAGCTCGTGGAAGTGGAAGATGAAGTCAAACAGGAAGTCACCACTCTGCAGAAAAAAGAGATCGCGGCTGAAAAAATCAGAAATATCAAAGAGGAGCTCACCAGAGAAAATCTAGAGAAGCTGGCTGAAAAATACGGGCTCGAATACAAAACCGTCAACGAACACCAACGGAATCAATACCTCAGCATTGTCGGAGAAAATCTTGAAATCGACCAGCTTGCCTTTTCGCTTCCTTTAGGAGAATCGAGCGATCCCATCGAATTCGAGGGCGGCTATGTCTTGATCAAAGTGCTGGACAGAAAGGAAGTCACTCGGGAAGATTTAGAGAAGGACAAGGAAACAGAGAAGCAAAGTCTGCTCGAAGAAAAAAGAAACAAATTCTTCCTCTCTTATATGACAAAGTTGAGAGAGGAATACAGAGTCGAGATCAAATATGACATTTTCTTGAAGATCAGCT
This sequence comes from uncultured Eubacteriales bacterium, assembly GCA_964348015.1. Taxonomy (GTDB): domain Bacteria; phylum Acidobacteriota; class Aminicenantia; order Aminicenantales; family Aminicenantaceae; genus SOIA01. The sequence continues at coordinate 53,261 of CAYGBC010000030.1, read as the reverse complement.
CCGATGTCCTTTCCCGATTCGAGGGCGAAGAATAATCAACTGGGATAGGCTTGAGTACCCAGACAACGAACGAAATGAGAACGAACAAACTTCTTGAAGCGGGAGAGAAAGCCGTCAAGCAATCTCTCCGCCTCCGAAAAAGCGAAAAATTCCTGCTCGTGACAGATAAAGACAAAATGGAAATCGCAGAGGCATTTGCCTACTGGGCCAAGAAGGTCGGGGCAGAATCAACCACTTATCTGATGACTGAAACCCTCCGGCCCATCACGCAACCGACGCGTCTCTTTAAACAAATGGCTGAAAACGCGAACGTCATCGCCTACATCCTTGATGCGAGGATCGAAGAAAAGCCTTTTCGAGGATACATGGTCAAAACCGGAATGGAATACGGCCGGATCTGCATGATGCCTGGCCTGACAAGAGAAATGATGGAACGCCTGGTGAACATCGATTTCAAAGCCATGGACCAGTTCACCCAAAAAGTCATCAAAGCTCTGAAAGATGCGGATGACGTCCTCGTAGAGAATCCGGAAGGCACTCGAATCCAGTTCAGCGTCAAAGGCAGGAAATGGGCGAACGACAACGGAGATATCAGCCGGAAAGGAATGCATGGAAACCTCCCCGCAGGCGAATGTTTCACAGCTCCCCTGGAGGAGACTTTCTCAGGAAAACTGGTCATCAAACTCATTGACGACAAGTTGGGACGCGGAGTGATGGAGTTTGAGAAAGGCCGACTGGTCAGATCCAGCGGAAAGGGAATCGCGGCGATCCTTCAGAATATCGGCAAAGACGAAACGGGAAGAATCATAGGTGAATTTGGCATCGGGACGAACAGAAAGGCCCGAATTACGGCGAACATGTTGGAAGCCGAAAAAGCCTTTGGAACTGCCCATTTTGCTATCGGCGACTCCTACGGCCTTGGAAAAAATGCGAGCCCGCATCATTATGATGCTCTGGTGGATAAAGTCACCATTCACGCTAAAGGAAACCTGATTGCCCAAGAAGGAAGGTTTCTCGTCTAAGAATTTCTGGAATACCTGCTTTTCCTGCTGGAGAACCGTGTCCAAATAAAAAGAGGATATCTCACCACTCCAGAATATCAAAGAAAAGCTTTGTCACTGTGTTCTCAAGAGCTTTTCTGAACCTTTCCACGCTCTCTTCAAATCCTCCCCCCAAATAATCTTTTATATAGAGAGGCTCACCGACATTGACTTTCACCTTCGTCGGAACCAGGAAAGGCACCTGGGTGCCAAACATGGCAATCGGAGTGACAGGAACAGAAATCCCCTCCTCATGATACAGGTTATAGGAAAGGATAGATGTTCCTCTCTTGAAAGTGTGGACATACGGATTTGGATCTTTTTTCAGCACACGGCCCCAGCCTTGAAGAGCAATGACCGCCCTCCCATTTTCCAGGTATTCCTGACACCGCTCCATAGCCGTCCTCGTTTTTTGTTCCATATCCACTGGAATGGCCCCCACCTTCTTTATGGTCGAGGCAAAATAAGATGTGAAAAGGGATTTCAAAGGACTGAGCAGCAGATCCACGAAGAGCCCGAAGTTCTTCATATGTCTCTTGAAATGCTTTCGGATAAGACGATTGAAATCGCGCTTGTCAAAAACCATTTTATTCGATGTCCAAAATATCTGTCGGGGGACGACTTTAAACAGTGTCGCCGCGTCCTTAAATGTCCCGATATGGTTCCCCACGATGATATTCGGGCCTTTCTTAATGAAATTTTCTTTTCCCTGTATGACGATCTTTTTTCCAAGCAGCGCAAGACTGCTGATCCGCTGTATGACAGGCTCCGCACGTTTCAGTTCTTCCTCGATCGTTGCCATTCTGATTATCCGGTTCAGTGTTTTATCTATTTTAAGAAAATTTAACTAAAAATTCAAAATGTATATGGGGATCGTCCCCTATTATTTCTTGAAAATATGAATATTCCATGATAATTTAGCGAGTAAAAATATTCATAACTTCCCTCTTTGAGTTCAATACGGAGGACAAGATGCTGACACTCATCCAAAAGTGCACGGTCTTTGCACCCGAGGCTCTAGGCCAAAAAGATATTCTGATAGCCGGGAACAGGATCGGCGCCGTCAGCGATCCAGGTCAAATCGAAATCAAAGGAATAAATCTTGAAGTGATCAATGCCTCAGAAAAGATCGCCATTCCCGGTCTGATTGACAGCCACGTCCACATTCTCGGAGGCGGCGGAGAGGGCGGACCAGAGACCAGGGCTCCTGAAATTATGATCGAGGACATCATCTCGTGCGGAGTGACGACTGTTATCGGCTGCTTGGGAACTGATGGAACAACCCGTCATATGGAATCTCTCCTGGCCAAAGCACGAGGCCTCAGCGCAGAAGGCATCACCACCTACATCTTCTCCGGGTCCTACCAAATTCCTCTTGTGACGATCACGGGCAGCATTCGCTCCGACCTGATACTCATAGATAAGGTCATTGGAGGGGGAGAGGTCGCCATATCAGACCACCGTTCGTCACAACCCACGTTTGAAGAATTCGCCCGATTAGCCGCGGAATGCCGGGTTGGAGGAATGCTCGGTGGAAAAGCCGGAATCCTCCATGTCCATCTTGGTGACGGCCCGCGAAAGCTGGAAATGCTCTTCACGCTGATCCAGGAGACTGAAATTCCTGTCACCCAGGTTATTCCGACACATGTCAACCGCACTCCGGAACTCTTGGATGAGGCGATCAGATTTGTCCAAGCAGGGGGATACATTGACCTCACTGCAGGGCATGATCCGGAAAATCAAGAGGGCAACGGAATGAGCATCGGAGAAGCCATCCGACTCTGTCTCGAAAAAAAAGCTTCCCTCAGCCAGGTCACCGTCAGCTCAGACAGCAACGGAAGCATGCCTGTTTTCGATGACAGAGGGAACCTTCAGGGGCTGACAATAGCCACCCAGCAAAGTCTTTTAGGAAATTTCCGTCACCTGGTGCAAAAAAGTATTATTGACTTTCAGGATGCTGTGAAGCTGTTCACCTTGAATCCGGCCGCATTTTACAAGCTCTCACAAAAGGGGGAAATCCAGGCCGGCAAAGACGCGGATTTAATCTTGCTCGATAAAAATTTGAACCTGACAGATTCTTTCGCCATGGGAAGACAGATGATGGCCGACAAGAAACTCATTGCCAGGGGAACATTTTCATCAGCGTAATCTGAGATTTTGCAGCAGGATTCACATATAACATCTGGGAAAAGAGAGGAAAATCGTGAATGAAAAGCAGAATCAAACACAAAAATCTAAAGAACCCAGTCTTATTATCGCTCTGATTCCTCTGGTCGCCATGGGGATTCTTCTCGGGATTGGCTACGGAGTCTACAGAATCGCTGCCCAAGTTCTCCTCGTGGCCGCTGCTTTTATCACGGGTACGCTTGGTCTTATCCTCCGTTTCAAGTGGAAGGAAATGGAAGAGGGCATCGTCAACAGCATCCATAAAGCGATGCCAGCCATTTTGATTATGCTCTGCGTCGGTATCCTGATTGGCTCCTGGATCGCGTGCGGAACCATTCCGATGGTTATCTACTATGGCTTGAAGCTCATATCGCCTCAATATTTCCTGGTCACAGCCTGCTTCGTATGTTCGCTCACTTCTTTGGCCACGGGAACCTCTTGGGGCACCATAGGCACTCTCGGAGTGGCTTTCATGGGTATTGCCATGGGCCTGGGAGTCCCGCTCGGTCCGGCAGCTGGAGCCATAGTCGCTGGCGCTTATTTCGGAGACAAGATGTCTCCTTTTTCGGATGTGACCAATCTGGCTCCTGTGGCCGCAGGATCGAACCTCTTTGATCATATCAAGCACATGCTCTGGTCAGCGACTCCAGCCTGGCTCTTCGGCCTCGCGATCTATTTCTTTGTTGGGCTGAGATACGGTGGAGAACAAGTGGAATCCAAGGACATGACACTCATCATCCAAACATTGAAGGACAACTTCAACTTCAATGTCCTCCTGCTCCTGCCCATGGCCATTGTTTTCTACTTTGCCTTCACCAAAAAGCCGACCATACCCGGCATGCTTCTCTCCTCCTTGGTGGCCGGAATACTGGCTATCATCTTCCAGGGGGCTGCGGTCACGGATGTGGCCACAGCCATGAACACCGGATACGAGGCGCAGACTGGCGTTGAAAAAGTCGACGAGCTGATCTCCCGGGGTGGGTTGATGAGCATGATGGAAACACAACTCATCGCTTTCACGGCCTTCAGCTTCGGGGGGATCATGCAGCGCACGGGGCTGCTCTCGGTCATTCTGGACCGGGTGATGCGATTCGCCAACAAAACATGGAGCATCGTGCTGACAACCATCGCTTCCTCGATAGTCACAGCGATGATGACCGCGAGTTCTTACCTGTCGATGATCATTCCTGGAGAGCTTCTCTCGCCGGTTTACAAGAAAAAAGGCCTTGCCGCCAAAAATCTTTCCCGGATCATAGAGGAAAGCGGTGCCATCATCGTTCCTCTCATCCCCTGGAGCATGGCCGGCGCTTTTATCACAGGAACAATCGGAGTTTCCCCTGCGACTTACCTCCCGTGGGCCATAATGAACTATGCCGCCGTTATAATCCTTGTCCTATTCGGTTTTACTGGTTTCACTATGGCTCCGAAAATCCGAGAGGATGAAACCCAGATCGGGAGTTAAGATCGGGAACGAATCCTAAGGCTTTACGAAAAAACCTCAACAGTTTTAATCTTCTTTTTCGGTCTGAGTGAGGGCCTTTTTGAATCCCTCTTTAATCTTTTCCTTCTTCTGTTTTTCCAGCTCTGCAGTCGCTTCAAATTTTCGGTCGAATTCACTCTTTCTCTTTTTCTCCTTCATCAGCAGATCATCCAAAGACTTTTTCTTCTTTCCAGCGCCTTTCTCAGATTGAACCACCTCTTGAGTCACTGAGTCTATCCAGAGGAGGGACTGACAGCAGGGGCAAAGAGTTTGAAATACGTTCTCCTTTTTCTTTACGCTCTCCATTTGAGAGAAAGATACCAAATAATACGGACCCAGACAAGTAATAAGGGATGTTCCCCCAATTTCCTTATTTTTATTTGACAGCATGTATTTGGTGTTTCTTCATCAATTTAAAAAGGCCCTGTCGACTGAGGCCGATCTCTTTTGCGGTCCTGGCTCTGTGGAAATCCCAACGGGCCAGAGCTTGATGGAGGAATCTCTTCTCGAATTCAGCTCTGGCTTTGAAAAAATCATAAGAAGAACTTGAAGATCTCTCGGCTTGAGGATTGATCTTCGAGGAAAGATATTCTTCTTTAATCAGACGGCTCTCTCCAGCGAAGACCAGACACCTTTGGATTTCATTCTGGAGCTCCCTCACGTTTCCAGGCCATGAATAGCCGATCAACAGCTCGAGTGCTCGAGGCGAAAAATAGGCCTGTTCCCGTGTCATCTCGAAACTGTATTTCTCCAGGAAATAATTCAGAAGAAAATGAAGATCCTCCTTCCTTTCCCTTAAAGGAGGAAGCTCGAACGTAATGATCTTGAGGCGGTAATACAGGTCTTCACGGAAATTGCCAAGCTCGATTTCTCTTTCAATATTCTTGTTCGTTGCGCTGATAAATCTACCGCTCACTGGCAGGAGCGTATTCTCTCCAATCCTTCGTATTTCTCTTTCCTGGAGGAGACGGAGAAGTTTTGCCTGCAGATTCAGAGGCAGGTCGCAAATCTCATCCAAAAAGAATGTCCCTCCATTCGCTTCCTCGATCAACCCGGGCTTGGTCCTCACCGCTCCGGTGAAGGCTCCTCTCACATACCCGAACAGTTCGCTTTCCAGAAGATGCTCCGGGATAGCTCCGCAGTTCACGGCAATAAATTTGCCCGTTTTCCTTGCTCCGCTCGTATGAATGGTTCTTGCCACAAGCTCCTTTCCGGTTCCGCTCTCGCCACAAATGAACACGGGTACGTCACTGTCCTTCACTCTGTCTATTAAAGTGAGGATTCGTTGAAACACCCGACTCTTTCCTCCAACAAAGGATTCTGGCGCTCTGATCTTTTTCACTCCCGTATTTTGGAATTCCTGATTTTTTTTTAAAATCCAGCGGAGAGGATTTGAAAGCGTAACCAGAAGTTCCAAATCCTCTTGAGTGAAGACTCCCGAAGTCGCTTCCCTATCCATATACAGGATTCCGGAGAGATTTTCATTCATAATCAGAGGGAGGCAGATGACGCTGCGTTGGGAATTTTGAAAATTTCCTTTTTGAACACAATCTTGAGGAATCTGGGTGATAACGGGCTGCTTAAAGACTCGGGCCTTTCTGATCACATCTTGACTGATACTCTCCTGACATAAATCTCCATTCCCGCGCACCTCTCGAAAAACAATCTGTTCAGTTTCATCCACCAAGACGACAGCCAGCCGAGAAGCAGATAATTTTTCCCCGATCAAATCCATCAATTTGACTAAAAAGGAATTTTCTGAAGACATAATCTGAATCTACTCCTGTGAATAATCCAGGTTCAGTACAGATAACGATTCCCCTCGGAAAATTTTCTCATTTGATTCCTCTTCTATCTGGAATTCACATTGTGACTCCCCAGAATCAAAGATCAATTTTCTATCTGCGCATCGTCTCTAAAAAGAAACAGATCAGAATTTGAACAATCAGTCTGATACTCGAACCGGAAGGAGTCTGGCGTACTGACCTCAAAAGGAAGGACAGTCAGAAAATGAGGTCGGCTAGGGGGGATTATTTCATGCTTTTTTTCAAAATCTTTGTCTTTTTCTTCACGTCCCTGTATTTCGGGTCATATTCCTTGATCTCATCATAAAGCGCAACAGCCTTATCTGCCTCATCCGCTTCTTCGTACAAAGAAGCCAATTCATAGCACAAGGCCAAAAATTGATCGGTTCCCTCTTCCGTCAATTCCTGGGCTTTTTTCAGCCACTTCGCAGCCTCTATAAATTCCTCTTTTTGCTTGAAGCAATGACTGAGAGAATGGAAGCATTCCTCTCTTAGGGTTTCTTCTTTAGAAGCCAGCTTAAATTTTTCGATCGCTTGATCTGTTTGACCCTTTTCAAGAAAAGACATACCTGATTGGAAATGGGCCATATAATCATCTTTCTTGGCTTCTTTTTTTTCTTCCTCTTTTTGCTCGGCTGGTTCAGCTTTTTCAGCCTTTTTCTCGATATCCTTTTTCTCTGCTGGAGCCCTTTCTGTCTCCGGTTCTTTCACTTTCGCTACAGGTTCTTCAACCTTTTCTTCCACTCTTTCCTCGGCTTCCTCAACAGCTTCAGGCTCTTTGGTTTCCTTTCTCGATCCACCTTTCCTGTCGAACAACTCGCTTTCCTTTTCAGACACTTCGGTCACTCGTTCGAGGATCTCGTCCACGCTGACCTGCGACGAAAGCTCGTTGAGCGATTTCAATGCCTCTTCGATTCGAGGTTCGTTCGGAAACTGGATTCGCAGATTTTCAAGAATTCTTTTGGCATTTCTCATCAATCCCTGATTAATATACAGTTCCGCTTGAGCCAAATTCATCTCCAGCGACTCATCAGATCCTTCCTCAGGCTCTGACGGCTCTTCTTCTTTTTTTTCCTCAATAATATCTTCGAGTTCTTTTATCTCCTTAGTGGAAACCTTCGTGATCTTTTCGGCCTCTAAGGCTTCTTCCATTTTTTTCCGTTCCTCTTCAGCCGCTTTCTGGGCTTCCTCTTCGGCTTTTATTCGAGCTTCCTCTTCAGCTTTTCTTCGTTCTTCTTCTTCGGTGGCTTTCTTCGCTTCTTCTTCGGCTGCGTGTTTGGCTTCTTCCTCGGCACGCATCCGCTCCTCGTCTGCTCTCTTCCTCTCTTCTTCAGCGTGCTTGGCTTCCTCTTCGGCCCGCCTTTTTTCTTCCTCAGCTTTTCGGGCTTCCTCCTCAAGACGCAACCGCTCTTCTTCCGCTCTCTTCACTTCCTCTTCAGCTCGTTTTCGCTGTTCTTCGGCTCTCCGTCTTTCCTCTTCAGCCTTTCGGGCCTCTTCCTCCGCTTTCATCCTCAGTTCCTCAGCCCGCTTCATCTCCTCCTCAGCTCTCTGGGCTTGCTCCTCGGCCTTCTTTCGGGCTTCCTCTTCGACTTTTCTCTTGGCCTCTTCTTCAGCGGCTTTCCGGGCTGCTTCTTCGGCTTTCCGTGCTGCTTCTTCGGCCTGTTTGGCATCCTCTTCAGCCCGCCTGGCGTCTTCTTCGGCCCGTTTGGCGTCCTTCTCTGTCCTTTTGGCGTCCTCTTCTGTCCTTTTCCGAGCCTCCTCCTCAGCCGCTCGCTGGGCCTCTTCCTCGGCTTTTATCCTCTCCTCTTCCGCACGCTTCACTTCTTCTTCTGCACGTTTCCTTTCTTCCTCAGTTCTCTCTCTTTCCTCTTCTACTCGCTTTCGCTCCTCTTCTGTTATCCGTTTTTCCTCTCCAACACGTTCCTCTTCCCTTGGCGCTTCGGGAATTTCAACTCCTTCTTTGAACTGACTGTATTGGCTTGCCAATTCCTTCTCCTCAGGACAGAGGCTGACAAGTTCACCTAAAGTCGATACGTATTCTTTCTGTTTATTTTCCTTCCGGTATTCCTCGAGAAGAACACGGCGGACGATTTCCTGGTTCTTTTTTTGGCCGATTGATTTATACACAGACGCCAATTCTTCCAGGGTCGGAGTGTGAACCTTCTTCGCCGAAAGGATGAGTCCAAGAAGTCCGATCGCTTTCTCGGATTTCCGTTTCCTGATCAGAGTCTCAACCAGAGGTTTGTACAGCTTAAAGGCCTCGTCAAGGTTTTCCTGCAAAATCCTGATCCGTCCCAATTTCACCCGCGCTTCGACATCCTTCGACCTCAGCGAGATCACTTGAGTGAACACTGTTTCGGCCTTTTCGAAATCCTTTTCTTCAAAGTGTAAGTTACCCAGAAGCCGGAGAGCGGTCACATCATCTTTGTTTTCTTTCAGAATTCCGTCGATGAGCTTTCGGGCTTCTTTAGTCTTGTTTTCTTTTTTGAGAAGTGTAATAAAATTGGACAATGTCCTCGAATTGTCTTCTTCCAGGCTTTTCGCTTTTTTGAGTATCTCATGAGCCTCTTTGAATGCGCTACTCCCAATCTTGAATTCTGCCGCTTCATTGTATCGGGCCACCGCTTTGGCCACCTCACCTTCCTTCGTGTAGAGATCCGCCAGTGTTATCCTCGTATGGAAATCCTTCTTGTCTAATTTCAAAAGCTTTTCATGCAGAAAAATCGCTTCTTTTGTGCGGTTGCTCTTCATCAACCCCGCGGCAATATTCGAATATTCTGATTTCGCTTCGGAAAGAAACCCTTGGGAATAATAGAGGTCAGCCAATTTCATCGAGGATTCAATATTTCCGGGATTCAATTTATTGATCTTTTTATAGACCGCCATGGATTGGGAATATGATCCTCTCTCCTCATAGTGACTGGCAATCTTATACATTTCCTCAATCGCCATATCTTTTTGATTCATTCTCAGATAGAGGTCGCTCAAGAGGTTTCTGACGTTGACATCCTGGGGATCGACGGCTAATACCTTCTTGTATTCTTTGACGGCTTCCTGGAACTTTCCTTTCTTCACGCTTTTTTCAGCGTTTTCTAGGAATTTAGCTCTTTCTCGCTCAGTCCCCATTCTCTCCACACTTGAGGTTAAAGGAAAATCGATGCAAAGGCGAAGGCCCCTGCTCTTTCAGGGCTCTAAAGTGCTCTTGTGTGCCGTATCCCTTGTTCTTAGACAGGGCATACCCTTCATAAACACTATCCAAAAGCACCATCATTTCATCTCTCAAAACTTTGGCGACAATGGATGCCGCGGCAATTGATATGCATTTTTTGTCGCCTCGACGCACACTAATCTGTGGATAATTTACATCATTTAAACTGAATCCGTCAACTAAGACGAAATCAGGAGCCAGAGGCATGTTTCGAACAGCTCTTTCCATGGAGTTTATCGAAGCCCAGTATATGTTTTTTTGATCGATCTCAAAATTCGAAGAAAGACCCACTCCCACAGAAGCCGCGCTGGCTAATATCTCTCTGGCCAACATCTTCCTTTTTAAGGGAGAGATGACCTTGGAGTCATCAATTTCACTCACCCATCCTGATAATTTCTTCTTGATGAGTGCGACTGGAAATATCACGGCGGCAGAGACGACAGGCCCAAAAAGAGCTCCTCTGCCGACTTCGTCGACGCCGGCTATTGAGCAAAATCCTTTTTGGATTACTTTCTTCTCAATCAGAAAGTCGGCCATCTCATCTCTCTGCCCCGGAAAATCATCACCCGCGGGACAGTCATTATATAAAATAGGACACCGCTTTCAGGTCACAAGGCAGGTTCATTTATTTTCACAAACACTCTGTGAAGACTTCTTTTCCCACTAAAAAAGCGAATGAAACGAATTTCAAACGCTCTCTCTGTTAAGCCCGAATCAGAATGAATTTAAAATGTACCTACCGTTTTTCTTTCAGTCGAGCGGCCTTCCCCTTGAGTTCACGAAGATAATAGAGTTTGGCTCTTCTGACTTTTCCATGCCTTACGACATCAACCTTCTTGATCATTTTGGAATGAACAGGGAATACCCTCTCGACTCCGATCCCGAAAGAAGTCTTTCGGACTGTGAATGTCGCGCCAAGCCCAGCCCCTCTCTTGGCGATCACGTCCCCTTGAAAAACCTGCACTCTTTCTTTATTTCCTTCTCTAATGATCACGTGGACCTTGACCGTATCTCCCACCTTGAAGGATTCTTTATTTTTTGATGAATGTTTTTCTTCCACCACGTCAATCAGGTTCATCTCTCTTTCCTTCCTTTTCTGTTTTGATATCATTCAATATCTTTTTCTCTTCCTGAGACAATGCGCGACCCTCAAGAAGATCTGGCCTCAGGAGCCATGTCTTTTCCAGAGATTTTCTCTGGCGCCAAGATTCTATACGGCTGTGGTCCCCAGAAAAAAGGATTCCAGGGACTTTCATTCCTCTAAAGTCGCGGGGTCGCGTGTACTGAGGAAATTCCAATAAGCCGTTGAAAAAAGTCTCGTTTTTGACTGAATCCTCTTTCCCCACAACTTGGGGAACGAACCTCGATACGGCGTCTATCACAACTAACGCTGCGGGCTCCCCACCGGTGAGAATGTAATCACCGATGGAAATTTCGTCCGTTATCAGATGACGTATCACTCTCTCGTCAACTCCTTCATACCGACCGCATATGAGAATGATCTGGTCATGTTGAGCCAGTTCTTCCGCATACCGAAAATCAAGCCTTTTCCCTTGCGGAGAAAGGAGATACACAGGCGTGTCTTCACCCTGCCTTATCTCCTCCACAGCAGCGAATATGGGTTCAGGCTTCAAGACCATTCCCTGTCCCCCGCCGAAGGGGCGGTCATCGACTTGCTTGTGTTTGTCTCTGGAATACTCTCTCAGGTCGTGAACATGAACTTCAAGCGTACCCTTCTCCAGAGCTTTCTTTACAACTCCTCCTGAAAAAACACTCTTGAAAATCTCGGGGAGTATGGTGATTATATCAAATCTCATTCAACTCTAAAAGACCCTCGGGGGGATCGATGCGGATCCTTTTCCGATTCAAGTCAATTTCTACACAAACTGAGCGAGTGAACGGAATGAGAATTTCATTCTCCTCTTTCCTTACGACTAAAAGGTTGTTGTCTTCGATCCACACCACATCGGATACACTCCCGATTTCTTCTCCATCTTGAGTGACGACAGAGCAACCGATGATCTGGAAAGAATAATAATTATTCTCTTCTAAACTCAGGAGCTCTTCTTCAGGGAGCAAAAATTCCAGACCGACGAGCTCGCGCGCTTGAGAGAGAGAGTCTATTCCTTCCAGTTTGATGATGTAGTGTTCTCTAAAGGGACGCAGGGATTCAACCCGATATTCTTCGAGCTTATCCTTTTTCTGAAGGAATAATCTTGAAAAAAAAAAGATCTTTTGAGTGTTCGAAATAAGGCCTTAGCCTCAATTCGCCCCTCTTGCCTTGGCTCCTGATAAGCTTGCCTATGGTAACCAAACTAACCTTTTTCAATGATCTCGAGATTGAATCTCCTTTTGAGTTTCATTCCTGCTGCGCCAAGAATAATCCTGATGGCCCGTGCTGTTCTTCCCTGTTTGCCGATAACCTTGCCTAAATCTTCCGGAGCGACCTTCAATTCCAGGATTGTGGTCTGTTCCCCTTCCAACTGGGAAACTTGGACTTTTTCCGGATTGTCAACTAAGGATTTGGCAATCATTTCAACGAGTTCTTTCACTGTAACCTCCTTAAGTTTTTGACTGTTGATTGGAAAGTTTCTCGCGCTTGGAAACTTTATTTAAAAGAGATTGTACTGTCTTTGAAGCTTGAGCTCCTCTGTCCAGCCAATAATTGGCTCTCTCCAAATCCACTTTAATCTCAGGGGGTTCCTTCAAGGGGTCATAGTAACCAAGAATATCTTTCGCTTTGCTTTCCCTCGGTTTTCTTGAATCAATCGCAATGATCCGGTAAAAAGGCTTTTTTTTCGTGCCGAGTCTCATAAGTCGTATTGAAATCATAGTTAAACCACTTTCTTTAAGATGAATTGTGATAATATCTGAATTTTCATCTAAAGTCAATAACCTGGGTTATTTACGAGTCGAGGTTGCCGGAGACTCCGTTGCGAGGAGAGAAACGACAGCGGCAATCCCCTAAAAACAGATGTCATTTTTTCCCTTATGACTTCAATTCACTGCATGAGATCGCCACGCTTCGCTCGCGATGACAATTGATCTAGAGAAAAGGTCGTCAGATTTGCTCGCCCGGAGGGGAAAAGATGCCGACATAAGTATAATTATTTTCCATTACTGATGTTTTGAATATTGTGTCGGCAGATTTTATAAATGATCCAGGCTAATTTAACGAGATGTAGGCATTCCGGCTGGCTTGGAAAAGTTCGACAGCGGAGGATTCTGAAAAAAGATTGTTTCCCCTGCGAGAAAGATCAACTCCCTTTCATCGATCACGCTTCTCTGGAATGAACCCAGAGAACCCGGGCCCGTTCAGAGTTCGGAGAAACGTCTTCGCGCTTTATCCCGCATCTTTGTGATTGATGTCAACCAGGCGTATTGAGGTGAATCCTAATGAGATGACGGAAGAGAAGAGATAAGTTTTTGAAATTGAGACTTTTTCATCATCTTTTTCATTTCTGCAAACTGCTTCAACAGCTGGTTCACTTCGGAAACGGGCCTTCCACTGCCCTTGGCGATTCTCGAGCGGCGGCTTCCGTTTATAATTTTTGGATTGATCCTTTCCTCCCCCGTCATAGAGTTGATGATGGCCTCAAAATGAAGGATCTTTTTATCATCTATGCTGAGTTTCGACAAGCCCTTGAAAGGTCCGCCCTGAGGCAAATGACTCAAGAACTGAGAAAGAGAACCCATTTTCTTCATCTGCACGAGCTGCTTTTTAAAATCCTCGAAAGTCAATTCGTTTTTCTTCAATTTGCGTGCAATGGCTTCCGCCTCTTCCAAATCCGCTTTTTCCTCGGCCTTCTCAACCAAGCTCAAAATGTCCCCCATCCCGAGAACTCGCGAGGCCATCCGGTCAGGATGAAAGACTTCAAGTTTATCGAATTTTTCACCGACACCGATAAATTTGATCGGTTTCCCGGTCACAGATACGATGGATAAAGCAGCTCCTCCTCGAGCATCCCCATCCAGCTTCGTCAATATGATGGAAGTCAAGCCTATCTTTTCCTCAAAGAGCTGGGCACTCTTCACGGCGTCCTGTCCGGTCATGGAATCTCCCACGTAAATCAGCTCTACGGGATTCAGGATATCCTTCACCATCCGGAGTTCTTGCATCAGCTCTTCATCGATATGAAGCCTTCCTGCAGTATCCACGATGAGGGGGTCATAACCTCTATTCCCTGTGTGTTTGAGGAGCTCTTTCAGGGCATCGGACGGAGAGGACATCCGGTCTTTCGTCATCTCATAGAACGGAAGCTTGAGCATTTCGGCGATCATCTTCAGCTGATCCTGAGCTGCAGGCCGTTTGAGATCAAACGAAACAAGAAGAGGATTCTTTTGGAAATTCAACACCCATTTGGCCAGCTTCCCACAGGTCGTCGTTTTTCCAGAACCCTGAAGTCCCACCAGCATGAATATCGAGGGGGGAGAGCCCGAAAAATCCAATTTTTGGGCCTCCTGCCCCAAAATGCGAGTCAGCTCATCCCTCACGATCTTGATGACTTGCTGGGCAGGGGTGAGGCTCATCAGAACTTTCTGGTCCAGAGCTTTCACTCTGATTTTTTCTTCAAACTCTTTCACAACGCGGTAATTCACATCCGCTTCAAGAAAGGTCATGCGAATCATCTTCAGAGCTTCAGCCATGTTTTTCTCTGTGATCTTCCCCTCGCCGCGGAGAAACTTCATCACATTTTGAAGTCGGCCGGATAACTGGTCAAACATTATTGTTCTTCCTTAGTAATTGACTGATATTTAATATGTTAAGCGAACTTCCCTGCCAAAGTCAATCCAGCCCTATTCATCCACACCTTGACATTTTTTCGGATAGTGATTAAGGTAGTACTAATTTTTTTATATTTTTGAGAAACATGCTTTCATTTCTGCGTGCAGAGGAGAGCAAGAATGAGTGCGAAAATAGACTACAAAGAGATCAAAAAGCTCGTGCAGTTCATGGAAGAGAAAAAACTTTCCCATTTCGAGCTCGAAATAGAAGGACTGAAAGTTAAAATCAGCCGAAATCCGAGTCCCCTGCCTCCTCCAGAATCCGCTCCTTTCCCTCAAGAGTCTGAAGAACCTGAAGAGAATGAAAGTGCTGAGTCTCAAGAGGCCGTACCCGAAAAAGGAAAGAATAACCTCATATTCATCACCTCTCCAATGGTCGGAACTTTCTACCGAGCTCCAGATCCTTCCTCTTCTCCCTTCATCGAAGTCGGGGACCCGGTGGAGAAAAACCAAACCCTCTGTATAATCGAAGCCATGAAACTGATGAACGAAATCGAATCAGAAATTGAAGGAGTTCTTGAAGAAATTTATGCTGAAAACGGCAAGCCGGTCGAGTACGGACAGAAACTCTTTGCTATCAAACCAATCTCCTGAGCACTGATGTTTTCAAAAATCCTGATCGCAAACCGGGGTGAAATTTCCCTTCGGATCATCCGCGCCGCCCGAGAATTGGGCATTAAAACCGTTGCGGTCTATTCTGAACCGGATAAAAACAGTCTCCATGCCATGTCTGCTGACGAAAAGATCTGCATAGGGCCGGGCAAATCCTCGGAAAGCTATCTCAACATCCCCAACCTTTTGAGCGCTGCTGAAATCACAAAAGCAGATGCGATCCATCCGGGCTATGGCTTCCTTGCAGAAAGCCCGCGGTTCCCTGAGATATGTGAAACGCACGGAATAACTTTTATCGGCCCTTCAGCCTCGCTCATCAGGCTTTTGGGAGATAAAAACAGGGCCCGCCAAGAGATGAAAAAAGCCAAACTCCCTGTAATCCCTGGGAGCGAAAATATTATCGAGGACATCACTCAAGCCAAAAGCACCACTCAAAAAATCGGATACCCCATCATTCTCAAGCCTGCAGCCGGGGGAGGAGGCAAGGGCATGAGAATAGTCCGATCGGCCATTAAGCTGGAAGAGCAATTCGCAATCGCCCAAAACGAAGCCAGTGCCGCTTTCGGCGATTCTTCCCTGTACATAGAAAAATTCATCCCCGGAGCCCGCCACATCGAGGTGCAGGTCATCGGGGACAGCAAGGGAAATGTCTTGGCTTTTGGCGAGAGGGAATGCTCGATTCAGAGAAAATACCAGAAAATCATCGAAGAAACGCCTTCTCCTTTCATCGACGAAAAGTTCCGGAGAAGATTGATAAAGGCAGTCCATGACGCCGCCCATTTCATAGGCTACCAGAGTCTGGGAACGTTCGAATTCCTTGTGGACGAGAAGAAAAAGTTCTATTTTATGGAAGCGAACACTCGTGTCCAGGTCGAACACCCGATCACAGAAATGGTGTACGATATTGACCTGATCAAAGAGCAGATTAAAGTCGCAGCAGGAGAAAAAATCTCATTCCCCCACATTTTAAAAATGAGCGGCCACAGCATCGAATGCCGGATCAATGCCGAAGACCCCGAGACTTTTGTTCCGTCGCCCGGAAAAATAGATTTTCTGGTTCTCCCTGGAGGAGCGGGAGTCCGTGTCGATACTGCCGCCTACAGTAGCTGGCAGATCCCTCCTGATTACGACTCTCTCCTGGCGAAAATTGCGGTCAAGGCCCCCTCGCGAAGGGAAGCCATCCAGAAAATGCTCACTGCACTGGAAGGCACGATCATCGTTGGCATAAAAACAAACATCCCTCTCCATTTGAACATTCTTTCCAACTCAGATTTCATTAAAGGGAATTACAACATCCAGTTTATGGAAAAATTCCTCAAGAAAAAAACTACGGGAAAGGAAAAAACCTGATCGGAAAATAGACTATATTGACGCTGAAGGCGCCCGTATTATCTCCCACGAGATCTTCGTTGATCCCCAAAAACAGCTTCCCGCTGATGGGCATTCGGACTTCATTATCTGACCCGATGAAGAACTTTTCCTTGATCTCATGGCGGATCTCTCGGCCCGAACCCTCATCGAATTCGAGAGAGAGGAGGATAGACACCTTTCCGATTAAAGCCCCGATATTCCTATCTGTAAAAGGCTGTTGTCTGGTTTTGAGGTCATACCCATCGGGTCCACAATACGCTTTAATGTTTCCTTCCTGGAGATAAACGGTCCCAAAGGCGCTGAAGGAGATTTCCTGGCCTTCATGGACCTCGATGCCTGTGTCCGTCCAGTCCTGGTCGCCCATAACAGTCACATCCAGCAGGAGTTCCTGGTCTGCTACAGGCTGCCTTGTCACGCCACGGGAGGATGGCTGCATCAGGGATTCCAGACGAGTCTTGAATTCTCTAAACCTCGTATGCGTCAAAGGAGAAGTCAACGTAGGAAGCAATCTTATGCTGGAAGAAATCTTCCGGCTTCTTCTCTGGTTCCAAGGATTTCGACTCAGCCACCGGGGTAAAGGCCTTTCTCTTCTTTCCAAACGATTGAGAAGGGTCAAGAAGGCCTGCGGATTGAATTCTGCGTTGTAATTGTTAAGCAAAGCCAGCTCATCCGCCTCCTCCACCTGGAGAGAAGTGTACCTGAGGTTTGAAAAAAACGCATAGGCGCCTCCCTCGGACACAAAAAGTCCCGATAACGTCTCCCATCCTTGATCTCCGGTGAGTTCTTCTTCGGAAGAGAAGCCGATTTGCCGGGCCAATCTCTCATAAATGTGTTTATGGACATGCCGGGCTATGATATGCCCGAACTCAAAAGACAGGATCGCAGCCAGCTCAGATTCCGATTCCACGGTTTCTATCAGGCCTCGACTCAGATAGACCTGCCCTCCTAAACAGGCAAACGCATTCACATCGGAGGAATCGATAATCTTGAAAGACCAGTCCCAATCCCCGATGAGCTCTCGCAAATTATTCCGCTCGATGATCCGTAGTCCTATTATTTTCAGGTAATCATCCAGAGATTCATCTTTGAGGATGCCTGTCTCTCCCTCGATCGCGGACTCAATTCTTCGGGCATAGGACCTCTCATCACTCGCAGGGATGAAATCAAATTCCACCGTTTCTCTCTCCTCCTGCAGGCTCCAACCGAGTCTCCCCGCAGAAGAAGATTCAGAAAGAGAAAAACAGGAGAGGAATAAAAGGATCAAGATGATCCGGCCGAGTAGGGGTGTTCTCCTGTTCTTCGTTTGCGCTCGGAAAATCCGTCTCTTTTTCTCTCTCATCAACATTGGTGTATTTTACAGGAAAAGGCGTGAGGTCTCAACATTTAACTGGAGCGAAGCCAATCCCGAATACCTCTCTGGAAAGGCCCCGCATCAGTCTGAACTTTTTGCCTTTTTTCCCGTAATATAATAAGATAACAATCCCATCAAGGCACACAAAATGAGCGAAAAAAAGAACTTTTTCAAAAAGAGAAAAAAAGCGATCATCATCTTCACTGTCATTGCGTTCATCGCGATCCTCGTAATCTTCAACCTTCAGTCTCAAAGAGAAAAATCGATTAAAGTGACCGTGGAAAAAGTCGCCCAAAAAAATCTGACGTCCATCATCTCGGCCTCGGGTGAGATCAAGCCAAAAAAAAATGTGAACATCAGCGCTCATGTGGCGGGAAGGATTATCAAGATCGGGGTCGAAGAAGGACAGCGAGTCAAAACCAATGATTTTCTTCTGAAGCTCGATTCTGTCCAGTATGAGGCCATGGCAGACCGGGACCGCGCTCTGATCTCCTCGTATAAAGCCGAGCTGATTCGGGCAGAGGCCACCTTGAAAAAAGATGAAAGATTCTACGAAAGACAAAAAAAGCTGTTCGAAGAAAAGCTCATCTCTGAAGAGCAACTGGAAGCCGCTAAAGCGCAATACGATATCTCCAAAGCTCAACACCAAGCGATTGTCTTCCAGATCGACCAGGCCCAGGCCTCCCTTGAGAGTACGCTGGACACTCTGAGCAAAACGATCTATAACTCTCCGATCGACGGGATCATCACGAGCCTGCGTGTGGAAGAGGGCGAGATTGCTATGATAGGCACGATGAACAACCCGGGAACCATATTGATGACCATCGCAGACCTTTCTATCATGGAAGTGGAAGTGGAGGTCGATGAAACGGACGTCATCGGAGTTGAGATCGGACACCGCGCTGATGTGAGAGTGGATGCGCTGCCTGATCAGACAATCGAAGGAAAAGTGACCGAAATCGGGAGTTCAGCTCTTCAGAAAACAACGGCCTCTGAGGAATCCAAAGACTTCAAGGTCATCATCACACTGGAAAATCCTCCAGATAGCCTCAAGCCCGGCCTTTCCGCATCGGCGGATATCATCACAGCTGAAAAAAAAGATGTCCTGGCCGTCCCGATTTCAGCACTGGTCCTCAGGGAAAAGAAGGACGAAGAAAACACAAACAGTGACGAACAGGAAGAAGGTGTCTATATCGTCGAGAACAGCCGGGTGAAATTCTCTCCGGTCGAAAAAGGAATCATGGGTGAGATGATGATCGAAATCATATCCGGATTGGAAGAAGGACAGGAAATTGTCGTTGGCCCGTACAGCGCCCTTCGCCAGCTTAAGGATGACATGCTTATCAAACAGGAAGAAAAGAAAGAGGGAGAAGAGGAATCCTGATGGGCGAGAACAACATAGTCATCGCGGCTGAGAACCTCTGGAAAATCTACCAGCTCGGGAAACAGGAAGTCAATGCGCTCTGCGAAGCCACATTCACAATTTCCCAGAATGAATTTGTGGCCATCATGGGCCCTTCCGGTTCAGGAAAATCAACCTTGATGAACATCATCGGATGTCTCGATACTCCGACAAAAGGAAAATACCATCTCAAGGGAAAGTTGGTCAGCACTCTCAGTGACAACGAACTCGCCTATATCCGAAACACCGAGATAGGATTTGTCTTTCAGGTCTTCAATCTCCTGCCCCGGGCCACAGCATTCCACAACGTGGAAATCCCTCTGATCTACAAGGGGGCCAAGAAAAAAGAACGAGAAAGGAAAACCTCCAAGGCTTTGGAAATGGTTGAAATGAGTGACCGGATGAACCATCGTCCCTCCGAGCTTTCAGGAGGGGAAAGGCAAAGAGTGGCCATCGCTCGCGCCCTGGTGAACGAGCCGTCCCTGCTTCTTGCAGATGAGCCCACGGGCAACCTGGATTCCAAAACAGGGCAGGAAATCCTCTCTCTGTTCCACAAAATACATTCTCAGGGTAACACGATTATCATGGTCACTCACGACCGGGATATTGCCGAACAGGCTCAACGGATACTTTTCCTCAAGGACGGGAAGATCATCAAGGACGAGCGTAAAAGAGAGTAAGACGTGGACTTTTTTGATCGTCTCCAGGGAGTGTTCTTCAACCCGAAGGACACACTCAAAGCCGTCGCAGAAAAACCAGTCTGGTTCGATGCGTTGATCGTGATTCTCGTTATTCTCGTCATCTTTCTCGCGCTCATTTCTCCCTACCTTCAAAAGGACCAAGTTCAAGTCCTGAAGAACAACGTCGAGCTCCAGGAAAGGCTGGGTGAAGAAAGGGCTCAGCAGCAGCTCAAGCTTTTGGAATCCAAGTGGTACCGTTTGATCTTACTTGTTATCATCCCTTCGGTATTCACGATCGTCATCTTATTCCTTCAGCCTTTGATACTGTTGGCCCTGAGCCGAATGGTCTCGACTGAAGGAGACTATAAGCAGGTCCTCAGCGTCTACCTGCACGCCAATTTAATCGATAAAGTCCTCGGAAGCGCTGTGCGGCTCATTCTCATCCTCACGCGAAAATCTGTCATGCAGACCACCACAACACTCGCCCTTTTCTTCCCCCGTATGGAGGTGACTTCGACTGGCTTCGTGATACTGAGTCAGGTCGACTTTTTCCAGCTCTGGATGTTCGGCATCCTTGGTTACGGTCTTTCCTCCGTCTTCAAGATAGATACCAAGAAAGCTCTCTTCATCTCTTATGGCTTTTGGTTTCTCAAGACATTGTTCAACGTCGGCCTTGGCCTTCTCGGCAGTCAATTCGGCGGATAAATTCTGGATTCCGTTTGACAGAGAGCCCCTTCATCCATACATTATCTGTATGGACATAACCTGGGGGAGCCTTCCTCACGCCGCACACGCAAGAAACCTCGAAACTTCAGGAGAGTCAAATTGAAAAGGAAACAAATTCTCGCTCTTTTAGCGTTCCTAACACTCCTTGTGATTTTTCTTCTGATTAAAATTGCATTATAAAACGAAAAATCTTGTCGTCATCCTGGGGCCCACAGGGGTTGGAAAAAGTTCCGTTGCGGTGAAACTTTCTAAAGAAACAGGTGGAGAGATCATTAACTGCGACTCCATGCAGGTCTACAAAGGCTTCGATATCGGAACAGACAAAATCCTCCCCGATAAAAGAGAAGACATCCCTCATCACCTCCTGGATGTCGCAGATCCTTCGACTCAATTCACGGCCGCAGATTTCGTCGACCTGGCTGTCGATGCGATAGACTCGATCATGAAACGCAAGAGGCTTCCTGTCATCGTCGGAGGAACCGGACTCTACCTGAAGGCTCTCATCGACGGTCTTTTCCCTGGAGGAAAAAGCGATCCTGCACTGCGTCGGAAACTGGAAAAAGAAGCCCGGGAAAAAGGGCTGGAGCGGCTGAGAGAAAAACTGATGAAAGTCGATCCGGTCTACTGTCAAAAAATCCACAGCAACGATAAAATCCGGATTATCCGGGCGCTCGAAGTCTATCTCTCGACCAAAAAACCTATTTCTGCGCATTTCTCCGACACTCAATCCGCAGTGGAAGATTTCAATATCATAAAAATTGGGCTAAAATTAGGAAGGCAGGAGCTCTATTCGAGAATAGAACAGAGAGCAGACAAAATGTTCGAAAGAGGTCTCATCCAAGAAGTGGAAGACCTTCTGCAGAAGGGGACCGATGAGAGCTCCCCTCCGTTCCGCGCTCTTGGTTATAAACACGCTCTCCAATTCTTAAAGGAGGAAATTTCCCTGGAAGAAGCCATCTCTCTCACCAAAAGGGATACACGCCACTACGCCAAAAGACAGATGACCTGGTTCAGGAAAATGAAGGGGATAAACTGGTTTTCTCCGGAAGAATATTCGTCAATCGTGAAACACGTCAAGGACAGCCTCGTATGAATACGGAAAAAGCCATACTCATCCATCTCGCCACAAAAAGGAAAGAAAAATTAGAAGCCGAGGAATCCATGAAGGAGCTCAGAGGGCTGGCCCACACTGCGGGGGCTGAAGTCGTTGCCGAAACGTTCCAGTTCCGGCAGGAGATCAGTCCAAAATACCTGATCGGAGAGGGCAAAGTCTCGGAAATCATCCGCATCAAAGAAGAAACAGAGGCCGACTTGATCATTTTCGACAATGACCTCAGTCCGATCCAACAGCAGAATTTGGAAGACGACATTCAAGCCAAAGTGATAGACCGGACACAACTGATTCTCGATATATTTGCCCAGAGAGCCAGGAGCAGGGAGGGCAAACTGCAGGTGGAGCATGCTCAGCTCAACTACTATCTCCCCCGCCTGCTCGGCAAGGGCACAGCTCTTTCACGTCTCGGAGGAGGAATCGGGACCCGAGGCCCCGGAGAAAAAAAGCTGGAAGAAGACAGGCGGAGAATTCAGGATAGAATTTCCAAAATTAAAAAGGAAATTCTGAAGGTCCAAAAGCGACGGGCCACACAAAGAAAAAGAAGACAGACGAGCCCGATTCCGTTTGTTTCACTCGTGGGATACACGAATGCCGGGAAGTCCACTCTGTTCAACCATCTTTCTCGGGCGAATATGTTCACCTCGCCTCAACTCTTCGCCACCCTGGACCCCATCCTGCGTCGAGTGAGCTTTTCTGATGGTCTCTACTTTTTCCTGAGTGATACAGTCGGATTCATAAAAAAAATTCCTGTCGAATTGATCACCTCCTTCAGGGCAACACTCGAAGAGCTCAAGGATGCGGATTGTATAATCCATGTGATCGACATCACCAGCTCGTCGACCCACAGCCAGATCACCGCTGTGGAAGACACTCTTTCAGACATCGGAATACCCGATATTCCGACCATCAAAGTATTCAACAAGATCGACCTGCTGCCGAACGCAAAGGAACTTTTGCGAAAAAACCAATCCCCGGACAGCTATTCCGTCTACACATCCGCCAAAACCGGGGATGGAATCCAGGATCTCAAAGAGCAACTCAGGGCGATTTTGTTTCGAGACATGGAACTCTTCTATCTGCGCATCCCGAATTCCCGAAAGGAAATGATAGAATCATTTTCGAAGTGGACTATAATTCTGAAAAGAAGAGAGGACGGCGACTATTCTGAATTGAAGATCATGGCTGATCCTCGGTCCATAGTCAATTATCTTCCTTACATCAAAAAAGGAGAAGAAAATTGGTAAAAAGAACATTCATCATTTTTTCACTCATGATAGGACTTTGGTCCTGCGCCACCACCCCGGGGCCTCCCCCTTCGTTTCACATCGGGAATCTTTCTCCCTCGATCGTGGCTGAGCTCTCTCTGGAAGAGAGGATTCTTGCCGAAGAAGCCTGGGACTACCTGAAACAAGGCAGGGGGAGTAAGGCCGAGCAGACATTCTCAGAATTGGGAGCAGAGAGCCCTGTCTACTCCGTCGGATTAGGCTATGTCCATTATCTTATGAACAAGCTGCAGGCGGCTGAGAGATATTTTAAAGATGCTCTGAAGATCCGCCCCGAACTCGCACTCGCCCACGCTGGACTGGCTCAGATCTATCTCCAATCAGGACGGGAAGACCACGCATTCGCCGCTTTCAGGGAAGTTCTCAAAACAGAACCGGAGAATCCCTGGGCAAAAAAACAGTACGAAAACCTCAAGAACAGAAAACTGGAAGAAGTCCTGGAAGAAGCGAATGCCGCCCTGGAAGAGGGGGACATCAAAAGAGGCAAGGCGGCGCTTCTCAAAGCCCTGTATTTTGATCCTCAACACACAGATTCTCATCTCATTCTTGCCGGAATTTACAAACAGGAAAACAAGCTTCAAAACGCCCTGGTTCACTTGAAAGCGGCAAACTCGGCTGCGCCCGAAGATACAGAGATACTCAAAAATTACGCCGAGACACTCTATCAAGCCGGACAGTACACCAAAAGCCTCGCCATCTATGAACAACTGAACAAACGGGAACCGGACAATCAGGAAATCAAAGATCAAATCGAAAATCTGAGAAATCAGCTCGGAATTTACCAACTCCCCAGCCTGTATGAGTCCATCCCTGCATCAGAGACACTCACTCGAGAAGAGATGGCGGCACTGCTTGCAGTCAAATTCAAAGGAATTGTGGATGAGCCAACAGATTCCCCTCCGATCATCATCGACATATCCACTTCCTGGGCCTCAAAGTTCATCCTTCAGATGACGTCATTGCGGATCATGGGGATATACGCGAACCATACTTTTCAGCCGAAAAAAATCTTGAATCGAGCAGAGATAGCAGAAATCATTTCTCGCTTCACAGATTATTTGGGGAAAAAAGGATTCAAGTTTATCCCACTGATCCCACCGGACCGGATCGAGATCTCGGATGTTTCCCCCCAGAATTACTATTATCAATCGATCATCAAAATGCTGTCTTACGGCATCATGGAACTCGCGCCGGACAGGTCCTTTCAACCTGACAGCACTGTTTCTGGGGAAGAGGCCATTCAGCTCCTGGATATCGTATTGGCTCTGACTAAATAAGACGTCTCAACGGAATAAACAGGAAACAACTCTTCCATGGCTCAAGACAAGAAGGATAAATTATTTAACCTCCCGAACACTCTGACTTTACTGAGAATACTTCTGATCCCGATTTTCCTTATATTGATGGTCCAAAGAAAGACTCCCGAAGCATTCGCTGTTTTTCTGTTTGCAGGATTCACGGATGTTTTGGACGGCTTTACGGCACGGATTCTGCACATGAAGACCAAAATCGGAGCTTTCCTCGACCCGGCCGCTGACAAATTATTGATGACGGCTTCCTTTGTCATTCTGACCGTCCCGACTCTGAACTCGCCGAATGTTATTCCACTTTGGCTGACAGCGTCTGTCGTCGGCCGAGATGTGATC
This sequence comes from uncultured Eubacteriales bacterium, assembly GCA_964348015.1. GTDB lineage: Bacteria > Acidobacteriota > Aminicenantia > Aminicenantales > Aminicenantaceae > SOIA01. The sequence goes on along the minus strand of CAYGBC010000030.1, from coordinate 28,592 downwards.
ATCGCCTCCGGAGCGTTCGTCCTTTATAAACTGAGAGGTCAGACGACCTTTCTCCCATCATTGCTGGGAAAAACATGCACGGTGCTCCAGATCATGGTCCCTCTTCTCGTCCTTTTTCTCAATACCAAACAGGTTTCGTCTCCATCTCTCATCTGGCTGTACTTTCTCACCCTCCTTTTCACGTTTCTTTCGGCAGTTCACTACGCGTTCATCGGATCCAGAATGTTCTCCCGGTCCCCGGATGTATGAATGTTGTTTCCGATTCGGAGAGAGAGCCTTGACATGAATCTGAATACAGAGCTAAAAAACATGTCAATCAGAATTAAAATGTCCCAAATGAGTTGCTTATAGCTTAGAGGTGGGATATTATTCTCCAAAAGAGGAGGCCTCACGATGGAGCTGGGAAAAATTATCAGCCGGATAGACAGCTTCCGCGATGAAATGATTGATTTCCAGATTCAACTCTGCGCCATTCCCGCTATCGCACCTTCGAGTGGAGGAGAAGGAGAAGCCCAAAAGGCGGAGGTCCTGCTCGACCACTTGAAGAAAAACGGATTCAGCCGTGTCGAAGTCATCAAAGCCCCAGACTTGGACGCTCCAACGGATTATCGCCCGAATATTCTCGCTCGCTATGAGGGTAAGAATTCCTCCAAAACCATATGGATCATGACGCACATGGATATCGTTCCTCCAGGAGAACTGGCACAGTGGAAGGGAGATCCTTTTAAAGCCTGGGTGGAAGGTGGAAAGATCTACGGAAGGGGAGTCGAAGACAATCAGCAGGACATGGTGGCGTCTCTGTATGCTGTCAAAGCCTTCCGTGAGGAAGGCCTGAAACCGAATTACGACATCGGTATCGCCCTGGTGGCGGATGAAGAGACCGGAAGCGAGAAAGGAATCGACTACGTCCTCAAGCACAGCAACGCCTTTCGAAAACAGGACTTGATCATTGTTCCGGATGCCGGAAACGAAGAAGGGACAATGATCGAAGTCGCTGAGAAGAGCCTCCTCTGGCTCAAGTTCAGGACAGAGGGCAAACAAGCGCACGGGTCGACGCCTGAAAAAGGGATCAACAGCTTTAAAGCGGCTTCCTTTCTTGTGACCGAATTGAACAAACTGTATAACGTTTTTCCTGACAAGGATGCGCTTTTTGACCCGCCGATATCCACGTTTGAGCCCACGAAAAAGGAATCGAATGTCCCCAACATTAACACTATTCCGGGAGAAGACGTGTTCTACATGGACAATCGTATCCTTCCGCGGTACACAGTCGATGAGGTCATCAAAGCCATCAACACAATGACCGCAAAAATTGAAAAAGAGTTTAAAGTGAAAATTACCCTGGAAGAAACACAAAAAGCCCCCGCAGCCCCGCCGACTTCATCAGATGCCCCGGTCGTTCTGGCATTGAAAAGCGCGATCCAAGACATCTATAAAAAAGAGGGAAAAGCTACTGGAATCGGAGGAGGAACCGTTGCCGCTCTGTTTCGGAGAGCCCAATTCGAAGCGGCCTGCTGGGCGAAGCTCGATGAAACCGCCCATCAGCCCAATGAATACTGCATCATCGACAACATGATGGGTGACGCTAAGGTCTTTGCCCACATCTTCCTCCAGGAATAATAGTTCCGGATAAAGATATCTTGACACATCAATCCACAGCTTTCTTGACTCTTGATCGGAATTCAGGAGTATTGCCGAAAGGGGTTTACCGATGGACGAATTCATTCTTGTTTTGACAACAGTGCCGGATGCAAAGACCGGCCAGACGCTCGCCATGCCAATTCTCGAGGAAAAGTTGGCGGCATGCGTCACAATCTCTGGCGCTTCTAAATCTTTCTACTGGTGGAAAGGGAAGATCGCGGAAGAGACTGAACACATCCTTTTCATAAAGACCAGGGCTTCTCTATTCCCCAAGCTGGAAAAAAAACTCCGAGAGGTTCACCCGCACGATGTTCCCGAAATCATCGCCCTTCCTGTCCAGAAGGGTTCAGCAGATTATTTGAGCTGGATCGAAAAAGAAACGAAAGGCTAAGAATATTTTCTCTGGATTTTCTGAGCGACTTTGATTGTATTGAGGTGAATCGAGACAGTCTCTTTCACATCAAAGGCATATCCTCCTGCGAACAGTACGGCTACAGGAATGTGAAGATTTCGGGCTTCCTCGATCACGATCCTGTCCCGCTCTTTTAAGCCTTCCAAAGTGAGCCTCAGGTTTCCCAGCTGATCTTTCTCGTACGGGTCAGCTCCCGCAAGATAAAATACAAGATCTGGTTGAAACTCTTTGTACAAGCGCGGGAAATTCGATCTGAGCGCGTTCAGGTATTTTTCATCCCCATCTCCTGACCACAAACCCACATCCAGTGAACTCGGAGGTTTTTCGGCAGGATAGATATCCATCTGGTGGATGGAAAAAGTGAACACATAGTCCTTGCGGGAAAAGATGAACGCGGTTCCGTTGCCTTGATGGAGGTCACAGTCGACAATCATCGCTCTTTCTATCTTTTCTTCCCGCTTCATTTTCTCCAGGGAGACAGCCACATCGTTCAGAGCACAGAAGCCTTCCCCATGACCAGGGAAAGCGTGATGGAATCCTCCTCCGATATGCACCGCCAAGCCATCCTCGACGGCTTTTTCAGCCACAAGAATAGTTCCGCCCACGAATCGCAGAGCAAATTCCAGGAGCTCTGGAGAATACGGAAGCTCGAGAGTCAAGATCTCTGAATGAGACAGAGTCCCAGATTTCAATTTCTTGATGTATTTGGGAGTATGAACCAGAAGAAGATCTTCCTCAGCTGGAAGCAGGGGAAGAAGAAAATCGTCTTTTTTGGCCCCCTGGCGGAGAAGTGCCTCATATATCAGTCTGTACTTGACCACAGGAAAGACATGCTCTCCCAAATCGACAATCCAATAATCGTTACTGTAGACGAATTTGAAAGGAAATCCAGCCTTCCGAAAAAACCGAATCATATTCTTCACTTGGGGTCAGGCTTTGATAACTTTGATAACTTCAATCTTAAAATTTAAATCTTTTTTCTTAAACGCAGACAGAAAATACATTTCGGAACGGCAGACTTCCAGCACTCTAAATCAATTGATCTGTCTTCGAAAAAACTCCAAGTTATCAAAGCCTGATCCCATTATTTGCTGGTTTTTTCATTGAGTTCGGCTTGAGCCGCAGCGAGGCGGGCGATCGGAATCTGATAGGCAGAACAGCTCACATAGTCCAGTCCGATTTTGTGGCAGAAGAAGATGGAACGGGGATCCCCGCCGTGGACGCCGCAGATCCCGACTTTGAGGTCGGGTCGGGATTCCCGGCCCTTCTCCACAGCCCATTTCATGAGTTCGCCCACTCCGTTGACATCCACGGTCTCGAAGGGATTGTTCTTCAAGATTCCGTGCGTAATGTAATGGGTGAGGAATTCGGCTCCGTCATCCCTCGAGACACCGAAAACAGTCTGAGTCAGGTCATTGGTCCCGAACGAGAAAAAATCGGCCTCCTCCGCAATCCGGTCCGCTGTGATCGCGGCCCGCGGAATCTCAATCATGGTTCCTATCAAGTACTTGACTTTCACTTTGTTTTTCTTCAGCACCTCTTCCGCCACACGCTTGATGATATTCCTCTGATTGGACAGCTCTTCCTGCGTTCCCACAAGGGGAACCATGATTTCTGGAACGACCTTTTCTCCTTCCTTGGTTAGCTGGCAAACAGCTTCAAAAATGGCAGTGGCCTGCATTTCGATGATCTCAGGATAAGAAATGCCCAAGCGGCAGCCCCTGTGTCCGAGCATGGGATTGAACTCGGAAAGGGCTCTCACTCTCTCGAGCAGTTTTTCCAGCTCCTCAATCTTTTTCTTATCTTGACTTCCCGAGGCCCTCAATTCCGCCAGCTCGACCATGAGATCCTCTTTTCGCGGCAGAAATTCATGAAGAGGCGGATCGAGCGTCCGGATAGTCACGGGATGGCCTTTCATGGCTTTGAACAACCCGTAAAAATCTTTCTTCTGGAAGGGCAATAAATTATCCAGGGCGCTCCGCCGCTCCCGTTCAGTCTGAGAGAGTATCATCTCTTTCATGAAGGGCAGCCGATCTTTCTCGAAAAACATATGTTCAGTCCTGGCCAGCCCGATTCCCTCGGCTCCAAACGCAAGAGCCACGCTCGCATCCTCCGGAGTGTCCGCGTTCGCCCGCGTCCCTAACTTTCTCACCTCATCCGCCCAAGAGAGAAACTTTGTAAAATACTGATATATTTTGGATTCTTCGGGTTTTTTCTCCCCTCGAACGACCTGGATGATCTCTGAAGGTTGAGTGGGAATCTCTCCGTCAAGAACTTCTCCGAGAGTCCCCTCAATAGAAATCCAGTCCCCTTCCTTGTATTTCGACTCGCCGACTTGAAAAGATTTGTGCTCCTCATCAGGCTTGACATCTCCGCAGCCCACAACGGCAGGCTTTCCCATCTGCCGTCCGACCACAGCGGCGTGTGAAGTCATGCCGCCCGTCGCGGTCAAAATTCCTTGAGACGCGCTCATCCCATGGATATCATCCGGAGACGTCTCTTCTCTAACGAGAATCACTTTCTTTCCGTCTTTGGCCCAGGCGACAGCCTCCTCCGCAGTGAATACCACCTGTCCGGCCGCAGCTCCGGGAGAAGCCGCAAGCCCGCTGGCGAGAACCTCGTGTTTGCCCTTTTCCTTTGCATCGAAAACAGGATGGAGGAGCTGGTTCAGCGCCTCTGGTTCGACCATCCGCAGAGCCTTTTCTTTTTGGATAAGGCCCTCCTCGACCATATCGACCGCAATCTTCACGGCGGCCAGCCCCGTCCTCTTGCCGTTTCTTGTCTGAAGCATGTACAGCGTGCCCTCTTGAATGGTGAACTCAAAATCCTGAACATCCTGATAATGTTTCTCAAGGCTTGTGGTGAACTCCTTGAGCTCTGAAAAAACAGAGGGCATCTCTTTTTCTAGTGTTTTCAAAGGAGAGGGAGTTCGGATCCCGGCCACAACATCCTCTCCTTGAGCGTTGAAGAGATACTCGCCGTACAGTTCCTTATCCCCGGTTGCAGGGTTCCTGGTGAATCCCACGCCCGTTGCCGAATCTTCTCCGATATTCCCGAAAACCATCTGCTGGACGTTGACTGCAGTCCCCAGATCGTCTGGAATGTGGTTCAAACGGCGGTAGGTGACCGCTCGCGGATTGTTCCAGGATTCGAATACAGCGGAGATGGACATGAGGAGCTGTTCTTTGACATCCTGAGGAAAAGCTTTCCCCGTTTCCTTCTGGATCAGATCTTTATAATCGGAAATCAGCTCCTCGAGGTTCTTTTCTGAGAGCTCATGATCCAGGGCCACCTTTTTTTCTTCCTTTTTCTTCTTCAGGATATCCTCAAATTTCTTTTTTGAGATTCCCAGCACGACATCACCGAACATGTGTATCAAACGGCGGTAACAGTCCAAAGCAAAACGACGGTTGCGGCTCTTTTTGACCAATGCATCGAGGGTCGTATCATTCAACCCCAGATTCAGAACGGTGTCCATCATCCCGGGCATCGAAAATTTGGCTCCCGAACGCACGGAAACGAGAAGCGGATTGTCATCGCCTCCGAACTTCTGTTGACTCACGTCTTCCAGTTTCTTCAGGTTGCGGAGGATCTCCTCTTCTACGTCCGGAGGGATCTTATTCCCCAGCTTGGAAAAGGAGATGCAAACATCTGTTGAAACCGTAAAACCCGGGGGGACAGGCAAGCCGATTCCAGCCATCTCGGCCAAATTCGCTCCCTTCCCTCCGAGTGTGTCTCTCATACTCCTCTCGCCTTCAGTACTCTCCTTCCCGAAAAAGTAAACATGTTTATCTGTCATCTTCTGACTCCACATTAAATTAAATCAAAAATATACACACATCTCCCTGAAAATTCAAGTTGCCTGGCTCCTTTACTGTACTCAAACCCGGGATCATATCTGGGGTCGCATCTCAACATTCGACATTTCATGCAGAACTATCAATCAATTATGATACTCGAGAATGCTTAAAGGAGTGTAAAAGAACAGAGGATTTAAAAATGTCGAATGTTGAGATGCGACCCCTATTTGTTGAGGCTCTGGTACTTCTTCAGCCCTTCTTTGAACACGACAAGGGCCCGCTTCAGGTCCTCCTCCTTGAGCACATAGGCGATCCGCACTTCATCTTTCCCTTTGCCCGGCGTGCAGTAGAATCCTTGAGCGGGGGCAACCATGACTGTTTCCTTGTCATGATGAAAATCGGTCAGCATCCACTGGACAAAATGCTCGCAATCCTTGATCGGAAGACGCACGATGATGTAAAACGCTCCCTGGGGCCTATGGATGACGATTCCCGGAATATCCTTCAGCCCTTCGTACAAAACATCTCTCCTCTTTTGGTACTCTTCCTTGACAGGCTGGAAGTAGTCCAATCCCATACGGTAAGCTGCCAGCGCCGCTTTCTGTTCAACCGAAGGGGGACAGAGACGGGCTTGAGCAAACTTGAGCACAGCCTGGTGCACATCCTCATTCCGGGTGACGACCGCGCCCACACGGGCTCCGCAACTGCTGAAACGCTTGGAGATACTGTCCACGACAATCGCCCTGTCCTTGATTTCTTCGTACTCCAAGATGCTCTTGTGAACCCCTCCATCGTAGACGAATTCTTTGTACACCTCGTCTCCGATGAGGAACAAATCATGTTTTTGGACTATCGCAATGACACGCTCCAACTCTTCTGGAGTGTACACCGTCCCTGTGGGATTATTCGGCGAACAGAGCAGGATCGCTTTCGTTTTCGACGTGATGCAGGCCTCTATCTCTTCTTTCGGAGGAAGACGAAAACCGTCTTCAACCTTCAGCGTGAGCGGGACGATATTGACATCCGCAAACGCCGCATATCCGTTGTAATTGGTGTAGAAAGGTTCAGGGATAATGATCTCATCCCCCGGGTCCGCCACAGCGCTGAACGAAAAATGGATGGCCTCCGAACCGCCGATTGTGATGATCACATTGTCCGCAGCAATATCAATGTTGTACGACTGGAAATAATCAGCAATGGCCTGCCTCAAATCCAGAAATCCCTGGGCCGGCCCGTAACTCAGGACCTTCTCGTCATAACCGTGAAAAGCATCCAGGATGGGCTGCGGTGTCGGAATATCGGGTTGTCCGATGTTGATGAAATAGACATGAATCCCCCGCTCCTGAGCCTCATCCGCATAAGGCTTCAGCTTCCTGATGGGAGACGGCTGGATTTCTCGACCCCTTTTGGAAATATCCATGTATGATTTCTCCCTGTATACGTATGAATCGGGAAGGCTTGATTATCATCCAAACTGCACGGGATTGTCAAAGTTTTTATTGCCATAAGGAGGAGATTCTGATATTTTTGTCTCGGTATTTTGAGTCGCATGGTCAAGGATTCTCGAGCACGGATAGTCGACAAGAAAAGCTGGAAGAGCTATTTTTCTCTTTCCCTGGAATCCTCCCGCATCGCCGCACAAGCGCAACCCGGCCAGTTCACTATGGTGCGGGTCAGCCCTCAAACTCAGCCTCTCCTGCGGCGTCCTTTCAGCATCCATTCCAAAAGTGAAAACACAATCGAGATCTTTTTCCAGATCACCGGCATCGGAACAGAACTCTTGAGCCAAAAAAAATCCGGAGAATTCCTGGACATCCTCGGTCCTCTGGGAAAAGGATTTCAGGCCGGACAAAATCTCAAAGGAAAAAACATCGCTCTCGTGGGCGGAGGAAGAGGAATTGCCCCCCTTTATTTCCTTTCCCAGAAGCTTCGATCCGGGGGCGCTGGAACCAGGATATTCTACGGCGGGAAAAGTCAGGAGGACCTTCCGCTGAAACAGAAGTTCGAAAAGGAAGGCTTTGACCTGTCCTGGTCCACTGATGATGGCTCGAGCGGATTCAAAGGATTCATCAGCGATCTATTCAAAAAAGAGCTGGACAAATACGCACCGGACCGTATATTTGCCTGCGGCCCGGAGCTGATGATGAAAAAAATATCCCTGATCGCACTAAAAAAGAACATTCCCGCAGAATTCTCGCTCGAGTCTATCATAGGTTGTGGGTTCGGCGCCTGCTGGGGATGCGTGCGGAGGATTAAAAGAGACAACAGAGAGGAATGGGTCAAAATCTGCGAAGAAGGCCCGGTATTCTCGGGCAATGATATTATCTGGGAGGAAGGAGACGAATGACAGACCTCTCAGTCGACCTGGGCTTCCTCAAGCTCAAGAATCCTGTGATCGGAGCCAGCGGCACTTTCGGGTACGGGCTCGAGTTTGAACCGTACATCGACCTCAACCGCCTGGGAGGATTCGTGGTCAAAGGACTCTACTTTTCTCCCCGGGAGGGAAATCCTCCTCCGCGCCTCGTCGAAACTCCGAGCGGACTCATCAACGCCATCGGACTTCCGGGCATCGGCGTGAAAAGATTCTCAGAGGAAATTCTCCCGCGGCTCCAGAAATTCGACACTGCCATCATCGTCAATGTCTGCGGAGAGAGCAACGAGGAGTACCGCTCTGTTGTTGAGTTTCTGGATAAGTGCGACGGGATTGCGGCTTACGAATTGAACATATCCTGTCCGAACGTGGAGCAAGACGGACTCTGTCCCGCTTTAAGTCCAGAGGCCACCTTTTCGGCAGTCAGCCTTGTCAAGAAAACAAGTGCCCGCCCGGTCATCACGAAGCTGTCTCCGAACGTGACAGATGTGGTGCAAATCGCGCTCAGCGCGGAGGACGCCGGAGCGGATGCGCTCTCGCTGGTCAACACCTTCCTGGCCCTGGCTGTAGACATTGAAACACGAAAGCCAAAGCTGGCCAACGTCTACGGAGGATTGAGCGGCCCCGCCATAAAACCGATCGCGCTCCGGATGACTCACCAGGTGGCCAGCCGGGTGAAGATCCCGATAATCGGTATGGGGGGAATCCTGACAGGACAGGACGCTCTGGAATACATGATCGCAGGCGCCACAGCGGTGGAGGTGGGAACTGCGAACTTCATCGACCCTGAATCCACGGTGAAGATCATCGAGGAGATGAGAGAATACTGTCAGAAGAAGGGGATCAAAAGGATCGAAACTCTCATCGGAACGCTGCGCGCATAGGCCACTGCCGCTCCCGATGCTCTGGGAGTGACGGAGACCATATTCGATAAATGGAAACAATAGGATTTAGACATCCATACAGGTAATTCTCAGAGGAATAAAACATGACACACACAAAAGACCTGGCCAAAAAAATCATAGTGGCCCTGGACGTGGGCACAAAAAAGGAAGCCCTTTCTCTGATCAAAAAGCTTGAAGGAGTCGAGATATTCAAGGTGGGTCTCAAGCTTTTCACGGCCGAGGGACCTCCCCTGCTCGGCGAAATCCAGGCCATGGGAAAGAAGGTCTTTCTGGACCTGAAACTCCATGATATTCCCAACACGGTCGGCGACGCGGTCAAATCCGCGGTCAAACACGGCGCCCACATGATGACCCTCCACGCGGCTGGAGGACGGGAGATGATGGAAAGAGCCGTGGAGTCAGCCGCAGAAGAAGCGAAGGCCCAAAAAACGGAAAAACCGATCCTTTTGGCCGTAACCATCCTGACCAGCTTGAAGAACGAACAGCTCGAAGAGATCGGGATGGTCTCTGACACGATCTCCCAGGTCTTCAGGCTGGCCCATTTGGCTCAGGAAGCGGGAGTGAGCGGAGTTGTCTGCTCGCCTCAAGAAATCGAGATCGTGAAGAAAGAATTCGGGAAGGATATCCTCGTGGTCGCTCCGGGAATTCGTCCTTCATGGGCCGCCGCTCAGGACCAAAAGAGGATCATGACTCCGGCTCTCGCTTTCCAGAAGGGTGCGGATTATCTGGTCATCGGCCGGCCGATCACAGCCGCGTCGTCTCCGCAGGAAGCGTTTCTCAAAATTCTGGAGGAATCAGCCGACCTGAATGACTCCCCAGGCAGTAAAAATAAACCTGGGTAAAAGCTCAGCCAGGATAACCAGACCCAATCCGAATACGCAGTTCAAGAGAAGAAAAACGAAAACCTTTTTCCTCGGAGTTTCCAGAAGACCGGCCGTCAATCCCCGAAACAGGATATACACTCCGTAAAATCCCACGCCGATTTTGACTATCCATCCGTATTCTGGAATGAGATAGAACACGCCTCCCAGCCAGAAAGGAATCATGCTGAAGACGGCCAGAACAAAAGACTCTGTCTGTTTCCGCTGGGAAGAAAACAACGGAGCCAGTAAAGAGATCATCCGTCCCCACACGTAGACAGCGGCCAGAGAACACAAATACACAACAGCACAGAAGAGAAGTTCTCTGAGAACAATGCCCCAGCTCCAACCGGTAAACGGCCGCCGATAATGACCGTACACAAATCCTGTCAGGAACCGGATCACGGGCGAGACGGCGGCCAGGATTAGGGCGTAAGACACAAAGAAACGTGAAAAAGAAAATGGTTCGTCTTTGATTCTCGTCCATTCCCCTGCGGGTTTGAACAGAATCCGAAAGACGCGACGCAGGGATTCCCGTTGACTCTTAAAGAAGGATAATTGAAGGTTCAGTTTTTTATATCTCGAAGACTATTTTGGAGGCGCGGGTCGGATTCGAACCGACGAATCGAGGTTTTGCAGACCTCTCCCTTAGCCACTTGGGTACCGCGCCTTCTTCGTCATCGTCAATGGTTGTGTGAAAAAAATGGAGCGGACGATGGGATTCGAATTCATGGCATTCTGCTTATCAAAAAAATCCCAATTTCTTCAGCCTCACTCCAACTCTCTAATAATAAAAAGGTTACAATCTCTCTCTTGAAGCAAATCGTTCAGATCTTTATCCTTTGACATTCTAAATCAATTTTCTGAGTTTGTCCAGTTAAGCCCGATTCAACCCCTTCCACTCCAACAATAAATATTAATAATTTCGTTGTATTATTGATTCTTCGAAGGCCTGGATGAAACCGATCTACTCCTCATTCAGGAAAGCAACGAGTCGGGAAGCTGCTCCCGAATGATCAGCTCCATCCGAGACAACGAGGGTAATCAGATGAGTTCCGGATAAATCTGAAGAAATGGGCAAATCTAAAGCATACTTGTATTTATTACTGGGAGGAAAATTTTTCTCCACAACCTTTCTAAAGTCAATGTAGAGTCGTGCAGTTAATCCGCTCTCTTTAATATAACCACTTCTTGAGATTGCTACAGAAAAAGGAACCTGGATTGATGCATCTTCTCGCAAACGAATTTTCTTAGTTAATCTCAGCTTTATTTTCATCTCGATGCATCGAGACCAATCATGCGTGCGGTGAATCTCTTTATCAGCCTCCATGACAATCATACAGGGATACTTACTCTTGTCGACAAGATGACCCGAGGAATCCCGTCCGTCCCAAAAAAGTATATGAGTTCCTGCTTCTTGCTTCTTCCAATCAATTAGAGTTCTGATCAGCAGGTCAGGATCTTTTCGGAGGACGACTTGAACCCTGACCCATGCGTCTCTCGAAATTCGGTAAGAAAGCCTCCCGAATTTTTGCTTGGATGGGGCAAAATGAAGAGCATCGTAGGTGAATCTTTCCGTGATCTGGCAGGGGAGCATTTGGGCTCTAGTGGCGCTAGTAATAGTGTCTGCTTTGTTTGTTCGAGATGTAGACTTTTCTTCGAGAGTGAATTTACAGTTTTCAAGCCCCAAAAAAACAAGGAATGAAATCAATAGGAAATTTCTGATAGGCAACAAAAATAATCCATCACTTATGAGAAGAATCTGGAGATTTCACTTCAAAGCTGACTTCAACCTTGGGATGCTGCTGTGTCAAGAAAATCCCTTTGAGAAGAGAGGGTGAATTGGAGGGGATGAATCCAAGACTAGACTCAAGAATCTTAAAATTATCTGGAATCCGAAGTTCCATCCCAACCATATGAGCGGGAGGACTGTGTGCTTGCAGCGGAGTGCTCGAATAACCAATCATGGCCATTAATATTGGAATATCGGCATGGAAACCTTCTCTTTCCAATGTCAATTTGTGGAGGCCCTCTTTGAAAAAAAGATTGTTCTTCGAGAAAATGATTTCCACATTCGTGTTGTTTCCAGTGGAATCATAATGAATCGCCAATTTCTGGAAAGGAAGAGATATAGTATTTTTATCGAGCAGAGCCTTGTAGTCAGACTCGTATTTAATAACCGCCTCTTTCAATTTAATAGATAGGGCATTAATCTCATCGTCTTCTATTTTTCCATCATTGTTCGCATCGAGCAAGGGAATAATATTGAGGGAAGACTTCAGCCCGCAGTCGAGAACATGAGATATTTTAATCGATGTAGGCTGAATGAAAATCGTCTGTTTTGTATTAACTAAGACACCTTTATGAGCAAAGGAAAGTGAGGAAAGCAATAATAAAATAACGATCCCCTTCAATACAATGACTTTTCTAAAATTTGAGTGGCATTCACCTGTCTCGAGTTTGTTTATCATTGATTTCCTCGCAATAAAAAAATAATACTTCTGGCATAGAACATCGTGAGAGGAAGGATTCCCCTCACGATGTTCGATTGTATTCCAGGTTAAAATTCTAATAAATATACTATGTACTTAGTTATCGTGGATCTGGATGTTGCCTTTATCGATAGTATCTCCAACAGAGCCGAATCCATTAAGGGTTGGATCCCAAGATAGAGTGAATTTGTCCACTCCTTTGCCTGGCTCGCCATTATCTTCAACAATCAGCACGAACGTGTAACCTTCTTCGCCGTTGATCTTGCAATCGCCTGAAATGACAGCGAAATTGCCATTAACATAAAGAGTGTTGATAGCCGTGCTCTTCAAGTTGAGGAATCCATGAGCTTGGAATTCAACATTCCCCTTGACTATCTCACCATCTGGGGACTGGGCATTGAAGCCAAAAGTGTTCTTGACTTCGCCAGTCTGAATCCATCCGCCACCCGTTACTTTCCCCGGAGTGAGGCAATAGTCAACGTCAAAAGTTCCAAATTGGGTTCGGTACATCGTCCAGTTAAATGCGCTCGTCCACCCTGCTTTCAAAACGTACGTGTATGTGCCTACTTCTTCTGCAGTGTAACTCACGGAAAAATCCCATGTCGCATAACTTCCAATATTGGTTCCGCTCGGAAACTCCTGAAGGTTCGAAAGCGTAGCGACCTGGTTTGTCACAACACCGGATGGAGACGTAATTTCTACTTCAACACTTGCGGTCGTCGAGTAGGCATCATACCATTCCTCAACGCCTCTCACTACACCGCTGAGAGTTCCAGGGATAAGATAACAGTCGATCGCAACATTCACAAGGTCAAAGTATGGATTGACGCCGCAGCAAACGGAATGAGAAGGACGAGGTGCCATACAGATAAACAGGGCAAGAGCAAGTACTCCGATAAAAACTTTCTTCAATCTTTCCTCCTTTTTTTAAAATTTTATTCATACTACCGCTTTTCCTTAAAGCTCACTCTCACGCTGTACACACCGATGTGATCATAATGATCACAGCAGCTTACGCGGAGAACATGAGACCCTTCGGGAAACGCGGATGTATCCAGTTGAAATTCAAATTCGCCATCACTTTCTCGTTCGTAATACTCAGCCCCGATCAAAGTCTGATCAACCATCCATCGGACACCATAACCAGTCATGTCTCCATAACCCCTGGCATCTTTAGCGACACGGGCCTTGATATTGACGACACCAGACAAGACCACATCTTCTTTTATGGGGAAGATATCGTCACTTGGATCGGGTAGGACATTCTGGAATCCGACGAATCGAATCTGAGAAGGTTTGCATTTGTCTTCAAAACAACGGTTGTGGTCATGAGGACCCTGCTTTCCAAGAATCAGGTCCTGTGTAGTTAACGGCTTCAATTCAATTGTGTTAGGCCTGTAGTTACCCTTATTATAAGCGTCCAACCAAAATGCACATTTGCTCATGTCTAACGGATACCCGCCCTGGTCTCTGCCATCAAACATCACAGTTTGAGGTCCAGCCTCCTGCCAATCCCAGATGAGAATCCTATAAAGCTGATCAGGATCATTCGGAGCACAGACAATAATTCGGACCCTTGCTGGTACAGTTAACGTGTATGTTATCGGCGCCAGCTCTCCTTTTTCCACATCAACAGTGTAGGCATGCGACAGGATAAGGTCTTTGAGAATCGGCCCAGGCTTCTCTGCATCTGAAGAGGATTTTTGTAGGTTAATTTTATGTGCCTCTTCTGCTGCTACAAGTGCCACAAGGCAGCCTATAACGATTAATAGAATGGCTCTAAAGAAAAACAAATGGACAGGATTACTGGATTTTTTCATTGGGATTCCTTTCCTATGAGGGCGATTTTCGCCTCCTTTCCCCTGTATATTTCAGAACAAGCTAGATGGATGCACTTGTTCGGAGTTTCTCAGGAAATTCTAAAAAAGGGTGGATGGAATCTGAATTTTTTTATCCACAATTCCATGCTTCGATGATCCTTATGTGAGGTTTAGTATCACAGGAAAAAATGGTTGTCAAGAAAATATTTTATATTTTATAAAATTTTTTTTCACTGGGAATTTGTTCAGATGCAAACTTCAATTTTTGATTTCCGATCGAGAATATCATTCAAGTTTTATGCCTCAAATAATCATTATATAATCGTATAATTCTGGAGGGATAAGACTTAGAATTTAACTTGAGGACGAAGCACTGTATGCTGTCAATTTGTTGAAAAAGAAGAAGGCATGAAGTAAAAAAATGAAAAAAGACCGAAGAGAAAGAAGTAAATCTGGAGCGGACGATGGGATTTGAACCCACGACCTTCTGCTTGGCAAGCAGACGTTCTACCACTGAACTACGCCCGCATCAAGCCTCTCTCACAGGACTAAGGCTCTGGATTTAAACTACCAAAAAGACTAATTTCTGTCAATCAAAAGGGAATATTGGAGTCAGGCTTTGATAATAATGAATATTATTTTCTTATGGGATTGCCGCGCAAGCTCGCGATGACACCTCTTTTCTAGATATTAAATGTTGCTTATTTACAAGAAGTGCCACCCTGAGACTGACCATAAGTAACAAACAATTTTTTTAAAAAAAGGAGTCTGTTCCCCTTTTTCGATTAACGCTTGCCCGCAGTCTTGTGCAGAAGATTCTTGAATATGTACGCCGCCATGGCCGGATTGGCCGCCAAACGTCTCTTGGAGTAGGCCGTGGCGAATTTCCACTTCTCAGCAAACGGAACATAGAGACGGACCAGGATTCCATTCCGCACAAGCTCATCCTGGAAATCCTGCTTCGGAACGCCCATCAGCATCTGAACTTCATACTGGTCTTTTTTCATTTTCAGTTTATCGGCGATGTTGATGGATTCGTTGATGACCGCTTCGTCATGCGTCGCGATCTCCGGATAATGGCCTTCTTTGAGCAGGACCTCGATCTGCTCGAGCATTTTTGTCTTCATTTCAGGCTTGCTCTGGAGGGCAATGTCTTTCGGTTCGTTATATATGCCAATACAAATCCGGATACGGGCGTTCAGCCCTTTTAAAGATCTAATGTCCTCATCGGTGCGGTACAGGCGGGACTGCAGGACTGTGCCGAATGTGGGATGGTCCTTTACCAGGGAACGGAATATATCCAGGGTCATATCTGTGTAAGGATGGTCCTCCATATCCAGAGTGACTGGGATATCCTGCTTCTCTGCTTGAGCAACGATCCCTTCGATGACCTTCAGGCAGTGCTCTGTCCCCCGGTGGCTGCCCAGCTGAGTGGGTTTGAGGGAAATCGTCGCATATTCCGGGGAACCCAGGCCGCCGATCAATCTTTCGTAGACGCCAACCGTGTACTGGACATCCTCATCGTTCTCCAGCTCTTCGCCCAGAAGGTCTATGGTCGAGCAGACACGTCTTTCTTCCCAGAACTTGCGCGCGGTATCGATTGCGGCCTGGATACTGTCTCCGGCCACGTACGGGCTAGCAAAAAGTTTAACCAGTGGAGAGGGCGCCAGGTTGACGATAAACTTTTTTAACCCCATGAATGACTCCTTCTAAAACTATTATGAAATCATCATCTCAATATGAATATTCAGCACGGCCTATAAGGAGATATGAAATTAATTCATTTTTCGTCAAACTTCAAGAATTGTTTTTAAATTTGAGGTGAATCGCATTTCAGGAATGAATAACTCCGCATGAATGTCCAAGCATTTCTGTTTCCAGAATCTTTTCTCCGGACATCACGCCGCTCCTCAGACAGACAAATCACTCCGAATAAAAAGAAAAAATGTGGAATGTGTGTGATGGACTACTTGTAACGGGGCTGGACGAAATCTCCGACCCTCAGAGCATTATTGCTGGAGAGGATCTTCACTGTGCATGTTTTTTGCTGGGTATCGATCACGATCGAGTTTCCAATCTTCTCGAGTGTCCTTTTCTTTCCTTTTGGTTTTCTGTAGATGACGAGCTGCTGTCCATAATGAATCCCGTCCTCTTCTCCGATATCGACGATGGAGTAGTGTCCCTTTGAGATCTGCTGATACTCATCCTGAAAATAAATCAGCATCCCCCGGGATCCCTCCTCCTCACTTATCGGAACGTTATAGCCGAGGTCTTTTCCCAGAATGCCGCTTTTCTCTTCAAAGGGCACGAGGAAATGGCCCACCATGACCTCTCCACAAGCCTTTTCCAATTTGGCGAACGAGCGGTCCTCTTCGACGGAGACAATCTGGGCTCGGCCTCTCCTGTACACCACGCGGCCGTACTTTTTCCCCGTGACAGGATTTCTCACCTTCTCTCCAACCTGAAGTACCGAGTAAACCTGACCAACCTCGAAGCCGTCCATGCTTCCTTTATTCACATAAAATATTTCATTTTCTCTGAGAAGTATCCTTTCTTTATCCTTTTCTGAACCCACGATTTGCGCTTCCAGCTCTATTTTATCCATGGCAAAGAACGAGCAGTAAAGGTCGGCTTCTGTGATCAAAGGGAAGACGTCCTTATACAATCTCGCCTTCTTGGCTTCCTGTTCCTGGTCGCCCCCCGCGTCTCCGGGATTCAACCCGACCCCCTCTCCTTGAAAACACAGAACAGAGATTATCATAGCAAAAAATAGGAATTTCACCGCTGTTTTAAAGCGTAAGTTTCTCATGAGTGCTCCTCTTTTCGGATTTTGACATCCTGAATGTTGTCCTCATTATATGAATAACGACTAAATCTGTCAATAGACGTGTTTTTTTTAGGATTTCGTTACTTTTTCTTGACATCTCACGTTCCTTCTTCATAACATAAGGAAACTAGCTTATAAGCGGCATAAAGCTAAGGAGGTTGACTGTGAATAAGAGAGCATTAACGGCCCGAATGGCCAAAGACGCCGGAATCACCGGACTTCAAGCCGAAAAGGCCCTAAATTCTCTGATCAGCGGGATCAGCTCTTGGCTGAAGAATGGAAACCGCGTGACCTTCTCCGGCTTTGGAAGCTTCGAAGTCAAAACACGAAAGGCCAGGAAAGGCCGGAATCCTAAAACCGGAGAGCTCATCCAAATCCCCCGAAAAAAGAGAATCAAATTCAATCCGAGCAAAAGCCTCATCGATTCTCTTTGATATCTTTTTGGGCATCCATTCTTCACTTAAAATAGTCGCTTCATTTGAACATCTTCTTTAAAAAAAATTCTATATTTCCCGAGGAAGGCTTGGTTCCTAGAAAACCGATTGCTCCGGTTTGTGGATTCAAAAACTCCTCGGTTTCAGGCTTCGCTCTCCTCTCGGGTCTAGCCCCGAGGAACCGTGCCCGCTCAGCCTTCAAACGGTTTTTTCACCCACAAACCTTCGCAGGATACTTTTTACCTTATGAGAAGCTGTCTTGTTTCCAAGGAACAAGCCTGACCTCTCTGTTCCAGATTGGACAAGGAAGATTCATTCCTTTAAAATAATCTCACAAGAGAAGTCAATGGCGTCTAAAAAGAGAAAGGTCGTTCTCCTTTTTGGCGGACGCTCCGCCGAACACGAAATATCCCTCCTTTCCGCCGCCTCGATCTACAATAACCTTGACTCGAAAAAATTCGAGGCCATCTCTGTGTACATTAACAAAACAGGAGACTGGAAAATCGTCGAATCTCCCCTCCTTCCTTCTGAGGAACTGAACGCCGGCCCGTTTTCTTCTTTCCTTCCATGGAACAGAAGTGACGCCTCTCCGCCCATCGATGCAGACATCTATTTCCCAGTGCTTCACGGGCCTTACGGCGAAGATGGGACTATCCAGGGGCTTCTGGAGATGGCCGATGTCCCCTATGCTGGAGCATCCGTTATGGATTCTGCCGTCGGCATGGACAAAGCCATGGCCAAGACAATTTGGGAGGCCCGTCATTTACCTGTGGTCAAATATCTCATTGTTCATGAAAGGGAGTGGAGAGCACATAAAGAATCGGTGCTTGCTGAAATCGAGGCGCAACTGCCTCTTCCGCGCTTTGTGAAACCCGCCTGTTTGGGCTCGAGTGTCGGCATATCCAAAGTGAAGGAAGACAGCGAAACATCTGCTGCTCTGGATCAGGCATTCCGATATGACCGTAAAATCCTTGTCGAAGAGGGGATACTCGGGAGGGAATTGGAGTGCAGCGTCATTGGGAATGAGGAGCCCAAAGCCTCTCTCCCTGGCGAGATCATCCCCTTTAGAGAATTCTACGACTATGAAGACAAGTACATAGAAGGGAAGACGCGCTTCGGAATCCCGGCGCAGCTCACTCCCTCACAGGCTGAAGACATTCAGCGGCTCTCCGTGGAAGCGTTCAAGGCCATCGACTGTTCGGGTATGGCGCGAGTGGATTTCCTTATGGACGGGAAATCCGAAAAAATATATTTAAGCGAGATCAACACCATTCCAGGCTTCACGGAAATCAGCATGTATCCCAAGCTCTGGGAGGTCAGCGGTCTGTCTTTCCCGCATCTTCTGGAAAAGCTTATCGAGCTGGGCCTGGACAGGCATAGGAAGAAAAAGAGAAATCGAGAAAACTGGAACTCATGAGAATTCTCGGGATAGACTTCGGGGACAGACGCATCGGACTGGCTGTCAGCGACACACTCTTTCTGACTGCCCAAGCCATCGGAATCTACCGCAGGCAGAGTCAAGAAAAGGATAAGAAGTATTTTCAGGAACTCGTCTCGCAGTACGAGATCGGAGAAATCGTCATCGGACTTCCTCTCCGGATGGACGGCAGCCCGGGGACACGGGTAGAAAAGACCAAAAAGTTCGCCCGCTGGCTCGAGAACATCCTCCATCTTCCGATCGTTTTCTGGGACGAACGTCTGACTACACAGCAGGCTCTGAAAATTCTGAGAGGACAAAAAACCGACTTCCGCAAGAAAAAGAGACTGAAGGATCAGATATCCGCTTCCCTCATACTCTCGAGCTACCTCGAAAATAAAAAAGCCAAACACCATGATACTCAAGGTCATTAAACCCGCTCTTATCGTCTCAGCGGTCATCCCTCTCCTTCTCTGCGCATGGTTTTCTTTCGAGTTCTACGGATCTTCGAAAGCTGCCCCACAAAAGATATTATTTGTAGTCGAATCCGGAAAAGGGATTCAGAGCATCGCTCAAGATCTCAAAGAGGAAGGCATAATCAAGAAAACCTGGCCCTTTCTTCTGGGCTATAAACTCTATTTCTCTCCTAAAAGTTTGAAAGCCGGAGAGTATGAGCTCCGCCTCCCGGTGTCGACAAAAGAAATCCTGACCATTCTCTCCGAAGGGAAGGTCTTCTTCCATCCTGTCACCATCCCCGAAGGCTTGACAAGACGGGAGATCGCTCAACATCTTGATTCCATCGGAATCATAGAAGAGGAGGATTTTCTTGAGGCGTGTTCCAGGACCGAACTCCTCGGCACTTACGATATCGAAGCGGAAAATCTTGAAGGATACCTCTTCCCAGAGACCTACCACCTTTCCAGAGGAATATCTGCGGAAACGATCGTCACCACTCTCGTCAACCAATTCAAGTCCGTCTTCACCGAGGAGTGGCGGCAAAGAGCTATTGAAATCAACATGACTCCAAGAAAGGTCGTGACCCTGGCTTCATTGATCGAAAAAGAGACCTCTTTCCCCGAGGAAAGAGAGCTGGTCTCAGCCGTATTCCACAACCGTCTGAGAATAAAGATGAAACTCGACTGTGATCCGACCATAATCTACGCCATGAAAGAGCAGGGCACCTACACAGGACGCCTTTTGAAAAGACATCTGAAACTCGATTCTCCCTACAACACCTACCTCAATCGAGGCCTGCCTCCAGGCCCCATCTGCAATCCGGGACAAGCCGCTCTCAAAGCCGCTCTCTATCCTGCGGATGAAAAATACATTTATTTCGTCTCCAAGAATGACGGCAGCCATGTCTTTAGCCGCACGTTTTCTGAACATCAAAGGGCGGTGAGAAAGTACCAGAGATAATAAAAAATAAAAAACGGGGTCGCATCTCAAATATTGAAAAAGAGGACCGAATCTGCTATATTTATGTTTGGAGAACGGAGGGAAAAACCTCCTCCGAAAAAGCCAAGAAGTTCCAAATTTACAGTCCAACTCACTCAGAGCTGAGGGTTGTAACTTAGGAGGAAACATGAAAACGAAAAGCCATGTAAGTCTTGTGATCGTATCAGGGCTCATCCTGAGTTTGCTTCTGTCACCGAGCCTTCGCGCACAAGAGGAAGAACAAGCACAAGAAACCCAGCCCACCAAGATTGTCATCATCCCCGATCAGGTCAAACAAGTATTCGAAGCAGGAATGCCCACCCGTCAGGTCCGTCCGGACGTTCCTTTCTCAATCACAAAGCATCTCTATTTCCCCGCAGGACAGAACCTGTACACGGTCATCCTTTTCAAAGCGAAGAATGCAGATCTCGGTTTTGCGGCTACTGCTCCCGTGAAAAAGAAAGAAGAGGAAGCGTTGACGGCCTTCGAAACCGAGGCGAGCAAACTGCAGGCCAGATCGCATCTCTTTCTGCAGTTCAACAAACTGGAAAACGATGTTCCAGGAGAAGTTCTCCAGGAAGTCTATGTCCCTCTTAACCTGCAGGTGGACAGCAGTGCGTATGAACCCGAAAAGGAGGAGTTCTATTCGACTGGATATATCCTGACCCCAGGCAACTATCTCCTGTCCATGGCGGTCTGTTCACAAAAATTGGAAAAAATAGGGACGCAGTACTATGAATTCTCCCTCCCCCAGACAGCTACTCTCAATGACGAATTGATCACCACACCGCTCTTTTTCGTCAAGAACCAAAAGTATCTGGAATCTCCTGAAAGACGGCCCACAGCTCACAAAGGCTCATTCGTCTATTCGATCGTCAACATTGAACCCAACATCGAAAAAGTTTTCTCTTCCGGGGATAAAATGGGACTTTTCTTCTATATTTTTGGTACTCAACAGGACGAGGCCGGAAAATTCAGCATTGAAGTGGCTTTTAATGTAATGAAAGGCGAAGAAAAGGCTATCCTGTTTGCCCCCCAGAAATACGAAGCTCCTCTCATCAACCAGGAACTCCCCCTGATCAGAACAGTGCTGATCAAATCTGATGAAGGCGATAAAACAGAGCAGCGAGAGGTCGAAGCCGGCACATACACTCTCCAAATAACGATAACGGATAAGGTATCCGGAAAATCAATCACCAAGAGTCTGGATTTTGAGGTGAGATAAGCGCTTTATCCGTTTGATGCGGGATGAAGCCGGATCGAATCCTTATCGGCAATTTATCTGAGGATTTATCTTCGGGATTTCCTCATCTTTACTCTTCTCGATTTCCTCGATCAATGCCTTCACGTTTTCCTGGTCTGGATTCAAGTTCAGTGAGGCTCTGAGAATCGCCAACGCTCTTTCTTTCTCACCTGTTTTGTAATAGCAGAAACCGAGAGAGTTCAAAAGACCTGTATCACTATTGTAAATCTTGTTCCCCTCGATCAGATTGTCTATCGCCTCTTCATACCATTCCATTCCCATCAACGCTCGCCCCTTGATCAAGAAATAATCAAACCTCAGTTGGTCATCATCTCGAATGTTTTCGATCAAGTCCAGACTTTTCTCGTACTTCCTCGCTCTGTACAGAAAATTGGCATACTCGACCACGCCTTTTTTAAAATCAGGTCTGAGGTCGTACGCCTTCTCATAAGCCGCTTCCGCTTTCACGAGATCTCCGAGCTTCGCATACTGATGGGCATGCATATAATAGAATAAAAAGCTATTGGACAGCGGGATAATTTTCGCCCGCGCAATCGGATGGGCGATCGCTTCCTCCGGAGAAATGATGAATTCCGTTTTCGCTTCCTCGATTGTCTCCTCATCCTTTCCCACGATCATTGTTTTCATCTCATAATAATCCGGAGGCAGTTCGCTGGCCCGGATGGATTGAGGAATGTACATGACATTGGCGCGGGGATAATCTCTGAGTCTCAAAGTCAACGATTTCTGCGTGGAATTCTCCTTTCTGAGTCCCTCAATCAACACTCTCAACTCTCCTTCGTTCCAAATCTCCTGAGGAAGGTTCACGAGTCCCACGACCAAAGCGATTTCATCTCCCGTGGCAAACGTGTTCTTAGGGTCGATGATCAATTTCTTGTCGACCATTTTATAAGGAATATGCACGCTGCTCTGGTAATCCTGAAACTTGTAACCCAAATACGGTCCCGCGATCTTCAGCTCTTCCGATCTCTGGGGAACAGAGATGTCCTGTTCGAAAATAGAAAATTCTTTACCGATTGAATTCTGAAGGAGTATCGTCAATCTGTAGCGGCCTTCCACTACAGGAAAGGAGTCCTCGATGGAAATCCCGTTCGCTCTCACCTTATCCAGGTCATCAGGAGAAAAATACAGCGGGAACTCTTTCGTGTACTGGAATATCACATCATTCTCAATCCTGAGGCTGACGTTAAGCGTGAAATTACAGAAATACTGGTCATTCTGCTCAAAATAATCGATAGAAATGGCTTTGGGCACCATCGAAAAATGCAAAAAGTTCATCCCGATGATGGGGTCTGGAATCAAGGCTGTGCTTGTCTCGCTATCCACAATATTTGTCATGTGCTCTGTGCTGACTATGCCTCTCAAGTTCAAAAAATGCGTCGCATAAGTCGGATTGATGTCTTTTTTCGGCGATTCGATTATGTTCGCGATCAGTATCGCATTCATCGGTGATGGTCGGTAGCCATACGGAATTTCCCCTGGAATCAAGGAGAGTGAGACTGTGGCCAACGTGGGAGCAATCTCCAAAAGCCTCTCGTACATGGCTTCATAATCCTCGATGGCGAAGCCCTTCCCGTGAATCATCAGAGCGGCCGGTCCGTCAGAAACAGGGTCGTACAGCTTGTATTCTCCGGCACCGCCTCTTTGAAAGAAAACAAGGTTGAAATGTGAAGGAAGCCCCTTCTCTTTATCTCCGTAATACGACCAGACCTCTATCGGATACATCTCTTTCTGGGCAGGATACCGGTCTTTACTGACTGGTTCACCCAGGATGATGTAGAATTTCCCCATATCCGTCATCCAGCCTTCACGCGGGGAGCCTCTTCTGAAATATTTGTTGGCATACAGAAAGCGCTCGATGTGCATGTCCCTGTATTCATTTTCCGGCGTCCCCGGCGTGGGGTCCCTCAATCTCCAGAACATCTCGATGAACGCATCCCGCTCTCGATCGTTGTCCAGCTGCAGGAAGGGATCTTTCTCTTTTTCATGCATGATATAAAGGGTCAGCTTCAAAAATTCCTGATACTTTTCGTGAAGGTCCTTGACCCTCATTTTCTTCTGAGAAAAAAGGAATGAAGTGACCAGAAGCACACAAATGATGACGATAGATACTTTAGACTTCATTGTTTGTTAACCTCTCCAATACGTATAACTCGGATCCCTCAATATCGTTTCACTCTGACTCATTCGCCGCTATGAAGAATCTGTCTTTTATGGCCTCTCAATCTTTATATCGAATATTTTTCTCGTCTTGCCGATGCTTTCATCGCCGCGGATAATCACATCAAAATAGTATTTCCCCGGTTCCAGGTCATACGGAAAGACAAAGACAATTTCTTTCGTCTCAAGAAGATGATCTTCAGAGTCGGCAAAAGACCTGGATTCAGTGAATTTATCCTTCCGTACTCCTGTTTTTTCATTGATGTGGAACTCAAACACGAAGTCGGCCTTGAGCAGTCCTCCTTCTTCTAAAAAATTGATGCCCTTGACGGGAAAATGGATGATAATCTCTTTTTTTTGAGCGTCATACTCGAGGTCAAAGTTCAAGTATTTCTGCGACATCCTCCCTTCTCCGAAATTAACCCCCAGCTTGGCCATCTCAATCGCTTCCGAAAGGCTTCCGGCAAGGCCGTCCATAGGATCAAACGTGTAATGCCCGTTATTCTTCACGTCCTCGAACTTTATCCCCACGCCGTACCGATAATAATACCACAGTATCACAGAACCCCTGACTGGCTCACCGCTGCTGGTCACTTCATTATGAGTGAAAATCTCGTCAAATCGATCCGGCGGGCCCAGATAGATGTAAATTCGTCCTCTGTCAGTTTTCCATCCCGGAGGTCCTTCTCTGAATCTCTCGTTGGCATACTCGATTCTTCTGTAAAACTCGGCTTTGTATTCATTTTCCTCTGTATCCGGGTTCGGATCCCTCTTGGCCCAGAAATCCTTGATAAACTCCGCTCTGGATTCCTTGTCGGGGAGATGACGAAAGATGTCCTTCTCCACGCCGGTCATGATGAGATAGGCATACTCGTAAAAATTCTGGCTTTCCGGGTCAAGCGCTATCTTTCCCCCGCCGCCGCAGGACATCACTCCCAAAACTAAGAATGCCAGGACAGACAAACGTGCAAAATCTTTTACTCTTGTTTGCATTTTAGAATCAACTCCTCTAACTTTTTCTTTCCAGAAGGAGAAAGAAAACGTTCGTATTTTTCTTTGTATTGAGTCAAATACTCGAGAGCCTTTGCCTTTTCGCCTCTCTGCAAGTGCGCAAGCCCGAGATTGTAGAGGGCATTCGAAAAGTGAGGATCGAGCTCTAAAGCCTTTTCCAGGCAGTAAACCGCTCCCTCCAAATTCCCTGCATACAGGTAAGCCCCTCCGAGTCCGTTGTAAGCTGAAGCGAGATTCGGGTTGATCTCGATCGCTTTTTTAAAGCTCTGGAGCGCCTTCCGGAAGGAACTCCGTTCCTTTGTCTTTAAAAAAATTGAAAATTGGACTGCGCCGATGTTTTTGTGCGCCACTGAGTATTTATTATCCAAAGACAGGGCCATCTCGTAGGCCTCTAAAGCTTTGTCAAAATCCCCCTTGCGGGAATAGGCCGCTCCTAAAAAATTCCACGCCTCAGGATCATGCTCCATCTGACGCAGGTTCATCCCGGTAAAAAGCTCTATCGCATCATCATCTCGGCCCGCATCGAGAAGAAAATTCATATAAGTGATGAAAATCTCATAACTCGAGGGATTAGTTCGCATCCCCTCCTCCAGGACTAATAACGCCTCGTTCAGCTTTCCCATGTCTTTAAAAACCGTGGCGAGGTTGGTGTAGGCAATATCGACATCCTCTCTCTCAGTGATCACTTCCCTGAGAAGCCGGATTCCCTCGTCGACTTTTCCCGTTCTGCATAGGTCCATCGCCTCCATGGACTTGTTGTGAAGCGGGAGGAGCTTTTTCACGTCATCCTGAGGGCCGAAGTCTTTCTTTTCAGATGTCCTGCGCGTGGAGATATAACCGAGGCTTCTCAGTTTTTCCAGGGTTTCTCTGTCTGCCTGCGGCCTTCTTCCCTCCTCTCTTCCAGGAAGAGATTGCTCCTCCATAATTCGCGCGAGTTCTTTTCTGTAGTCGTCCAATTTCACTGTGCCAGCGAGATTCTGGAGTTCATTAAAATCCTTTTCCAGATTATAAAGTTCTGGAATCGGGGAGTCTATAAACTTAGAATTCCCGGAAATAAAACCTTTTAAAGGGGCCCAACCCCGGCTGTAATACGGGTACATCGATTCAAAATAGATGGGTCTTTCCGGAAGTGTCTTTCCCCGCATGGCCGGAAGAAGAGACACGCCCTGGAGTCCAGGCGGTTTCTTAAGACCTAGAACATCGCAGAGAGTCGGAAAAATATCCGCATGGCAAACCGTCTGTGCGTTCCGGCCCCCACCGATACCCGGAATCGAAATGATCAAAGGAATCCAGATCGTGCTGTTGTACGCATAATAGCCGTGGGTCATCTCTCCATGCTCGCCGAGTGACTCGCCATGATCTCCGGTGATGACGACCACCGTGTCATCCATCAAAGCGTTATTTCTCATGTGGCGGAAGAGTTTCTCCAGAGAAGAATCCACATACGCCACTTCTCCATCATACGGGCGGTCTTTATACTGTGTTTGAAAGGGCTCCGGAGGCTCGTAGGGATCGTGCGGGTCAAAACAATGAACCCAGAGAAACCAATGCGCCTCCTGCTTCTCGAGCCATTCTGTCGCCCGATCCGCGACATCCCCCGCTTTTCTCTCTATGAATGAGAGTTTTTGAGTGCTCTTGCCCCTGTAGTCCTCATCGTAAATGTCAAATCCCTGGGCAAGCCCGAACCTTGAATCGAGTGGATAGGCTCCGATAAAAGCTCCCGTGGAATACCCGTTGGCCTTCAGATATTCGGCCAAGGTCAGGAATCGATCCTCAACTCTAAATGTCCCGTTGTCATGGACACCGTGGTGGATCGGGACCGTTCCCGAAAGAATGCTCACATGAGAGGGGAGCGTGGTCGACGCATGGGCAAAGGCCTTCGTGAAGATGGTTCCCTTCTCGGCCAGCCTGTCAATGTTGGGCGTTTCCAGATGCTCCCGGCTGTAACAGCCCAACCTGTCTGCTCTCAGTGTGTCGATCGTGACGAGAAGGACATTCAGCCGGGATTCGTTGGGGTCATTCTCCGGATACGGAAAAGAGAGTGGAAAGCTCAAGCAGAGAAAAGCGAAAAGAAAAAGAGTTGTATACAGGAAACGATTTTTCTGCATTTCGGAAGAGCTGTATTAACCGATTCTCCTTTTGAGGTATTCGATGAATCCTCTCACCTGGGAAGCTCGTTCAGAGTCAGAATCATATTTGAGATAGTCTTCGAAAACGACTATTGCATCCTGGAAGTTGGACAAGGCCAAATGGGTCAATCCGAGCTGGTAAATCCCATCCACATAATCTTCCTTGACTTCTACAGACCTTTTGTAATATTTCAGAGCTTCCGGATACTTCGTGAGATTGTAGAACCTCGTGCCGATGTTGAATAAAACATTCGGGTCGTTGATATCTTCAAATTTAATCTTGTTGTACCATTCGAGGGCCTTCTCGTTATCGCCGCGGTTGGTATAACAATTTCCGATGAGCATCATGGCTTCACTGTTCTCTGGATCCTGCTCCAAGATTTTCTTATAACTCCCTTCCGCCAGGTCGAATTTTTCCATCTGAAAATAGGCGTTTCCGATATTCTTATGGAGAATATAGGCCTCCGGGTAATCTTCGAGAAGCTTTGCATAAATCACGATGGATTCCTCGTACTTCCCCTCATCAAAGAGCACATTTCCTTCATTCAGTCCGTTCTTCAATTCTTCTGTGAGAAGCAGCCCCTCGGCTCTTTTCAGGTTGACCATGATTTCCGGATTTTTCTTGATCTCGCTCACCTGGATACTTATCTGTTTCGGGTAGAACCCGAGCTTCTCAAAATCAATATTCCATGTGCCGTTCCTGAGCCACGACGCCACCCACATTCCTTCTGCATTCGTCTCGACATCAAATCCGGCGTTTCCCTTCACAAAAATCAGCTTGACTTTGACTCCCTCCAAAGGATTTCCCTCTTCATCGTAGACGAAACCGAGTATCCTTCCTTTTCCTTTATAGACCTGTGAGAAAAGAAGCGAAACGGATAAAAGTATCAGGGCGAACGAAAATGCAATCTTTTTCATCTCTGACCTCCGCCTGTCGGCGCTCCCTCTAACGCCAGTGAATCGAAGGGCGCGTTGTTTTGTGTTTTTTCGGCAAAAAGGACTGCGGGTATCTCTCCTACAGCTCCGATTTCATTCTACCATTTCCGAAGCGAAAAAAAAAGCCCCTTCCGGCTTCAGCCGGAAGGGGCTTTGTGCGTCTAGTTCTGTGTTCCTCTTAGAACTGGAATCTGACTCCAAGTCTCAGGAGTCTCGGGTTCAGGATCTCGTTCAGCGTGTAGGCCGTGGCATTCGGCGTGAAGGAAGTGTTGCGGGTTCCGGCATCTCTGTACACCGTTCCCCAGGACTTCTGGTATCTTCTGTTCTCGAGTTTGGCGTTGAGGACGTTGAACAGGTCGGCCATCAGGTAGATCCGGCCCGTGTCTCCAAGGCGGATCACTTTCTCCACTCGCATGTCGAACCTGTAGAAGGTGTTCAGGCGCTCTGTACCGAAAGCGGCGAGATAGGCACCGTAGCTTCGGCTTCTGGTGTTGGGAAGTGCATAGTCCACATAGGAGACATTCTCCTGAATGATCCAGCCTTCTCTGGCCAGGAACGTAAAGGAGACGTTGAAGTCGTACGGAAGCTGGTAGAGTCCTCCAGCCTTGATCAGCCACCTGGAATAGGTGAACTGGTTGATCTTTCCGCTGGCGCCGCCGATGTACGGAGCGTACACTCT
>CAYGBC010000029.1:0-59607 GCA_964348015.1 uncultured Eubacteriales bacterium | reverse complement strand
ATTTCCTCGTTCATTAACTTATCTGCCAAAACGGTAAATTATGTCCATCAAGCCAAACATTATAATTTAAAAGAGCACCAATATTCTATCGATTTTACAGGATGGGGAATGTTTTTTGTGAAGAACCACATATTTTTTTCTCTATTAATCGGTGAAATTCTCGGGATTTGATATGTTAATTATATCTTTACCGAGTGACCATTTAGTGCCCAAAACATGACAAAACAGACCAAAACTGTTTGTTTGCGCCAGTTTTGGCTTAGTTTGGCTTGGTAGTGGTAATTAACTCAATTCTACGGCTTTAGATGGAGGATAGAGTGCAGAGGGCCGGACTCGAACCGGCACGTTGGATAACCAACGAGGGATTTTAAGTCCCTTGCGTCTACCAATTCCGCCACCCCGGCACTATCGCTGAGAAAATTCAGGTGGTTTGAACATCCCAAAATATAGATGATTTCTCCTTTTTTTTCAATCTGCTCTTCCCGTCATAAGTATTCATTCGGTATAAGAGCATGTGGAATAATCGACACAAAAACGTCCGCTCAACCTTTTTGACCAAAAAGAATTTCGTATCCTTTGAGTTTCATAAAAATCCAGCATTTGTCATAATACCAATAGAGACAGCGGTTATGGATATAAAAAAAGCTCTGTGGGCGAAAGGCCGGCTCAAGTCCGGCTGGAGGATACTGGTTTTCTTCCTCATTAGCTTTCCTTTTTTTTATTTCCTCACTTTACTGTTATGGGAGCAGTACCTGATCCGGTATATTATTCTCTTCGGAAGTCTTTTAGCCCTTTCTTTTCTTTTCGCTCGCTATCTGGATAAAAGACCGACTGCGACGATCGGCTATATGTTTCATTCTCGTTGGATAAAAGAATATCTTCTGGGAGTTCTCATCGGTTTAATATCCGTAGCTATCCTTTTTTTTCTCGAACTGGGTTTGGGCCATATTGAAATAAGTCTTAATCATATAACTTTCTCTCTGCTCAAAAACATTTTTGTCTTTTCCATGCTCACGACTGTATTTCAATCCGCGTTTGAGGAGTTGCTGTTCAGAGGGTACCTCTTTCAGAACTTCATCCAAGGGACCAATGCTTTCATCGCCATCGTTGGAGTCTCCGTTCTCTTTGGATTAGGGCATCTGCTCACTCCAAACGCTAGCTGGATGGCCGCTCTCAACTTAACTGTCTTCGGCATCCTTCTGGCTTTGGGTTACATCTGCACCAAATCCCTTTGGCTTCCTTCAGGACTTCATTTCAGCTGGAATTTCTGTATGCGAAATATCTTCTCTTTGCCTGTGAGTGGGAGTGAGTCGGCCAGCACTCTTTTTGTTGTGAAGCAGACCGGTCCAGTGTGGATGACAGGTGGAGATTACGGACCCGAAGCAGGAATACCGGCTCTCATTCTACTCATAGCGGCTTGCCTGTTTATTTATCGCTGGAAAAGGATTCGAGCCGCTCCTGAGATGGCCAGACTCTGGGAAAACCATAAAGAATAAATTCTGCTTTTTGCACACACAAAACTTCCAGCGCGACAAAAAGAGTACTCAGAATAATTCATTATATTTTTGAGATAAAAATAGCTATAATAAGGACTCTTATGACCAGCGAGACCAAGGAATACACCCGGATTCTTCCCAGAAAACTTATCTCCTTTGTCCTTCGCAGCCTGAACTCTTTAGCCTCCCTGTTCATTAAGCTTCGTATCGGCCCAGCCGCCTTAAGCGCCTTAGCTCTTGTGGCCGGTATGGCAGCAGGGGCATTATTCATACTCGAGCGGCCGCTGCTTGCAGGCATCACGATATTCGTGTCCGGGATCTTCGATATCCTGGACGGAAAGGTTGCGGAAAGCACCCAAACCAAAAGCCTATTCGGAGCCATTTTCGATTCCACGCTGGACAGGTACTCCGAATTTTTTATTTTCCTGGGGATTGCCGTTCATTTCCGGAACCATTGGGCCCTCTGGCTCACGATCGCGGCCATGCTCGGTTCCGCTCTGGTGAGTTACACCAGGGCACGTGCCGAAGGTCTGGGAATCGAATGCTCTATAGGGATCATGCAGAGGGCAGAGAGAATCATTTTGCTTGCCCTTGGCGCAGTTTTGGGCTCGATCTTCAATATCTTTGACCTGGCCATGATCATTGTCCTGGCAATGATCGCGGTCATCTCCCATTTCACAGCGATCCAGAGGACTTTCTATGTGAGAAAAGTCGAGAACGCCGACAAGCCCGGAAAGGAGGTCTGAGGAAATGGGCAAAATCAGAGTGGGCATTATCGGTGTCGGGAACTGTGCCTCATCCTTGATCCAGGGCGTTGAATATTATAAAAATGCCAATGACACAGACTTTATTCCCGGGATTATGCACGTCAACCTGGGCGGATACCATATCCGCGACATCGAATTCGTGTCGGCCTTTGATATCGACAAAAACAAAGTCGGGAAAGACCTGAGTGAAGCGATCTTCACTCCCCCGAATAACACCACCAAGTTTGCCAAAGTTCCTCATAAAAAAGTTAAAATCAAGCGGGGAATGACTCATGACGGTCTCGGAAAATACCTCTCCCGGATCATCCAGAAAGCCCCCGGATCTACGGCGGATGTGATTGGAATCCTCAAGGATACCCAAACCGATGTCGTCATCAATTATCTTCCTGTGGGAAGCGAGGAAGCCACAAAATGGTATATCGAACAGGTCTTGAAGGCCGGATGCGCGTTCATCAACTGCATCCCTGTGTTCATCGCCAGCGAAAGGTACTGGCAGAAAAGGTTCGAGGAAAGAAATCTTCCGATCATCGGAGATGACATCAAGTCCCAGGTCGGGGCCACCATCCTCCACAGGACACTCGTCAACCTCTTTTTGGACCGTGGCATGCCGATCGACAGGACTTACCAGCTCAACACAGGCGGAAACACGGACTTCCTGAACATGCTGGAACGAGAGAGGCTGTATTCCAAAAAAATATCCAAGACCGGGGCTGTGACATCCCAGATCAAAGCGAGGAATCTTGAGATCGATGAGGATGATGTTCATGTCGGGCCGAGCGATTACGTGTCCTGGCAGAAGGATAACAAACTGTGCTTCTTGAGGATCGAAAGCCGTCACTTCGGTGATGTCCCGATGTCTCTGGAATGTCGATTATCAGTCGAGGATTCTCCTAATTCCGGAGGGGTGGTCATCGATGCCATCCGATGCTGCAAGCTGGCTCTGGACCACGGAATCTCCGGGGCTCTGCATGCGCCTTCCTCGTACTTCATGAAAACTCCGCCCCGACAGTACACAGACAGCGAAGCGAGAGACCTCACTGAAAAATTCATCAAAAAGTACAGCCAGAAAGCCCGCAAAACTGCGGCCAAGCCAGAAAAAAGAAGAAAAAAGAAATAGGTCAGGTTTTTCTGTTTGATTCTCCGAAAGTGCGACCGTTCAGAATGAGCAGGCCAAAAACAATTCTCTGGCTTTTTGCGCTGACCCTCTTTATCTGGACTCTTGCCTGGGGTGTGGAAACCGGAGAGGTAAAGGGGCAGGTCCTCGAGGAAAAAGGAGAGGGTCTACCGGGAGTCGAGATCACAGCACAAAGCCCCAGCCTTCAGGGAAAAAGGGCGATCTTCTCTTCCAAAACCGGTGATTTTCACTTCCCGATCCTCCCTGTGGGGAAATACACGCTGACATTCAAGCTCGAAGGATTCAATCCCGTGGTCCAGGAAAACGTCGTCGTGCGCCTGGGACAGGTGACAAACCTCCAAGTCACTATGACAATATCAGAGATAAGAAAAGAGATTGTTGTCACGGCAGAACTCCCGTTGATCGATAAAACGTCCACAAACACGAGCTTCCATCTGACAAATACTGAACTGGAAACCATTCCGTCCCAATACCGGACGGTGGTGGATGCCGTCAAGATCACTCCCGGAGTGACTGGGATTCGAGTCAACACACGCCGGGGAACGGCCACCCAGGGCCTCCCCAGTTTCCGGGGGGAAGGAGAAGAAGGGACGAACTGGATCGTGGACGGACTCTCGATCAGCGGGGTAAGGTTGAGGAACGCGGGAATGCATCTCAATTACGATTCTCTGGACGAAATCCAGGTCATCTCCGACCCTTTCAGTCCTGAATTCGGCTCCGCGTATGGCGGCATCGTGAATATGGTCACCAAAAGCGGAAGCAATGCATTCAGAGGGGAAACCTCCTTCGTTTTCACGAATAAAAGCCTCCAGGCACCGCGCTTGGACCAGCTGTCTGTTGTGAGCGAGCCCGACTCGTTCTCGAACGCCAACTGGTATTTCAATTTCGGCGGGCCGATCAAAAAAGATAAGCTGTGGTATTTCTTTTCCAACAACTATTTTTCGGATACAGAACAAACCAAAGACGGCACCATGGGCTATCTCTTTGTCCCCGGCGGAAGACTCAACTTGCGCAGCAACAACCTCTTCGGCAAGCTCACTTACGCCGTTAACAGCAATCACAACCTCTCCCTGACTTCCATATACCACACATCCCTCAAACAGAGCGGTGGGATAGGTATCCCGGAGCTCTACGAGACCGATGATTTTGCAGACCTCATACTCAGGCTCAACTACAAAGGCATTCTCAACTCTTCGACCTTTATCGAGGCCGGACTGGGGCATGTCAAAAGAGATCTCTTCACAGAGCCCGCAGACCGGGATCTCGGGCCGGCCCAGTACTACATCGAAGATCTCGCCCGGGGCACCCATAATTCTTACGGGAACGTCACCGACAACCAGAAACGTCTGGATTTTAACATCAAGCTGACAAAGTTCATCGAGACAGAGACCTTCGGCCATCATGAACTCAGCTTCGGGTTAGAATACTACACTTTCTCCTCTGAATTCGCCGTGGATTTCACAGGGACCGACGAAGACATCTATCCAGCAAACGGATTTGACAACGGCACAAAATACTATTTCGACACCTGGGCCGGCGGGCAGGGGACACCGACTTTCTTCTACGAGTACGGAGATTTCGAATTCATCAACTCCGCTCAAGGCATCGGGCTTTTCTTCAAGGATAAATGGACATGGGGCCGGTTCACTTTCATGGCCGGATTCCGAAGTCAGACCCAACACTGCAAGGACCATAACGGGGACACGCTCTGGAAATGGAACCTCCAAGATTTCCTCTCGCCCCGTTTTTCTCTGGCTGTGGACATCACCGGAAACGGTATCAACGTTCTCAAACTCGGATGGGGAAGATTCTCAGACCTGATCACCACCATGCCCCTCGGTCTGCTCAATTCCGGGGCCGGATTAAAATTCCGCACTTACCGCTGGCAGGGGCCCCCGACTCCCACAGAAACTGAGCAGCACGATCCCGTGAACTGGCTGTTCGAGAACGAACAGGGTGCTCAGGCTTTTGAAATCGATGAGACCCTGGAGCCGAACTTCCTCACCCGATACCTGATCGAGTTCAACAGGAGGTTGGGACGAGACTGGGCGTTCAAAGCCCGTTACGTCCGCACAAAATCAGAAAATTTGCTCGAAGTTCTGGCCGTTTTCGACCTGGTCACGGCGTACAAGTTCCTGTACGACAATTTCGAACACAAACGTAGGAATTATGAAGGTTTTGAACTCGAACTCAACGGAAAGATCGGGCCGAAGTTTTATCTGTACACATCTTACAGCCATTCCACCGCCAAAGGGACGAATCCCGGTCAAACCGAAACAGGCTCCTGGGACCAGGAAGAAGGGAGCACCAACTACATCGGACTTTTCGGAAACCATCTCCTCATTCCCGACATCCCCGGCTATGAGGATGAAAAAGCCTACTGGGATTGGGCCCTGGGGGGTTTGGGAGGAAGAGGGATCGGGGATGAAGGGTGGTATGGAAAACTCCCCTACTCTGTCGACCATACTCTCAAGCTGAGCACTGTGTACTTCGCGCCGCACGGCTTCATCCTTTCGGCGGCCTTTGAATGGATATCCGGATATTACTGGGAAAAACTGGGTTATGTCCCGTTCTTTGGAGGATACTATTCCTTTCCGGAAACACGAGGGACCAGGGAGACCGAACCTCATTATTACCTGGACCTGGGCATTGAAAAGGAGTTTTCCCTTCGAGGACTTCAACTCTCCCCAAACATGGCCTTAATCCTCAGGCTTGACGTGTTTAACCTCACCAACAGCCAGAAGCCCATCTCGTTTGTCAAAGAAGACATCCCGGTTTTTGGAGATATCTGGAGCCGTCAGCAGCCCCGCCAGGCCCGAATCATGATCAAAATCAGATGGTAAAAAGGTTATTCGACTGTGACACTCTTTGCCAGATTCCGCGGCTGGTCGACATCCGCCCCTCTTTTGGCCGCGATGTAGTAGGCAAACAACTGGAGGGGAAGAGTGGTTAAAAAAGGTGTGAACAGAGGGCCTGTGGAAGGAATGGGAATTACCCTGTCCACCTTATCTCGGATCTCTTTATCCTCTTCAAAAGCAACCGCCAGGATGTATCCCACACGGGTCTTGATCTCGGACATGTTGCTCAGCATCTTTTCATACACATGATCCTTGGGGACAACGACCATCGTGGGCATCTTTTCATCGATCAGGGCGATCGGACCGTGTTTCATCTCACCCCCTGGGTAGCCTTCCGCATGAATATAGGAAATCTCTTTGAGCTTGAGTGCTCCCTCCAGAGCCACCGGAAAATTGATGTCGCGTCCCAAATACAGGAAATGAGAAAAAGATAAAAATTCCTGAGCCAGCTTCTCGATCGATTGAGCCTGATTGAGGATATCCTCCATCCTGTGGGGAATCCTCTGCAAGTCCTCAATCAAGGGGATGCTTCTTTTTTCATCTAGAGTTCCCCTCACCTGACCCAGATAAAGCGCGAGGAGGGCCAGTGCGGCCATCTGTGCAGAGAAAGTCTTGGTGGCCGCCACCCCGATCTCCGGGCCTGCATAGGTGTACAGGACTCCGTCCGCCACTCTCGCGATTGAAGATTTGACAACGTTGCAGACCGCAAGAGTGCGCGCACCGCTCTTTTTGACGGCCCGCAGAGCAGCCAGAGAATCAGCCGTCTCACCAGACTGAGAAATCACGATCACGAGTGTATTCTTATCCAGGATAAAATCCCTGTAGCGGTATTCCGAGGCGAATTCGACATCCACGGGAATCCGGACCAGACTCTCAATGAAACTTTTGGCCACGAGCCCAGCGTGGTAGGAGGTTCCGCAGGCGATGACCACAACCTTTGCGATTTTGGTTAAGGCCTGGGCGGGTATTCCGATCTCCTCGAGGAAAACCTTCCCGGAATCCAGGGAAATCCTGCCCTTCAGGGTGTCTCTCACAACCTGAGGCTGTTCGAATATCTCTTTGAGCATAAAATGCTTGAATCCCCTTTTCTCGATCATCAGGGGACTCCAGGTGATGAGGTCTTCTTTCTTCTTCAGCGGTTTCCCTTGAAAGCTCAAAAATTTCGCTCCCTGAGAATCCAGAACCGCAATTTCTCCGTCTTCGAGAAACACGATCTTTTGTGTGTGGGGAAGAAGCGGATTGAGGTCAGATGAGACGAAATACTCTCCCTCTCCCAGACCCACGACTGCGGGAGGGCCGGTTTTCGCCACGACAATCTTCCCGGGATCCTGGAGGGATATGGCTGCGATCGCAAACGCTCCTTCAATTTCCTGGACAGCTTTCTGGACAGCCTCTTCCAGGGAGCTCTGAAAGTGTTTTTCCACCAGATGAGCGATCACTTCTGTATCTGTTTCTGTCCGGAACGTATGCTTCTCCTTGAGGAGTTTCTTCTTGAGAGCCAGATAATTCTCGATAATCCCGTTGTGCACGACGACGAGCGAATCCGTGCAGTCTCTGTGAGGATGGGCGTTCTCTTCAGAAGGACGGCCATGGGTGGCCCAGCGCGTGTGTCCCACTCCAAAACTTCCATCAGGAGCAGAGGATTTCAGGTTCTTAACAAGGTCGCTGATCTTGCCTTTGACTCGCCTCAAATGAATCTGATTCTCATCCACCACGGCGATCCCGGCAGAATCGTACCCCCTGTATTCAAGCTTCTTCAAACCCTCCACAAGAATGGGGACCACATCTTTCTGCCCGATATAACCGATGATCCCACACATTATTTCTTCCTCTTTCTCCGTGACCAGTTTTTCTTTTCGATCTGCCTGCTCCGCGAAACGGCAAGGGCATCGGGCGAGACATTCTTGGTGATCGTGGATCCCGCTCCGATATAGGCCCTTTTTCCTATCTTCACCGGGGCGACAAGCTCAGTGCCCGAGCCGATAAAAGCCTCTTCTTCGATCAGGGTTTTGTGCTTTTCCCTTCCATCATAGTTGCAGGCAATCGTCCCGGCTCCGACGTTGACGCCGTCCTTGATCTCACAATCCCCCAGATAGGAAAGATGCATGGCTTTAGACTTCTTTCCGAACACCGTACTCTTCATCTCGACGAAGTTCCCCACTTTCGCCTTCTTGCGGATGATCGAATCAGGTCTTACGCGGGAAAACGGTCCGACTCGCGCCTCATCTTCGATGACGCTTTCCACGATCATCGTCGAACCAAGAATCTCCACGCGGTTTCCGAGTCGCGAATCTCTGATATGCGTGAAGGGATACAGACGACATTCCCGCCCGATCACAGAGCGTCCTTCGATGATCACGGAGGGATAAATCACAGTATCCGCGCCGATCTTTACGTCCAGGTCGATCCAGGTTGTCCGGGGATCCAGGACCGTTGCTCCTTTGTCCGTGAGGCTCCTGATCTTCCTTTCCCGAAGCACGTCGATGGCCTGGGCCAGTTCATACCGGCTGTTGACCCCCACGAACTCTCCGGCGTTCTTGGTTTTATGATATCCGATCTTCTTCCCTTCTTGAGCCATGATTCCTGTCACATCGGTCAGATAGAATTCCCCTTTCTTGTTCTGGTTCGAAACCTTGGGTAAAGCGTCCAGAAGATCCTTGATCTTGAAAAGATAAACGCCGGTGTTGACCTCGTTGATCTTCCGCTCAGACGGAGAGGCATCCCTTTCCTCGATAACTCGTATCACTCCGGCCGTTCGGATGATCCGCCCGAAACCCTTCGGGTTTTCCAGCTCTGCACTCAAGAAGGTTAAAGCATTTTTTTCTCTTCGGTGAAGAGTCAGTAACGGTTTCAAGGTCTCAGTTCTCACCAGAGGAAGGTCTCCGTTCATGACCAGAACATCCTTGTCTCTGTATCTCTTCAATACACGCTGTGCGGCAAGAACGGCATGGGCTGTGCCCAACTGCTCTTTTTGGGTGACAAACGCCACTTCACCGGATTTGAATTCCTCCATCACTTCTTTTTTCTGGTATCCCACAACAACATGAACTTTCTGAGGCTTCAGTCCGAGGATAGAATCCGCCACCAAACGGAGCATAGACTTTCCCAGCAAAGGATGGAGAACCTTAATTCTTTCCGATTTGAATCTGGTTCCCTTTCCTGCGGCTAAGATAAGAGCAAGAAATCCCTGACTCATGTCATTCGGGTTATCAGTTTAAATTTTTTATCTTCCCAGAGCGGCTCGAAATCACTCTCATTCTGAGCAAGAATGCTGAAGAATTTGTCGATATGAATCGCCTTTCTCAAATACTCCAAACACTTCTCTGTTTCGCCCATCCGGCAATGGGCGCTGGCCATCAAATAGGGAATTTTCCCTTCCTTGGGTTTCATTTCTTCTGCTTTTCCCAAAGATTTCAGGGCTTCGTCGTAATCACCCTGATTGATCTTCAAAATGCTGTACTGATAATAGTCCTCAAATGTTGTGAGTTGAATCTTTTCTTTTTTCTTCCTGGAAGCGCAGATTGTCAGGTAAATTTGAGCCCGGTCCACAAGCTCCTTTTCCGAGGAAAAATTGTCTGAAAAAGCTTTCAGCAATTCTTCAGCCCGTGTGTAATCCCCTTTATGAAAGGCCTTCATGGCCTGGTCGAAAGCCGAAAGAGCTTTCTCGTAGTCATCCTTTTTAACTTTCTCTTTGTCTTTGGTCGTCATTGATATTCCTCGATGCGGATTAAACTGTGATTGTGACATTCTATCTCAGAAAGAACGCTTTGACAAGAGAAAACTACTGGGGACCGATGTATTCGGGACTGTTGAGGAGAAAATGAACAGTTTTCAGATGGAGATCGTGGCCCGCGCGGTGAGCTTTGAAGTGCCCGGTCAATGAAGACTTCATCAGGGAAAGATCTCCGATCAAATCCAGGATCTTATGTCGAACGAATTCATCCGGGAACCGGAGGGTCCCGCCGAGCAAACCCTCCTCATCCAGGACGACCGCATTATCCAGTGAGCCTCCCTGAGCCAAATCCCGGGCTCTGAGTGAAGGGATATCTTTCAGAAATCCGAACGTTCTTGCAGGGGCAATTTCTTTCACAAAGCTCTTCACATTCACAGGCACACTCAACTCCTGAGTTTGGATCAGAGGATGATCATACTCGATTCCGTAGGTGATTTTAAAATCCGGATCAGGCGAAAATGAGAGGGACGCCTCTTTTTCCTTGAGTTGATAGGGTTTAAGGATGTGCAGAGATTCCCTTTCCTCCGGAAGATGTTCGATTCCCGCCTCCTGAACGGCCCTTGCGAACGGAGCCGCGCTCCCGTCCATGATGGGAATTTCATCCCCATCCATCTCGACCACCACGCTGTCAATGCCGAACACAAACAAAACCGCAAGCAAATGCTCGAGAGTCTGGATCCGGCACCCCTGAGATTCAAGATAAGTTGAGTTTTTAGCCTTGATGTATCGGTAATCCAGATTGATTTCCTTATTATTCAGGTCTGTCCGGCGAAAGATGATTTCCCCGGATGAAGACGGTTTCAAACGCAGGTCCACCTCTTGACCCGTGTGAATGCCGACGCCCGAAAGACGGATTTCTTTCTTTAAAGTGCCTTTATTTCTCATCGATTTGGTGCTCTGAGTGGCTTCCTCCCGGATTCGCTGCGAGTTCGATCAGTCCTCTCTGTATCTCTCCAGAGTTTTTCTCAGTATAACCCAAAACCTTCATTTCCAGCAAATTCCCACCACTGGAGGTAAAATTCCTATTTCTGTGACAATTTCTTTGTAAGTCAGGCAATCTGGTGAGGAAGCCATCCGGAGGTGAGCGGGCATGGTTCCTCGAATAGGAGAGCGAACCGAGGAATAAGTGGATTTTCCTCGCTGGGGAAAATCTACGGGCGGACGAATCAGTTTGCCTGACCATTGATTTATCACTGAAATAAAGATGCTTCAATGCGGAGGATGAACCGTTTATCGTTCTGGACGTTTCCCCGGATATCTGGTAGAATCTGGCTAATGAAATCCCTGATCGAAGATGTTCTGAAGAAGGTTCAAAAAGGAAAACTCACTCCGGAAGAGGCTCTGGACATCCTGAGAGACTATCCTTATCAAGACCTGTCTTTTGCCAAAATCGACCATCACCGGGAATTGAGGAAAGACTATCCGGAGATCATCTACGGGCTCGGAAAAACAGAAAAACAAATCATAACTATCGCGCAGGAAATCATTAAAAAAGGGAGCAATCTTCTGATCACCAAGGTCGATGAAAAGACTTATCAAAATCTCAAGAAAAAAATACCCCAAGCGCAGTTCAATCCGCTCGCAAAGACGATCTATTTCAAACAGCGTAAACCTGACCCTGGAAAAGGGAAAGTCGTCATCATAACCGCGGGGACATCGGATATTCCCGTCGCCGAAGAAGCCGCCGTCACGTGTGACCTATTGGGCAATGAAACCGAGAAAATCTACGACGTCGGCGTTGCCGGCCTGCACAGGTTTTTCGGCGAATATGAAAAAATCCGACAGGCAAGAGTCATCATAACCGTTGCGGGAATGGAGGGGGCTCTGCCGAGTGTCGTGGCCGGAACCGTCAATATTCCGATCATCGCTGTACCGACCAGCATCGGATACGGGGCCAGCATGAAAGGCTTGGCGGCTCTTCTCGCCATGCTGAATTCCTGCCCCGGCGGAGTGGGGGTTGTGAATATCGATAACGGTTTCGGCGCAGGCTATCTCGCCAGCCTGATCAATCACCTTTAAAAGAGGAAAAAAGGGACAGGCAACTTTTTTAAAAAAAAGCAGCCTGTCCCCTTTTTCACTTTTTTTCATTTTTTTTGTAAAACTTTAATTTTTAATGACTTAGATACTTGACAACGGGGCATCTCAACCCTATATTTACTTGTGGTATTTTGCACTCATAAGATGATGGCATGGAAGTTATTGATCAAATCAGACAAGCGTCTAACATCGTAGAGATTGCTTCTCAATACACGACATTGAGGAGGAGAGGCAGAAGACATGTCGGACTCTGCCCTTTCCATTCCGAGAAAGCCCCGTCTTTCACGGTCGATGAGGAAAAACAGCTCTACCACTGCTTCGGCTGCGGCGCCGGAGGAGACATCTTCACTCTCGTCATGGAAAAGGAAAGCCTCGCCTTCCCCGAAGCTCTGAAGTTCCTGGCTGAAAAGTACAACATCAAACTCCCGGAGAAGCGAAAATTATCCCCTCAAATTAGAAAATTAGAGGAGCAAATCTATAAAATCAACGAAGACGCTCTCGCGTATTTCAAGAAAAACCTGTTCAACACCAAAGAAGGAGAAAAAGCCCTCGCTTATCTTCAGAAAAGGAAAATCTCTTCAGAGACCACCCAGGAACTCAAGATAGGATACGCATTGAATTCCTGGGATTCTTTGATTTCTTTTTTCAAAGGAAAAAACGTCCCCCCCAAGCTTCTCGAGAAAGCCGGTCTGGCCATATTCAGCGAAAAGAAAAAGGGCTTTTACGACCGGTTCAGGGGCAGAATCATTTTTCCGATTTTCACTGAGTCAGGAAAGCCTGTGGCATTCGGAGGAAGAACCATTTTCGATGCGGAGCCGAAATACCTGAACTCTCCGGATACCCCTGTTTACATCAAGGGCAAACTCCTCTACGGGTTGAATTTCTGCAAGGATGCCATCCGGAAAAAAGGATACGCCTATCTTGTGGAAGGCTACACCGACTTCCTGGCCCTTTTTCAGGCAGGGATCACGAATCTGGCCGCTTCTCTGGGGACAAGCCTGACACCTGAACAAGTCACGTTTGCCAAGCGTTTTGCCTCTCGAATGATCGTGAGTTACGACGCGGATAAGCCCGGAAAAAAAGCCGCGGAACGCGCCACATCGCTCTGTTTCGAAAATGGTGTGGAAATCAAAGTGATGAGCTTACCCCAGGGATTGGATCCGGATAGTTACATTCAGAAATTCAGTGTCGATAAATTCAAGGCGCTTGCGCAACAGAGTACTCCCGGACTCACATTCTTAATCAAAACCCAGTTCGAGGATAAAAAACGTGTAACACCCGAAGAAAAAGCACAAATCGCAAAAAATATCGTTGCTGAAGTGGTTAAGATTCCTGACCCGGTCGTGCGAAGCGAATATTTGAAACAAACAGGGGAACAGCTCTCGATCGACGAAAGCGTATTGAGATCCATGGTCCGGCAGAAATCAACAAAAGAGCAGGAAGAAGAACGAGGAATCTTCCTCAACGCTGAAAAAAGACTCCTCCAGATCCTTCTTGAAGACAAAGAAATTGCTCCGTATATTTTTGCGGAGATCAAACAGGAATATTTTGAGGATTTGAAGGGTGAATCCATTTTCAAGGCTCTTTCAGAAAGCTTCAAGAAGGGGAAGAGTTCGAGTCTCCATCAGCTCAAACAGAAGGTGGATCCCACACTCGTGAACTCTTTATCCAAAGCACTGTTAGAAAAAGAGCAGAACGCAACCGTTGAAGAGGCTTTTGAATGTCTCCACACGCTGAAGCAGCTTTGGCTCGAAAATCAGGCAAAAAAATTAAATGCCGAACTCGCAAGGTTGGAAAGAGAGGGTGAAACCGAAAAAATTCTTCC
Organism: uncultured Eubacteriales bacterium; assembly: GCA_964348015.1. Lineage (GTDB taxonomy): Bacteria > Acidobacteriota > Aminicenantia > Aminicenantales > Aminicenantaceae > SOIA01. The sequence goes on along the minus strand of CAYGBC010000029.1, from coordinate 45,756 downwards.
TCTGATTCAACAAATCCAGGATACCAAAAAACAATTATCGGCCCTATCGGAACGAAATTATCAAGATTTGAGATATAATAATAAGGAGAGCCTCGAGAGAGAGAGGAGCTAATATTGCCTCGAAAAAACACAAGCCAAAAAGACGAAATCCATAAGCTTATCTCCAAGGGAAGAAAGGAAGGATATCTTCATTACGAGGAGATAGAAAAGACTTTCCATAAATATGACCGGTCCCAGAGTAATTTTGATGCATTTCTCGGTTCCATGGATGATTACGGAATCAAGATCCTCGATTCCAAGCAGAAAGAGATCACTCCCAAAAAAAGACGGAGCAACCTCGTCTCCCTCCAAGGTCTGGAACGAACGACCGACCCCGTGAAGCTCTATCTCCGAGAAATGGGGAATATCTCACTTCTCACTCGAGAAGGAGAGATTGCCATTGCGAGAGAAATCGAAAGAGGTGAAAAATCCATCATTAAAGCTCTCTCCAAGACCCGTCTCGTGCTGAACGAGACTCTCGAACTTGAAGAAAAGATAAAAGAAGAGCCGGATATCATCTATGAAATGTTTGAAATCAGTGAAGACGATCTTGCCGAAGGAAAGCTCGAAGCCCAGAAGAAGAAGCTCATGGGAAAAATCAAAAAAATCAGAGAGCTCAGCATTGAACTGGACAAAATTCCAGATCTGAAGAAAAACACCTTCAAGCGCGGCCGTATTATTGTCAAAATGAGCAGCCTCATCAGGGAACTGAATATCCGTCCACTCCACAGAGAACTCATCATCAGCGAACTGCGAGAAAAATTGAGAGCCATCAACGAATTGGAAGAGACCAAGGAAGAATTGAACCTTGCGGTCTCTCGCGCAAAAAGCAAGAAACAGGATGCGCTCCTGAAGCAGAAAATCAAAGATGTCAGCAAACTTCTCAGGGGCTACCAGAAAGATATCGGCCTCAACACTCAGGGTTTGAGAAAAATCCTCCGAGCCATCGCCACGGGAAAGAAAATCAGTGATCAGGCCAAAAAGGAACTCGTGGCGGCCAACCTTAGACTGGTGGTCTCGATCGCCAAAAAATACAGCAATAGGGGGCTGCAGTTCCTAGACTTGATTCAGGAAGGGAACATGGGTTTGATGAAAGCGGTGGATAAATTCGAATACAGGAGGGGTTATAAATTCTCAACTTACGCCACGTGGTGGATCCGGCAGGCAATCACCAGAGCCATCGCTGACCAGGCGAGAACGATCAGAATTCCGGTGCATATGATCGAAACGATCAACAAATTGATCCGGGTCTCGAGGAGCCTCGTCCAGGAGATCGGAAGAGAACCGTCCAGCGAAGAAATCGCCAAAAAGATGGATATGTCAGTCACGAAAGTGAGAAAGATCATCAAAATCGCCCAGGAACCCATCTCGCTCGAAACGCCCATCGGGGAAGAAGAAGACAGCCACCTGGGAGACTTCATAGAAGACAAGGTCATTCCTTCACCTCCTGAAACGGTCATCAACATCAACCTGAGAGAACAGATCGGAGAAGCCTTAAAGTCTCTCACCGAAAGAGAAGCCAAAGTCCTCAAGATGAGATTCGGACTGGGTGACGGAAATGAACACACTTTGGAAGAGGTGGGTCAACAATTCAAAGTCACTCGTGAGCGAATCCGGCAGATCGAAGCCAAAGCCCTCCGGAAGCTTAAACATCCCAGCCGCAGCCGGAAACTGAAATCTTTTACCGAAAACGACTGAATCCCAACACGACTGACTTGAACTCCATTCCCCGCATTTCCCCTTATTCTGTAGGGCTGAGCCCTTTCTGCAAGTGAAAATTGACTTGAAATTTGATATCTGCTATAAGGAGAAAAGGGCCTATAGCTCAGCGGAAGAGCCACCGGCTCATAACCGGCAGGTCCCAGGTTCGAATCCTGGTAGGCCCATTTCCTGATAGAGGAAAATGATGTGGATATTGAGTTCGAAAAACTGATACAACTTCAAGAGCTTGACAGCCAAATCAAGAACACCTCTATCTCACTCGAGGACATCCCCCGCCAGATCGAGGATATCAATAAAAAGAAGGAAGAAAGCTTCCAAATCATCACTCGAGCCAAGGAAAAAATGGCTCAAAATCAGAAGAACCGACGGGATCTGGAAGCCGAGGTCACGGATATCAAGAACAAGATCTCAAAATTCAACTTGCAGCTCAATGATGTCAAAACCAACATTGAGTACAAATCTCTTCTCAAGGAAATAGACGAAGCCCAGAAGAGAGTCGTCGAACTGGAGGATGAGATCATCAACGAGATGCTTGCTGCTGACGAAATCGAGGAAGAAATAAAGGCTGCCAGCCAGAAATTCAGCGAAGTGGAAAAAGAATCCTTAAAGGAAAAAGAGATCCTTCTGCAAATGCAGAAGGAATCAGAGAACAGGAAAAATGAATTAACTCGAAAAAGAGAAGAGCTTTTGACACAAATTCCGGCGGACCGGACCCACCTCTACTTGAAAATCTTCAAATCCAAGGATGGAATAGTCCTCTCCCCTATAACTGATGAGTTCTGTTCCCTTTGCCACATGCGTATTCGGCCTCAGGTTTTGAATGAATTGAAAGGAAACGAGCAGCTTATCCTCTGTGAGAACTGCGGCCGGATATTGTACTGGCCAGACAAAAAGGACTGATTTCAGGTTCTCATCAACTTTCTTTGTACATCGCATTGATAGCGCTTCGGTACTTCTCCTCGACAATATTCCTTTTCACTTTGTAGGTCGGAGTCATCTCTCCCTTATCGATCTCGAAATCCCTTTCCAGAAGACTGATTTTTTTGATCTTCTCATAATTGGCCAGATTCGGAGTGGCCCGGTCAACTTCGCCTTCCATGAAATGCAGAATCTTTTCATTCTTGACCAAATCACCGAGTGTCTTGTAGGGAATCTTGTTGAATTTTGCGTACTCTTCCAGTTTGTCAAAATTGGGCACGACCAAGGCCGATATAAACTTTCTTCTGTCGCCGATAGTCAACGCATTCTCGATATACGGATTGGTTCTCAACAGGTTTTCGATCGGCTGCGGAGCCACATTTTTTCCTCCCGCGGTGACGATCAGGTCTTTCTTTCTATCCGTAATGACAAGACGGCCTTCCTCATCGAGATGGCCGATATCGCCTGTCTTGAACCATGCTTCCTCGAAGACTTCCTTGGTCGCCTCTCCCATTTTGTAGTATCCCTTCATGACGTTTGGACCCTTGGCCAATATTTCTCCGTCTTTGGCGATCTTCACCTCGACTCCGGGAATTGGAGGCCCGACCGTCCCGAACTTCAAATTATCAAACGTATTCACAGAAATGACAGGAGATGTCTCGGTCAAGCCGTAGCCTTCCATGACCACTAAACCCATGGCATAGAAAAACTCACCGATGTCTTTGGACAGAGGTGCGGCTCCAGAGACAAAGAACCGGACTCTTCCTCCCGTTTTGGCGATAATCTTTGAAAATACGAGCTTATGCGCAATTTTTCTTTTGAAGTTCAGTATCCCTGAGACAGGTTGTTTTTGGAGCTTTTTCTGGGCGTACTTTCTTCCGACGTTCATGGCCCAGTAGAAAATTTTCCGTTTCAGGCTTGAACTGGCCTGGACGTTATCTATGACTCTGGAGTAAAACTTTTCTAACACCCGCGGCGCCGCCGCCATAACGTGAGGTCTGAGCTCTTGGAAGTTTTGAGCGACTGTATCGAAACCCTCCGCATAACCGATCGTGCATCCCTTGTAGATGTAACAGTAAGTCACCATTCTTTCAAAACTGTGAGACAAAGGGAGAAGCGACATGGATGTGTCTTTATCAGAAAAGGGCAGGAGAGGTGCTGAAGAAGTGACATTGCTGACAAAATTGCTGTGAGTGAGCATAACGCCTTTTGGAGGCCCTGTCGTTCCAGAGGTGTAAATGATGGTGGCCAAGTCAGCGGGCTTAATCTCAGACGCCATTTTCTCGAAAAGTCCGGGATTCTCCGTATCCATCTTTTTGCCTTTTTCCAGTACCTGCTCAAAAGACATGGCCCACTCTGGCGCCCCCGGGTCGAAGCTGATGTAATGAGTGACCTTTGACAACTCGCCTTTGACTTCTTTGATCTTCTCCCAGAGCTCCGGATTCGAGCAGAGGACGATCTTGGCGTCTGAATCATCGATGATGTATTTCACCTGTTCAGGAACCAGGATGGTGTAGATGGGAACAGTCACACCCCCCAGACAAAGGCCAGCGATATCCGAAATTACCCATTCCGGCCTGTTCTCGGAAAGAATGATCATCTTGTCTCCTGCACCAAGGCCCAGGTCTTTCATTCCCAGGGAGAGGTGTTTAACTCTGTCTGCGAACTCCTGTGTTGAGATCGGGACATAACGCCCCTCTTTCTTATAAAGCATAAAATCATCTTTGATGTAGGATTTAATCGTATTGAAAAAAATCTGGCTGAGCGTTTCGACCATTGTTCCCTCCTCAATGTGAGTGCGTCCATTTTAAAGAAGAGAAGATTGGGCTGTCAAGCCTTTCCGAAGTCTATCTGCCGTGGGTTCGATCAAGAACGAGTCCTTCTGTTTGATGAGGAAAAACTTTAAAGACAAGGCTTTTCATTCTACTCGAAAACACTTTTCCCCATCAGGAAACGGAAGGAGAGAGAGAGAAAGAGAAAGAGAGAAATCAGATGAAGCTGAAACGATAAATATAAATCCGCTGATTGAAGGTGAACATGAATGGATAAAACGTCTTGACTTTAACTCTCTTTCACTTTGGCGATGGAGACGACTTTATCCCCTTTTTCGAGATTGATGATTTTGACCCCCTGCGTCGATCTTCCAGACGGCCGGACCTGCCCCGTTTTGATCCGGATGACTTTTCCTACCTCAGTGATCAGGAGCATCTCCTCCTCGGATACGCCCACCATCCCGACGGCCTTCCCTATTTTTTTATTCACTTTGAGATTGATAACGCCCTTTCCTCCTCGTCTATGCCGGGGGTACAGGCTGATATCCGTCTTTTTTCCATAACCTTTTTGGCTGGCCGTGAAGACGAATTTATCAGCCGGATCTGGGACGATCATTCCGATAATTTCGTCTTTGGGAGCCAAAGAAATGGCTTTAACTCCCGCAGCCTGACGTCCCATCGGTCTGATCTCACTTTCTTTAAAGCGGATCATTTTCCCCTGTTTTGTCCCGATTAAAATGTCTTTTTTCCCGTCGGTCAACTTGGCCGTCAGCAGTTCACTTTTTTTCCTGAGGCTTATGGCAATAACTCCACCTCTCCGGATGTGTTGAAAATCACTCAACTTGGATTTCTTGATCAGTCCGTTCGAGCTGAGCATCACGACATACCGATCTCCAGAAAAATCTTTGACCGCTACGACAGACCTGACTTTTTCCGCGGGGTCTAACTGGACAAGATTCTTGATGGATTTTCCCCGACTGGAGACTCCCACATCCGGCACGTACAGGGCTTTCAACCAATACAGGCGTCCCCTGTTCGTTAAAATCAGCATGTAGCTGTGTGTCGAGCAGACGAACAGGTCCTGCACGACATCTTCAGCTTTCATGCTGATTCCTCTTCTCCCCTTGCCTCCACGACTCTGGAAATGGTAGTAGCTCAACGAGGTCCGCTTCACATAGCCTGAAGAAGTGTAAGTGATGGCGACGTCTTCTTCTTTAATCAGGTCTTCGGGTGTCAGCTCGGAAATCGTTTCTTCTTTTATTTCTGTCTTTCTCTCATCCTGATAGGCGTTTTTAATCTCCTTCAACTCATCAACGATAATGTTCAGGATGAGCTCTTCACTTTTTAAAATTTTTCTCAGCTTCGTGATCAGCCTCTTCAAATCCCTGTATTCTTTCTGTATTTTTTCCCTTTCCAGGCCAGTCAGTTTTTGAAGCTGGAGATCCAGGATGGCCTGGGCCTGCACTTTTGTGAGACGAAAGTTAGTGATCAATCCGGTCCGGGCTTGGTCAACCGTTCGCGAAGCACGGATCAGTTTGATGACCTTATCGAGGTTATCCAGCGCCACCGTTAATCCTTCGAGAATATGAGCCCGCAATTCCGCCTTTTTCAGTTCGAAGCGTGTGCGGCGACGGACAACATCCTGTCTATGGGAGATAAAGTAGCGCATCGTGTCGAGAAGACCGAGCATCTTCGGCTGTTTCTCGACAATGGCCAGCATGATGATGCCGAAAGACGTCTGGAGGGCTGTGTGCTTGTACAGGTTATTCAGAATGACTTCAGGAAACTCCCCTTTTCTGATCTCGATCACAACTCGCATACCCTCTCTGTCGGATTCATCACGGATATCCGCAATCCCTTCAATCTTTTTACTGTTCACAAGATTCGCGATGTTCTCCAAAAGTTTGGACTTGTTCACCTGAAAAGGAATTTCCGTTATAACGACGCGGTCCCTCTCATTCTTGCGGCCTCTCTCGACCATGGCCCTCGCTCTCAAAAGGATCACTCCCCTTCCTGTCTTGTAAGCGTCCTTTATCCCCTGCAGGCCGAAGATATACCCCCCGGTCGGGAAATCCGGCCCGGGAATATACTGCATGATCTTTTCCAACGAGGCTTTGGGATGCCGGATCAAATAGATGATTCCGTCTATCACTTCCCCGAGGTTATGAGGAGGAATGTTCGTGGCCATTCCGACGGCAATTCCTGATCCCCCGTTCACCAGGAGGTTCGGAAATTTGGCCGGCAGAACTTCAGGCATCTGAAGACTGCCGTCGTAGTTCGGAACGAAGTTGACCGTATCTTTATCCAGGTCAGCCAGAAGCTCCCGAGAAATCTTCTTCATCCGGACTTCGGTGTACCTCATGGCTGCAGGAGGATCCCCGTCGATGGACCCGAAATTTCCCTGTCCGTCCACCAACGGATAGCGGAGGCTGAAATCCTGAGCCATGCGGACAAGAGTGTCATACACGGCTGACTCTCCATGGGGATGATACTTACCTATGACATCCCCCACGATACGAGCGGATTTTTTATAGGGTTTATTGTAAATGTTCCCCACATCATGCATAGCATAGAGAGTGCGACGGTGGACGGGTTTCAGTCCATCCTTGATATCAGGAATAGCCCGGCCGATAATGACGCTCATCGCGTAATCCAGGTAGGACCGCTTCATCTCTTCTTCAAGGCTGACGACTGAAAGGTCAGGCAATTCTGCTGTCATCCGTTCTCCTCATAATACGTGGAATGAAACTCCGGATCTATCAAATATCCAGGTTCTCTACCTCAAGAGCATTGTTCTCAATGAAATTCCTTCGCGATTCGACCTCTTCACCCATGAGAATGGTGAAAACCTTATCCGCCTCAACCGCGTCCTGGATGGATACCTGGACGAGATACCGTTTCTCGGGATTCATGGTGGTCTCCCACAGCTGCTGCGGGGTCATCTCCCCCAGCCCCTTGTATCTCTGGATCACAATTCCTTTTTTTCCATGCTGAAACAGATAATCCAGAAGCTTGGCTTCGTTATCGACCTTCATTTTCTCGCTGTTCGCAACGATGTGGAAAGGAGGCTGGAAGGCCTCTAATTCTTTATGCATTCTCGATAAACTTTTGAATTCGACTGATTGAATCAGGTCCAGGTTCACCATACAGGAAACTTTCATGCTGTTCACCTTGAAATCGACGGCAAGCTCGTACAGCCCATGCTCTTCATCCGCGTTCAAACTTGAACTGATCCCCATCTCCGTCAAAAGGCTCTTTATTTTCTGCATCTTCTTTTTATCCTTGAGAAACTCAAGCTCAGATACTCCGTTGTTGAGGAGAATCTCGATCAGGAAGAAGGGATAATTTTTCCGTTCCAGAATCTGCAGATAATGCTTTTTGGCGATGATTTTCTGGAAGAACTTTCTGAACTTCTCACCCTTGATCAACTCCTTCTGTCCCTTGACTTTGATCTGAAAATCCTCTGATATTTTTTTGATCATGTATGTCTCAAAAGAGCGCTCATCCCTTAAATATTCGAAGGCCTTCCCTTTCGATATCTTGTACAGCGGGGGCTGTGCGATGTAGAGATGGCCTCTCTCGATCAACTGGGGCATCTGACGGTAGAAAAAAGTCATCAGCAGGGTTCTGATGTGGGAACCATCCACATCGGCGTCTGTCATGATGATGATTTTATGATAGCGCAGTTTGTCCAGGTTGAAGTCTGTCTGCTCGACTCCGGTTCCCAGAGCTGAAATAATGACTCCGATCTCTTCGCTCTTGAGAACCCTGTCGAATCGGGCCTTTTCCACGTTGAGTATCTTTCCTTTAAGGGGCAAAATGGCCTGAAAACGGCGATCGCGGGCTTGCTTGGCCGAACCGCCTGCAGAATCCCCCTCAACAAGATAGATCTCACTCGCGGCAGGGTCTTTTTCCTGGCAATCGGCCAGTTTCCCGGGCAGGGAGGTGGACTCCAGGACTCCCTTGCGCCGCGCCAGTTCTCTGGCTTTTCGAGCCGCGACCCTTGCTCTGGCGGCATCGACAATCTTCGTGACGATTTTCTTGGCCGTCGTCGGGTTCTCTTCGAAGTAAGTGGACAGCTCTTCGTTGACGATGGATTCGACGATTCCCTTAATCTCGCTGTTCCCCAACTTCGTCTTTGTCTGCCCTTCAAACTGAGGATTCTTGACCTTCAAGCTCAACACGGCACACAGTCCTTCCCGAGCATCGTCACCGGTCAGGCTCTGACTCGCGTCCTTGATCAGGTTTCCCGATTTGGCATAGCTGTTGATGGACCGGGTCAGAGCGGCCTTAAGTCCGATCAGATGAGTGCCGCCTTCCGTGGTGTTGATATTGTTCACAAAAGTGAAAATCGTTTCCGAGTAACTCGTGTTGTACTGCAGCGCCATCTCGACGATCACACCGTTCTTCTTGCATTCAAAGTAAATCGGTCTCGCTCCCAGAGTGGACTTATTCTGGTTGAGGTACTGGACGAACTCTTTGATCCCTCCTTTGTACTGGAATTCATTGGTTTTACCGGTCCGTTCATCGACAATAATAATTTTCAATCCTTTGTTCAGGAAAGACAGCTCCCGCAACCGCTGGCTCAAAGTCTCAAAATTATAATCCACAGTTTTGAATACATCTCCGTCCGGCCTAAAGGTCACTTTTGTCCCGGTCTTCTTGGTCGTTCCTATCTTTTTGAGCTTTGTTGTGGGTCTGCCCTTCTCGTAGCTCTGCGTGTAAACTCCGCCGTTTATCTTGATCTCCAGGTCAAGATTCTCCGAGAGAGCGTTCACCACAGACACCCCGACACCATGAAGTCCTCCGGAAACCTGGTACGTTTTGGTGTCGAACTTTCCACCCGCGTGAAGGGTGGTCATCACCACTTCGGCGGCGGGCTTTTTTTCCTTCTTATGAAGCGTGACCGGGATACCCCGGCCGTTATCGATAACAGTCACGCTCGAATCCACATGAATAGTCACATTGATTTCAGAGCAGTATCCGGCTAAAGCTTCATCGATGCTGTTATCGACGACTTCGTAAACGAGATGATGGAGACCTTCGGGCCCCGTGCTCCCGATATACATGGCCGGCCGCTTGCGCACGGCTTCAAGCCCTTTGAGGACTTTAATGCTTTCTGCAGTGTATTTTTTTTGTGTCATGGGCTTTAAAATGGGGTGAAAATTGGGAAAAAGAGACGGCTATGCCAGTCGATTTTTTGCACATCCTGACAGGCATATTTTTCGTCAATATTATACCTTAAAAATGGCCAAAAAGTAAAGGAAAATCCCCTTAAAAAGACGGGTTTTTCCGAATTTTTTCTCACAAAAAAAATGACACGAAAAACGGCCTTTTGAGGCTCTCTTCCAGTCTCTTTTTTTTCTCCTTGTGGACAGGTAAAAAAAAACAGGCTACTTTTTGAATTAGGGGGACAATCCCCATCCCAACTTATTCTTTCCTTTGCTTCCTTTTTGAAAAGTGGGGGAGGTTCCGCTATAATTGTGCAGAAAGAAAGTCAAATGCCAGCCAATCTCCCCCCACAATATTTCGAGACAGAAAAGAAACTCAAAACCGCAAAAACACCCGAAGAAAAAATCAACATCCTCGAGGAACTTCTCTCTATCGTGCCCAAACATAAGGGGACTGAAAAGCTGCAAGCTCTCCTCAAGACGAAAATCGCCAAGCTCAAATCCGCTGCCCAAAAAAAACCGACAGTGGCCAAACACGGGCTCTCCTTCTACATCGACAAAGCCGGAGCCGGACAGGTTGTTTTGATCGGACTGCCGAATGTCGGTAAGTCATCCCTGGTGAAATCCTTAACCAACGCAGATCCTGAAGTCGGTGATTATCCTTTCACCACCCGCATGCCTTCACCGGCTATGATGCAGTACGAGAATATCCAGATCCAGATCATAGACACACCGCCCATCACTCCGGAATACATGGAATACTGGCATGCGGAATTGATCAAAGGAGCGGATGGAGTCATCGCCATCCTGGATCTGTCCAGTCAGAATCCTGCCACTGACGTGGAGAATCTCCTGACAAAACTCAAAGAAAAGAGAATAGAACTCATCCCGAAAGGCCATGGTATTCCTTCCGAAGCGTCATTCTTTCAGAAAAGAGCGCTCATTGTGGCGAATAAAGCCGACTTTTCTTCATCAGAAGAAAATCTTGCCGCGGTCAAAAAGGCCCTGCATCCCGATTTTGACCTTATTCCCGTATCGACCAAAACAGAAGACGGACTTGAGATCCTGCGCACAAAAATTTTCTCCCTCCTGGATATCATCCGAGTCTACAGCAAAATTCCTGGGAAGAAGGCTGAGAAGACAGACCCCTTCACCCTGAAAAAGGGCTCCACAGTTATGAATCTCGCCAAAGCGGTTCATAAGGATTTTTCTCAGAAATTAAAGTTTGCGCGGATATGGAGTCTCAATAAATACCAGGGCCAGAAGGTCAACCGAGACCATATCCTTGAAGATGAAGACATAATCGAACTCCACATCTAAATCTTCCTTTTCTCTACTCCGTTTTGGGTTCGGGAAACAGAATCATCAGCCTTTCATCTTTCTGTGTTTATCGATATAATTGAGATGACCATCGGGGCGTGGCGCAGTCTGGTTAGCGCACAGCGTTCGGGACGCTGGGGTCAGGGGTTCGAATCCCCTCGCCCCGATTAAAGCAAGAGGGGTCGCGTCTTAACATTTAACATTTCTGCATTTTTCTTGATCCTTCTGTTGCAAATGTTAAATGTTAAGACGCGACCCCAATCTGAATCAGCTCATAATCCCGGCTTCCCAGGCCGATCTCGACACCATGCTGGAGTTGAACTGACCAATCCACATCATAACCGACCTTCAGTATATCTTTGCCGCTCCTCTCGATCACGAGATCCACAGAGGCCTGATCAACGGCAACAGGATCCAAAGACCCAAGGATACCGATATCCTCGACTATCGCCGGCTCATCCTTCGACATGCAATCGCAGTCCTTGGTGATCTTGAGCAAAACATTGATGCATCCGGCATTCCCTTTAAAAGAATTCCACAGACTGAAGGCGTATTCACTCATTTTCTCTTGGACGCGCACCACATCCGAATCCCAGCGGAATTTAACGGCTCCAGCGTTGCAGACGACCAGACATTCCCCGCACCCGATGCATCTCTCCTCGACGATGAACGCTTTGTTTTCCTTCTGGACAATGGCTTCAGACGGACAGTAGTCAAAGCACACTCCACAATTCGTGCAGTGCTTCGGATTGATCCAGGGGTGCACTTCGGAGTGCTGGTCCAGCTTCCCGGCTCTCGATGCGCATCCCATTCCCAGGTTCTTTATGGCCGCTCCAAATCCTGACAACCCGTGCCCCGTGAAATGACTCATGCACACGAGGACGTCTGAATTGAGGAAGACGCTTCCGATCTTGGCCGTCTTCACTCTCTTCAGTTTAACCTCTACCTCTTCATCCTCGCCGCCTTTGAGGCCATCCGCGATGATAACCGGAATCCCGACATTCTCCGGAGTGAATCCATGGTCCCATGCAAGGTGAAGATGTTCGACGGAATTGCTTCTTTTCCCGACATACAGTGTATTGGAGTCCGTCAGAAACACCCGGGATGTTTTGTCTTTGATCTTCCGGATAATATCCACCAGCCACTGAGGCCTGATGAATCCCGTATTGTCCTGTTCGCCAAAATGAGTCTTCATGGCGACAAAAGATTTGTCCTCTATTTTGTCGAGTAATCCGGTTTCGAGAAAAACCTTTTCAGCCTTGGCCGCCACCATCTCATTCCCTTCTTCTCTATGCGCAGGAATATAAAAAACTCGACTCGACATTCCTCTCTCCTTCCTCATCCCTCCAGAATCTCTTTGGCCGCTCCCAGCCCTGAACCCGGCTGAAAACTGTATCCCAAAGAAGTCAATGTCCGCTCTAAAGCATCGATGGCAAAAAGAACCTGGGACGCGGAAAGGTTCCCCATATGCCCCATACGGAAGACTTTTCCGGCCGTTTCCCCTAATCCCCCGGCCACAACAACTCCATTCTCGGAGAGAGTCTTCCGGAAGGCCAGGTCCTCCACTCCCTCTGGATATTCGACAACTGAGAGTGTGTCCGCCAGAAACGCCTCTTGAGTGAAGAGAGAAAATTTCAGTTCCGTCAAAGCCGCCCGAATAGCTCGCGCTACACGTGCGTGGCGGAGGAACCTTTTTTCCATCCCCTCTTCAAGGATAATCCTCGTGGATTCATAAAACGCTCTGATCTCATTGACGCACGGAGTCGAAAAATATTTGGAGGGGTCCTTCATGATCGGCAGCCAGTTCATAAGGTCGGAGTAATAAGCGGGAATCTGTTTCATCTGCCTCCTCTTCTCCATCGCTCTTTGTGACGCAACCAGAACCGCCAAGCCTGGAGGGGCTCCAAAACATTTTTGCGCCGCAGTCAGAATCACATCGATCTGCCAGTCATCCATACGTTCTTCAATCCCTCCTGTCGCACAGACCCCATCGACGATAAAGTAAAGACTGTGCTTCTTGAGGATCTCCGCATAATCCTTTATCGGAGCACAGGCGCCTGTGCATGTGTCCACATGTGTAGACACCACAGCCTTATATTCCCTCTCCCGAAGTTTGACTTCCACATCTTCTTGTAAGACCGCCTTTCCCCATTCACTCTCTACAAGGTCGCAGTCGAGTCCAAAACTCTGCGCGATCTGGACCATCCGTTCCCCGAAAAAACCCTGGGAGAGGACAAGGAATTTTTCTCCTTTGCCGATAAGATTCAAAATGGCCATTTCCATAGCCAGAGTTCCCGCGCCGGATACGATGAAAGGCTCTCCTTTTTCGCAAAACACGATAGACTTCAAGTTGTTTAACGCTTTTCTCATCTCAGCCACATGCTCCGGGCTCACATGAGAAACCGTGGGGATGGAAAGGCTGTTGAGAATGCGGGGATGAACGGGGCTCGGCCCTGGAATCATCAGGAGCTTTTCTTTGTGCATGCTTTCTCCTTCATCTCAAAATCTCTCCCCATTGTATCGATTATCTTTAAGAAATCAAGTCAGTTGATAAGAGTGTCTTCCCTACTTCGGGCATAAATAAATGACTGATTGCACAGACATGAAATAGCTCCCTTCAGATTTTAAACGCCGATCCTTTCTCCGTAACCGTGGTGTTTGTATCCTCCAACAGTAGACCTGCATGCGTATAATCTGTTAATATGACAAATCACTGAACACGCCGTTGTTCCAGATTCATTTATTCCCCGGGCCGTTCACCTCGATGCGAAGGAGGCCAGCTTGTTAATCGACTCGATCCTTTTCACTCCAGTGAAAATCGGGAAACTGGAAATCCCCAACCGGTTTGTTCGCTCCGCGACTCATGACTTTATGGCCAACCGCGACGGATCGGTCTCTGACAGGCAAGTCACGCTGTTTGAAAACCTGGCCAAAGGAGGCGTCGGGCTCATCATAACCGGTCACGCTTATGTCAACACTTCAGGGATGGCCAGCCCCTACCAAACAGGCGCGGATAAGGACGAATTGATCGACGGCTTGAGCCGCATCCCAAAAGCCGTCCACAAGAATCCCTCGCGCATTTTCCTCCAGCTCTCCCATGCCGGACGCCAAACAACGCCGAAAATCTGCGGATGCACACCATCCGCTCCCTCACCCGTTTATGAGCCGACCTTTAAAGTGATGCCAAAGGAGATGAGTCCAAAAAGCATCTCGAGTCTTATCGACGACTTTATCCAGGCCAGCCGGAGAGCCAAACAGGCTGGTTTTGACGGAATCCAGCTGCACATGGCGCACGGTTATCTGCTGAGCAGCTTTATCTCTCCTTACACCAACAGGAGGTCAGATGAATGGGGCGGCTCATTCACAAACCGACTCCGGATCGTCGGAGAGATCATACAGGGAGCCAAAGGAGCGGCGGGAAAGAACTTTCCTCTGATCGTGAAATTAAATTCTGAGGATTTTCTATCCGAGGGATTGGTCCTCGAAGAGAGCGTCGAGATCGCGAAAATCCTGGAAAAAATGGGAGTGGACGGGATCGAAGTCAGCGGCGGGATGGCCGAGGCGGGGAAAGGATCGGTCTGGAAAGGACTCCGGGGGGAAGACGAAGAGGGTTACTTTGTCGACAATGCCTCCAAGATCAAACAGGCGGTGACCATTCCTGTTTTTGGGCTGGGAGGAATCAGAACCTTCTCAGTCATGGAGAGAATTATCCAAGAGGGCCGAGTGGATCTTATCTCCATCAGCCGAGCTTTTATCCGTGACCCGTTCCTCGTAAAGAAGTTCCGCAGCGGAGAGGTCCGGAAATCAGAATGCATCTCCTGCAACAGGTGTTTCAACCTCAGGGGAATCTCCTGTGCAGACCTGAAAAAAGAATCAGGGCCAGGTCTCTAAAGAATTGAGACCTGACCCCATCGTTGACTTATTTTTTCTCTTCTTTCGTCTGAGCATCCGTGATCCGGTAGTTCTTCCCGTCAAAACGGATAATCAAGTTGGATGCGACGGATAAATATTTCGCAATTCCCGGCTTCTGAGTCAGCAGTTGAAAATACGCGTCTGAATTGAACTCGATCTCTTTCACAGGGCTCCCTTCTTTATAGACGCTGTCCACCCAAAATCCATCCTGGAGATAGAACGTCTTATCTCCCTTGTAGATGATCTTCTGGGAAGTCACCTGTACGGCTTTATCCATTTCCTTAAACTGCTGCGAGGCTCTGGCGATCTTCACAGCGCCCGCACCCGTTGTCTTCCGGGCCGCGAGGGCTTCTTCAGCCTCCGGAGCCGCGGCATCTAGAGCGCGTTTCTCCTTCTCGGTCACGAGGAATGATGTGTAAGGTGTTACGATCCCGTATTTCAGCCCGAGCGTCCTCACTTCCTCGACAAGCTCCTTATTGTGTCCGTGAAGTCTTATCTCCTCGAGCAAATAACCGATCCGTCTTGCGGCCCAGAGGCGGGGCAGAAAATTATAGGAACCATCTTTGACCAATCTCTGGTCCCGGAGCGCGAACCTCCGCTCCTGTTTTCCGACCTTTCCTGAAAGAATCACTGACACCGGGCCTTTTCCTTTGTATTTTCCCACGAGAATGATCTGCGAACCCTTGAACAGGTCGGGCATGGTCCGCGGATACACATCCTTAACATCAATGTTCTGAAAGATAAAAGTGAGCTCAGAGAGAAGAGGCGAAGAGATCTTCTCGTAGTAGTTGGACACGGCAATCTCGATGTCCTCGTTCTCATCCACGTAGACTGAAGTGCCGCGATTGACACCGGACATCCTGTCCAGGAGCTCGGTGTTGACATCATTTCCGACTCCGAAGACAAAAATCCGCGCTCTCTGATCATTGGCCTGATCTATGTTTTTCAATATATCTGCAACGCCCGTCACCCCGACTGTGGGCAGCCCGTCAGTCAGGAAAAGAACATAATTGGGCCTCTCTCCGGCTTCGATCATCTCCAGTGCCACAAGCAGCGCGTCGTTGATGTTCGTGCCTCCTGAATCTTCAATCTCCTCCACAAATCGGATAGCTCTTTCGATGTTCCCGGAAGTTGCGGGGAGGAGATCCGAAGAAAACTGGCTGATCCCGTCATCGAAATCGATAAGGGAGAACCTGTCTCCTTTATCCAAATGATTGATGACAAACCGTGCCGCTTCCTTGGCCTGTACGATTTTCTTCCCGCTCATGCTTCCCGAGCTATCGATAACAAAAATCAGGTTCTTGTTGAGAACTCTTTCCTTCCGACCCACAAACGAGGGAGAGGCCAGCAGCATGAAATAGTTCTCATCAGGACCTTCCCAGTTCATGAATGAGAGTCCGATCTCGTCCTGAGAGAGCGAATAATACAGGACAAAATCCTTATCCGGCTTGATCCCTTTTGCCTCGAAACCCACTGTGGCCCGGCCCGGGCCTTCTTTCCGGACAGAGACCTTGTGAGAAGGCGAATAGATATTGGAAATCGGAACCTTCGAGCTGATTCTGACCGATACCGCGACTTCTTTCAGAGGATGGAGAGAGAATCTCTCTGTGTTCAAGGGGTAAACATACCGGACAAGGTTGTTCTCCGCTTTCAAAACCTCGGTGTAAGAAAGCTTGATGCGTTTCTCTCCACGAGCCGGAATCGGGTACACGCGCGCCCGAAACATGTTGCGTCCCACATATTCAAGAAGAGCGGGATCTCTCATCCTCCGCACGATGTCTTCGTAAATCCGGCGGGCCTGGTTACGGTCCAGAATCTCTCCCTCGACCTTCTCGTCTCCGATGTACATCGAGAACTCAGAAAGAGTGGCTTCTTCCGGTAGAGGAAAAATAAAAATTCCTTCAATATCTCTGGGGTGGTTGTTAATAAAAACCTGATCGATGGACGTTTTGGCCACTTGATTGATGATATCCACACTGACACGGTGGTATTTCACCGTCAGAGCCGGTATCTTTTCTCCCGGACGCGGCTTGGGGACGATGAACCCGTCCGCATAAAGATCCGACGCCAATAGCCCTGCAAAAAAAAGGAAAAGGATGATCGAAATTAACTTCAACGTTCGATTGTGTTGCATTTTTGCCTCCCAAACTTGGCGCTTACTCCTGTATTCCTATAAACTCGCATCCGAGTCAAATCGTTTCACCGAACAAACTGTACCGCTGGAAAAAAGGCGTGTTTTGCATATATGATGGCACTTCAGGGAACAGCTCCATCGGGCCGCATGGTTCAGAGTGTGATTTCCCCTTTGAAGAAGGTCACCGCAGCTCCTCCAATTTTAACTCTCTCACCCGAAAGCTCACAGAACAACTCGCCCTTTCTCTCAGACAGCTGGAAAGCATGCAGCGTATTCTTTCCCAACTTTTGGGCCCAAAACGGAGTCAGGGTCGTATGGGCGGAGCCTGTGACCGGGTCCTCATCGATCCCCGCACCCGGAGCAAAGAATCTTGAGACAAAATCGCATTTTTCTCCCTCCGCAGTGATGATGATCCCCAGGCAATCTGCCTCTTTCAGGATTTTGAAATTCGGTTCGACAGAGAGGATGTCGGCTTCGCTCTCGAACAACGCCAAATAATCCCTGGACTTATGGACTTCCTTCGGTTCCCTTCCCAATCCCTGGATCAATTCTTCGGGCACAGTAACCTCAGAGGGCGGTGTTGAAGGAAAATCCAGAGTGAAACGGCCATCGGTCCTCGAAACCTTCAACTCGCCACTTAAAGAGGAAAAGACAACCTCATCTCCGCCATATTCCAGATGATTGAAAATCACATGAGCTGCGGCCAGCGTTGCATGCCCACAGAGATCCACCTCGATTGCAGGAGTGAACCACCGCAGTTCGAAAATCTTTTCCTTTTTGACGAAGAAAGCCGTCTCAGAAAGATTATTCTCCGCAGCGATATTCTGCATAAGCTCTGGCTCCAGCCATTCCTTCAACGGACAGACTGCAGCTGGATTTCCTCCAAAAAGTCTATCCGAGAAAGCATCCACTTGATAGATCGGTATGTTCATATCTTCTCCTTATGATCGAATCGCTCTCCTTTTTCAGAAACACAGGAAGAAAAAAGAGCCTCCCTGTCAGCTCTCGTCTCCCAAGAGTTTCTCTATGCTTTTCCGGAGCTCTTCGACAGAACTGAACAGCTCCGCGTTCATCCCGTTAAATCTATCTCTATCCTCGCTCAGGATAAAGATATGCAAGATGCCCGCCTCCCGGGCAGCCCGAATATCAAAAGGGGAATCTCCTACCATACAGCACTCCTCTCTTCTCAATCCGAGCTCCTCAAGGGCTGCACGAATCGGGGCCCCTGACGGCTTCCAGAATCCTTTTTCTCGCGAGATGATACAGTCAAACTCCAACCCGAATTTATTCAGGAGATACATGGTATTCTTCCGGGAATTGTTGGTCACCAGGGCTTTCTTTACCCCGCTCGAGCTTAATGAAACCAGGAATTCTCGCATTCCGGGCTTCAGACGGGCCTTTCCAGTGGCTTCGTACTCATACTTCTCCAGAACCTTCCATTTTTCCGATCGCTCTGGCTCTTCGAGGCTCTCCAGGTAGGCCAGTATGGGTTTCCCTTGGGTATCCAATTCCGCTCTGATCATTCCCCAGTCATAAGGCACATCCACCACCGTGCCGTCCATATCAAAGATCACACCTTTGAGTCTCACGAAATTCTCTCTATCCTTTCATCCTTATGAAATCGATAAAACTTCCTGTATTCCGGTGGACGGCTTCCGGTTCTTTTCAAAAGATCCCAACAGGAAAAGACGCTTCATCATTCCTCCTTGACTCCTCCGACTTCGAAGAGGGGTTCTCCTTTGCTGGTCGGAGGAGTATTGATGATATACAGGATGATCCCACTGAACGGAGCCCGGAGCTCTTCCTTCACGTTGCCGAGATAATCTGTGATGTATCCCACTTTCTGTCCCTGGGTGACATAATAACCCATTTCTATCTGAGGGTAGAACAGGCCGGTGTGGTTGGAATAGACGACCTTGTATCGATCGATCCAGACAGGATCAGGGACAAGTGCAGGCTCTCCCTCGATCATCTTAAAAAGCCTCATCACGTTGAGAATCCCTTTGATGTTCCGGACAGTGGAGACCTCATCGGTCCTCCCGAGATACCCAGATTCCGTGGTGATAGCGGGCTTGGAATGGAGTATCGCAGTGTTTCCCATGTATTTTGAATCCGTGATATCCTGGGTGCGGGTTTCGTCGATGATGATGTACTTAATTCCGAAAGCCAGAACCATTTTTTTGCTGATCTCATTGGTCTTTTTATCTCCGCTGACCATCCAGTAGGAGTAAGGGATGAGGGCTTCATTCCCGTCCCCACAGTGAAGATCGATCAAAAAATCGCACTTCTTAATGACCTCTTCAGTGAGCACATAGGCAATCCTCTGACTGACTGTCCCCTCTGGATCTCCGGGAAAAACGCGGTTCAAGTTCTTCCAATCAAAAGGATTATAATAAATGATCCTCTTCTGAAAAGCAGGGATGTTCGCGATGTGGACCAATATCAAGGTTCCGGAGAGAGACCGAGGATCGATCTTCTTTTTCAGCCGGTAGAGAGCCAGTATGGGTGGATATTCGTAGCCGTGGACTCCTGCAACAAGAGCCAACACTTTTCCCTTTTGAGAACCATGGATTATGGTCACGGGAACGAACGTGCTGACGCCATCTTTCTCAGGGACAGACAGAAATCCGGACTTCGTTTCCCCCGGAGCGACTTTGAGGTTTCCAATTTGAAAGAAATCACTCCCCCGTGAAGCCGAGGACATGAGAGTTAAACCCAGAACCACGACAAGGATTGCTCCGACTTTTTTAACATTCATATTCGACATCTGTTTTTCATCCTCCTTTTTTTACAAGAAATCTGATGATTTTTATTCTATCTCATTGCCGCGTCGATAAAAAGCCATACATGCAACTTTTTCATCAGAGAACTCCTGTTTTCTTTTCATAGGAAGCATCCCCATTTATGTGATAATTTCTTTGGAAGTCAGACAATCTGGTGAGGAAGCCATCCGGAGGCGAGCGGGCATGGTTCCTCGAAGAGGAGAGCGAGCCGAGGACTAAGTGGATTTTCCTGGCTGGGGAAAATACACGGGCAGACGAATCGGTTTGTCTGATTGGTTTTTTGTCACGGAAATAGAGATGCTTACCTTTTCATATTGCTTCTTGAAAAAGGATTTGTTATAATCCGCCACTGAAAAACCCAAACTTTTTGAGTTATTGGGAGGTCAAACAATGGGAAAATTCCTGGCCATCTTGATCGGACTTATCGCCATGGCTGGAGGCGTTTACCTGGCCATTTTTGTGTGGTGGCGCGAATTCTATGAACTCGTCTTTGGCATGATTCCTCCCCTCCTCTTTTTTATCGGTTTGATCGCCTTTATCGCGGGAATCAGCAGCATCAAAGACGCCATGAGAACGAAAAAGCTGGGAGAAGCAGCAGAAGAAGAAAAGGAAGAGGAAACCAAAGAATAGTCAGCGCTGCCCGATTGCACGGGGCGACGGCGTCTCTCTTCGCCACTCAAATTTGAGTGAATGCGTCAGCCCTAAGGTGCTGCCTCCCACATCCTGCAGCCAAAAAAAACTTGACTGCCCACCTGTAATCCTGTAATCTGTAATCAAATTACAAATTACAGGAGATTCAGATAATGGAAAACAAAAAAACAAAACAAGAAAAGAAGTCCGCACCTAAAGCCAAAAAACACCCGAGTACGCTCGATGAATTGGGGAATCAAGTTGAAAAATTCGCGGTGAAGACGGCGGAATCCATCAAGAAGGTCATCGATAAAGCATTATCCTCAAGAAATACGGTTCTCAGCATCCGCATCAACGAAGATTGTGATAAGAAGCTCAGGATGCTGGTCGACGCCGGACTATTCAAAAGCCGGTCTGAGAGTGCGGCATTTCTGATCCAGGAAGGGATAAAGAACCAGGAACCTCTTTTCACAAAAATCTCGAGTCAGCTGCAAAAAATAGAAAAAATACAGGGAGAGCTCAAGACCATAATTTCTAAAGAGATGGAAGAACCGGAAATCCCGGTGAAAAAAGAGACAAAAAGCAAAAAAGAAACAAAAAAAACCTGATCCATAGATTGGATGAGGACGCTTCGACATATTCTCTAAAAAGCCCCCGGGTTATTTTTCTTCGGGAAAGGGGGCAGTCCATCCCCTCCTTTAATTAATGACTTAAAAAGACAGGTCCCATAAAAGTCGTCCGTGCCCTTTTTTCTTCTGGGAAGCTGTGATAATATTTTTTATGTGGCCAACCTCAAGATCCTCCTGCTCTCCCTTCTCTTCTCCCTCCTCTCCACAACCACTCAAGATATAGAAAAAGCATTTCTCCAAAACAATCCAAAGATACTCTACTCTCTTCTCTCCTCAAAAAGCTCCGTCAACATCTCTCTTCCCGAGCCCGTGTCGTTTTCCGACCAACTCTCCAATCAACAGGCTTATTTCCTGTTCAAGAAAATTTTTTCCTCCACCACAACATTCGAATTTTTTTCCGAAAGCGAGATCCCCCTCTCTCCCGAAGAAAATAATTTCATTTTCAAGGCCAGATGGTCTTTCAGGGACAACACAAACAACGACCAGCACGTGCTGCATATCTTCTTTTTCCTGGTGGATGAAAATCAAAGCCGAGCCCCACCCTCTTCCCCGAGTCAGGACAGCGGGAAAACGAAACCTATCTGGAGAATAATCGAAATCAAGGCAGAAAAAATTTGAACCTAACTCTTCAATCGCTCAAAAATAAGGGCTTCCTCTGGGGATTCCTTCTCGGGATCCTCCTCTCGGCACTGGTCTTGATTCTTTCTTTCATTCTTCCCGGACTGATCAGTTCCGGTCATTACCAGAAAAACCTGGCCCAGTTGAGGAACCAAGCCCAAGCCATAAAAAAAGAATTCTCTGCTCTCATCTCACACATGGACCTGAAGAGAAAAATGATCGTGGAGACTCCCTTTCCAGTAGAAAAGGAGGGGATATTCGGATTGTTCAAAAGGCTCGATCTTGATACGGATATTGAAGGCATCGGGTACTACTCCAGCAACGGACGAATCATACTGTGGCTGGGGAATATCGCTGACTTTATCAAAATTCCGCATCCGGAGGAAAACGAGTTTCATCCTCTCAGACAGGAATCTTCGTTTCTCATCAATCACAAATCATCTGCCTATCTCGCCAAGCTGCAGAAAGTCAGCCCTGAGGGATTCGTTGTCCTTTACAGGCTTCTGGCTTTCATCCCGGAGTTCAAAACACCCTATCTCAAGGATCATCATTTCTTAAAACCCAAACTTCTCAGTAACTGCGACATCGATTACTCGGATTTCCGGAGTGATGTTTCAGGATTCGAGAAACTGTTTTCTCGGCATAAGGACGAATATTTCGGACAGCCAGGCCCTCAGAAGGAGATCCGCACCCTTCTCTTCCCTTTGAGGAATGAAGCTCAAAAAATCGTCGCCACCGTAACACTCAGTGCTCCGTCACTTTCGGCAAAGATTTCAAAGCAAAAGGAAAATTTCCTCCTTATGTTTTACATACTTCTCGGAATCTCGCTTCTCTCTCTCCTCATCTATTTTGTCCAATCCCCTTCGTTCTCCAGAGAACGAAAGCCATTACCAGGATTGCTTGTGGTGCTGATGCTGATCGGTCTGAGATTCATTTTCATTCCCTTGAGCAACCTGGAAAAACTCCAGGCTCTTCCCATTTTCTCTCCCTCTTCAGCCAGCTTCTTCTCCATCTGGATTTTCACAAAATCTCCTGCGGATATCTTTCTCACATCTTTCTTTCTCTTCTTGATCGCCGGCAGCCTGGCCATCTACTTTCGACCTCTTCTTCAAGACAGGGGACGAAAATTCTCGCCTCTTTCCGTTCCGATGACAGTGGTATTTATATTGATTTCACTGGCTTTTATTTTCGTGTTTCAAGAATTCCTCTTCCGCCTCGTCGTTCATTCCAACATCAACCTCCTCCGTTTTTCTCTCGATCCTTCATTTTTTCTCCTTCACCTCAGCATTTACCTCTTCCTCTGCGTAATCTTTTTTGTCCTGTTCGCCGGAATGAGAATCGTCTCCCTGCATTCCTCAAGACTTCTTCTGCCTCTGATCGTCCTCATCTTGGGGTTTGCAGCTTATCTCCTCGTTTTTAAAAATTGGAATTCTCCTCTTCTTTTTAGTTTTCAGTTTCTCATTCTCCTCCTCGTTATCTGTGTGTCTTTCTCTCCTCAACTCCTTAAAAAAAAGGAAGTCCTGCTGTCAGCGCTGCTCCTGTCGACCCTGTTCATCTATGCCTCTCTTCATCATTCCACATCCAAGCGGAATGATTCTCTTCTCCAGAATTCCCTCCAGAATATCATAAGGGCGCAGGAACCCTGGGGCTTCTTCATACTCAACCAATCTTTTCCAGAGATTGACAAAAGAGAAGAAACCATTGTCTCTTTCTTGCAGAAAGAGATGAATGAAAAGGAAGAACCCTTCTTCTCTCTTTTGCAGCGCTCTAAACCATCTGATTTCGCGCATTCCTTATGGAACAGGACTCTCCCGGCAAAATTCAACTGGTATTCAAGCCTGGAGATACTCAACCCGGATGGAGAGTTTCTCTCCCGGTTTTCTCTGAATGTCCCCGAGCTCTACAACGCGGACTATGATCTTCCCCTCACCCGGACATGGTCCATTTCCTACCTGAGCACATTCATAATGGGTGAGGAAAGAGATTTTCTTTTCGGGTACAAAGACTGGTTTGAGGAGGACACCCACTTGGGAAGAACGTTCCTTTATCTTTCCATCGACTACGATATGCTTCCTTTCCTCTACTCAGCGAATCCCTACTTCGAGCTCCTGAGAGTCACTTCCATCCCGTCTTTGAACCGATTTGACTTGGGTTTCGCCATATTCGATCCACAGGGCCGGTTGATCTTCAATCCCAACAACATCTCCTCCGGTATTTCACCTGCAGCCCTAGAAAAAATCGTTGCGCAGGGATCTCTCTGGTCGGTCTTTACCGAAAAAAACAAAAAATATCTCTCATTTTATTTTGAGAAAGATTCCAGGATTTATTCGCTTTTCCTCCCCAAAAAAAATTTTTTAAATTTTGCAACGGAATTCCTTCAACTTCTTTTTTTCTATCTGGCTCTGTCTCTCTCTTTCTTTATTCTGATCGCGGTCTTTACAGGACGAAAATTCAAGAATCCTCTCTGGTCGTTTTCAAACCGTGTCTATATCTCCTTTGTGGCCATCGCGTTTATTCCGCTCCTTCTTTTCACTTTCCTGACCAGAGATTTTTTCGCTCAGATCTTCACGCAACAGTTCACGGAAAAAGCAGAAATCCATGCGAATTTTGTCCGCCGGGTGATGGAAGATTTCATGCTCACCCAGCAAGAAGAAATGGTCTCCTTAATCGCTCCCCCAGAAAACGTGGTCCTGGAAATCAGCTCCATCATCTCCAGCGATGTGAATCTCTACCAAGATGGAAGAATCCTCTCTTCCAGCAGACGGGAATTCTTTGACTCTGGGCTGCTTCCTGATCTCATTGATGGGGAGATCTACTACAAAATTCAGTATGAAAACAATCCGTACTACACTCAGACTCAAAAAATCGGGGATTATTCTTTCCACACGCTCACGACCTCTTATTCACTCGGAGATTCCCTCCTGCTGATCTCACTCCCTTTTCCTCTTGAGCAGCAGGAAATATCGAAGGCCACAGAAGAGCTGATCGAATTCCTGTTCTTCATTTCTATCTTCTTCATCGCGGTTGTCCTGACTTTTGCTCGAGGAATCGGCCATATGATCGTGACTCCTATCAAAAAGCTGCTCGTCGGGACAAAAGAGGTGAGTTCAGGAAATCTCGAAATCTCCATCCCTCACAAGCCTCAAGATGAGATGAAAACTCTGATCGACGGATTCAACACGATGATCAAAAACTTGAAGAAGCACGAGCAGGAGCTGACAGAAATGAGTAAAAAAGTCGCCTGGGCAGAAATGGCAAGAAAAGTCGCCCATGAGATCAAGAATCCACTGACTCCCATCCAGCTCTCTGCGGAACACCTGCTCAGGGTCCACAAAGATAAAAAGAAAGATTTCGATCAGGCCCTTCAGGAATCCGCGTCCTATATCATCAAAGAGGTCGAGAATTTGAGAAAAATCGCCCAGGAATTTTTAGAAAAATCAAAAGAAGCCGCTCTGCGGAAAGAGCCGTTTGACCTGAAAGCACTCATCCAGGAGACCGTGGCTCCTTATAAGAAAATGATCTCAGAAAGAATCAAGTTCAGAGAGATATTCGAAGGTCAGGATTTTTTCATGGAGGGGGACCGAAGTAAGATGATGATCGCCCTGAGAAACATATTCATTAACGCCATCGAAGCCATTCCGGATAAAGGGGAGATCAGAATCTCCGTCTCCAAGAAAAAAGAAATGATCAAAATCGAGATCAAAGATACAGGCATCGGGATCGAAAAAGCTCTGCTGGCGAGAATCTTTGAACCCAACTTTTCCACCAAAGATGTCGGGACGGGTCTTGGCCTGCCCATCGCCAAAAAAATTATAGAAGAGCACGGAGGATCAATCCATGCCTCAAGCAAGGAGAAAGAAGGGACTCATATTTCAGTAGACCTTCCCCTTCTTCTCTTAGCGGAAAAATGATATCCTTTTCAAGGTAAATAAGGCATAGAGTATGAGACCTCTGACTCAACGCACCGGAGGAGAGAGAGAATGTCAAAGATTCTGGTCACCTACTACAGTTTGACTGGAAACACGAAAAAAGTCGCCGAAGCCATACACGACAGCCTTGAAGGCGATAAAACTATTTTGCCCGTGGACGAAGTCCAAGAAATGAATGACTATACACTCCTATTCATCGGTTTTCCCGTCCACTCCCACAGTGTTCCTTTCAAAGTCGAAAGCCTGCTTAAAAGAATTCCTCCAGGGAAAAAAATCGCTCTCTTCTCGACTCACGGCTCAATCACTGGAAGCCACCTCTCTCAGGAGGCCATCGAGCACGCTGTCGTCACAGCTTCACAAACTCAAGTCCTCGGGACGTTTTCCTGCAGAGGCAGAATCTCCTCTCAAGCCCTTGAAGCCTTGAGCAAATCTCCGGAGCACGCAACCTGGGCAGAAATGGCCCCCTCTGCCCAGACTCATCCGGATGAGGGAGACCTGGAAGACGCCAGGTCTTTTGCCAGACAGATGATGACTCTCAGCATCCAGTAGATTGATTGTCTCCGCGGAATGCGGACGGCTCTCTAACTCTTCAGAATAAATTTAAAGATCAAATACAGCAGCAGACTCAAGATGAGGCTGATGAGCAGACAGGTCACGACCGGAAAATAGAAAGTGAAGCTGCCTTTCTGAATCACCACATCCCCGGGCAATTTCCCGATCCACTTGAATTTCGCGGCGAATTTCAGAACAAGGCCCAAAATAACCGTCAGGATTCCTGTGATGATGAGGACATTCCCCGCAGTCTTCAGCATTCTTTATTTTGCGTTAAGCCTTTGATCCTCTCTGCTTCAGCTCGATCAGCACTCCGTTGAAATTGTGGGGATGAAGAAAAGCGATAAGGCTGCCTTCGGCCCCCTTTTGTGGTTTCTCATGAACAAACTGGATCCCTTTGGCCTTGAGCCTCTCCATGACACTCTTGAGGTCCTCGACCTCAAAACTGAAGTGATGGATTCCTTCCCCCTTTTCATCCAGAAACTTCTCAAGAGGCGAGTCTTCCCCCCATGGAGTCACCAGCTCAACAGACGGCCCCTCTTCGAGCTCCAGGTGGGCCAACTTCACACCTCTCTCCTGAATTTCTTCGATTCCTCGCGATTTCAAGTTGAGCATGCCCGTCCACAGACTGAGACTTTGCTCCAGATTTTTCACGGCGATTCCAATGTGTTCGATTTTCATCTTCTTTTTTCTCCTTCGCGGTCGGAAAATAAAATCGCTGAAAATGAGCCTTCCCTGGACTGTTACCGGCTTTTCTTCAACTTTTTAACGATTTCGTCAGCCACCGTGTAAGGGTCGATCTCCCTCTTGTGAATCCGTTCGATGAGGCTTTCGAACTCCGAGGATCCAATGTCATGCGTCACAGAATGATAGATCTTTTCACTGATAATATCCATCAACATCCACGGGATGAGCCTTTTCTTCCGGGAATCCCGCAGCTCCTGGTCTCTGTCCACAACCCATTTATCGATCTTTTTGACGAGCTTATCCACTCCTTGACCGGATGTGGCCACAGTCTTGACCACAGGAGGCGGTGTCTTTCCTCCCAAGCCCAGGTCCAACATGGCCCTGAGCTGTTTTTCTGTTCTTTCCGTAAAAGGTGAATCCGCCTTGTTCAGCACAAAAATGTCGGCGATTTCCATAATCCCTGCCTTGAACACCTGAATTTCATCCCCGGCGCCGGGGATGAGGACAACGAGGATGATATCCGCAAGCTTTACAACTTCGACCTCGTCCTGTCCCACTCCGACCGTTTCCACGAGAATAATACTCTTTCCGGCGGCTTCAAGGATAGAGATGGCTTCTCCGGTGGCCTTGGCTAAACCTCCTAAATGGCCTCGTGTAGCCATACTGCGAATGAAAATTTGAGGGTCTGCGCTGTGCTGCATCATCCTGATCCTGTCCCCTAAAATCGCGCCTCCGCTGAAAGGGCTGGAAGGATCCACCGCCACAATTCCGATTGTATTTCTTTTTTTCGCCAGGAGCGCCGTCATCTGATCGACTAACGTGCTTTTGCCTGAACCCGGTGAACCCGTGATGCCGATGATGAGTGATCCTCCGGTATGCGGGAAAATTTTCTTCATCATTTCCTGGGCGGCATGCCGGTTGTTTTCCACAAGCGAGATCGCCCGGGCTATGGCTCTGTGGTTTCCCTGAAGAACCTCCTGAGCTAAATCAGACATTCCCGTATTCTTCATTCTCGATACTCGCTTTCGACCTAAAGACCTCAGAACTTCCCATTTCTGAGAAGTGAATCTATTGCAGTGTTGTGTGAGGCATTCTGCAGATTCGAGATCCAAGTCATCGATTGAATTCAGTATTCAGAAAGAACCTTCTGGGCAATGATCCATCTCTGAATTTCAGAGGTTCCTTCTCCGATGGTGGCTAATTTCGAATCCCTATAATACTTCTCCACCGGATATTCCTTGGTGAATCCGTAGCCTCCAAAAATCTGGACGGCCATCGAAGACGCTTTCACAGCCAATTCACTGGCAAAAAGCTTCGCCATGGCTGATTCTTTAGGCACCTTCTTGCCCTGGTCTTCGATAAAAGCGGCGCGATAGGTCAAGAGCCGCGCAGCCTCCAGTTCGGTAAAACCATCGGCAAGCATCCACTGGACGGCCTGGAAATTGGCGATGGGCTGATTGAACTGGACTCGCTCTTTCGCATACTTCAGGCTCGACTCCAGAGCTCCTGACGCAATTCCCAGAGAAAATCCAGCGATGCTCACCCGTCCTCCGTCTAAGATGGTCATTGCTTGCCTGTATCCCTCTTTTTCATTTCCCAACATGTTCTTTTCTGGGACTCTGACATCTTCCATGATAAGCTCGGATGTATCGGCTGACCTTATGCCCAGCTTATCCTCCTTTTTCCCCGGGCTGAATCCTTTCATTCCCTTCTCCAAGATGAAAGCGGACATGCCCTTTCGTCCCTCCTCCGGACTTGTTGACGCGATGACCACGTGGATTTCTGCCAGTGTTCCGTTCGTGATGAACCTCTTCGTTCCGTTGAGCACCCAATGCTTTCCGTCTTTCACAGCCCTGGTCTTTAGGGATGCCGCGTCAGAACCGGCCTCAGGCTCTGTGAGGCCCCAAGCGCCCAAAGTTTGCCCTGTAGCTAAAGGGACCAGATATTTCTTCTTCTGTTCCTCATTTCCGAAAAGGTTAATGTGATTCGAACACAGAGAGTTATGAGCGGCTACGACGAGTCCGACTGAAGGGTCCACCTTGGAAATCTCTTCGAGAATGATCACATAATCCACGTTCGAATAGCCCGCTCCTTGAAATTCTGTGGGTATGATTATTCCCAGGAGCCCCATTTCTCCCAGCTTTTTGGTCAGTTCCTCTGGCCACTTTCCTTTCTCATCACTGTCCTTGATATGGGGCCGAATCTCTTTCTCGGCAAAATTTTGGATCGAATCTTTTAAAATTTCCTGTTCCTTAGTCAATAAAAAATCCATAATGGCTCCTGTTTTAGGATGATAAGCAATGATAATGCTGGCTCTTGAATATGATCCTCACCATTTGAATAACTGGCTTATTTCTTTTTCATGTTACTTTTAAGCCTTCCATTAATCAAGAAAAATTTGGCATCAGGGACGTTCCCGTCTGACATGTTTGACACGGTCAGCGAAATCGTCTAATTTAAAGACATAATGACGTTTTTCAAGATTATTCTGTATGCCTTCCTCGCTTATCTCATTTACTGGCTTTACCGATTCTTCAAGGTGCTGAACAAAGGACGCCAGAACCCCCGGGTCTCCAAGCGTCCCTCTGGAATAATGGTCAAGGATGAAATGTGCAATACCTACCTTCCGAAAGAGGATGCACTCAAGACAAACTATGCGGGGAAGGAATATTACTTTTGTTCGAATGAGTGCCGGCAGAAGTTTTTAGAGCACAAAAAACCTCACTGAATTCTTCCGAACGTCTCCCTCTCCTCACCCTTACCATATGTGTATTGTGTATTGGAGGCCTTCCCCAATGTGCCATCTGAGGCCACTCAGCCCATCTCAACTTCATCATTATACAAAAGACAGAGAAGTGTGTGAGCTAAACTGGGATTTTAGGGAACGTGCCCCTTGAACTGCAAACGAAGGATGACTCAGGGGATTTCTTGTTTACCACATATCGGTGTGGGCTATACTGAAATCTCTGAATTCCCCTGTATACTCTTTCCATTCGACTTCAACATTTTCTACCCGAGCCAGAGACGGCCCTTGCTTCAGTTGATTGATCAGATCTTCTACTTTTTCCTTATCTCCCTCAGCTATAACCTCCACTCGCCCATCCTTGAGATTTCGTACCCAGCCTGTGACAGAAAGGGAATTCGCCCACTTTTGGGTTTGATCGCGGAAAAAAACTCCCTGAACCCATCCCGAGACGAAAATGTGTGCCCTTGCCTTCATCTAGATTGCCTCTATATTACCACAGAATCTGCTAAAGAGTAAGTCCTGAACGGGGCCGCTTTATTGACAATAAAAATGGAGTCTGGTAGATATTCTTGTAGACTCAGGATCACAAATTACCGATGAAAAAGATCCTCCTTTCCGTAGCCGGATTCGATCCCACTTCCGGAGCCGGAGCCTCTCTCGACCTCAAAGTTTTTGAACTCCTGGGATTTCGGGGAATGTCGGTGTTGACATCTCTGACCGTTCAAGACTCCCGGTCTGTGAAAAAAGTCCACGCACTTCCCCCGGAGTTCTTGAGGGAACAGTACGAAGCCCTCCAGCAAGATGTCCCCATTTCAGGGATCAAAGTCGGAATGCTCGGCTGGAGTCAAAACATTCCGGCCATTCAGGCCATCCTGAAAGGCAATCCGGACGTCCAGAGAGTTGTGGATCCTGTCTTCAAATCCAGCTCGGGCACCTGGCTCCTGGAAAAGGAGGCGATCCCGGAATACATCTCCAAAATCAGAGGAAACGCCTCCCTCCTGACGCCCAACCCGGAAGAGGCAGGCCTCATGGCCGGGATGAAGGTTCAAAGTCAAGAAGATATGGAAAAAGCCGCTGACCACATCTACTCCATCAGCTCGATTCCCTGTTTCGTCACAGGGGGTGATTTTTCAGACCAGAGCGTCAATCTTCTGTATGACGGGAAGAAGTTCTATTTTTTCAGGAAAGAAAAACTCAAAAAAAAAGTCCACGGCACGGGATGTTTTCTTTCATCAAGTCTTCTGGCCTATCTGGTCAACGGAAACTCCCTGGAAAAAGCGTGTCATCTGGCCACAGATCTGACTCATAAAGCCATAAAAAGCGCTTCACGGGTCGGCCGGGGACAACACCTCATTTAGAAAATTCAGGCTTTTTGCCCGGCCTCGTTGACCTTGACAAGAAGCTTCTGGAGCAATACAGGGCCGATAATCTGGTTGATGGCTATGAAGGCCAGAACCAGCGCTTTAAATTCACTTCCCCACGCCGGGAATGTCTCTTCGATTATGATAGCCATCCCGAGTGCCACTCCCGCTTGAGAGATGAATCCTTTCCAGCTCTGTCTTCGGACTCCCTCTTCCTCATTGGCAATTCTCGCGCCCAAATAAGTTCCTGCATATTTCAAAACCGCTCTCAAAACAACGCACACAAGAGCCAAAATCCAACTTATTCTTAAAGTATCAAGATTAAGAGAGGCCCCTGAGATCGTGAAAAAAACCACATAGATCGGTACAGAAACTTTCTCAATAGCCTGAATAAGACTGTCCCCTTGAGAGGAAAAGTTCTCCACTAAAAATCCCGCCACCAAAAAAATCAGCAGGGGGTGAAGGCCCAGACTGCGGGAAATCTGGTAGGTTAAAAAGGTGACTCCCAGGATAAAAATCGCTGTCTCTTTTTTGATGAACTTGAGGTAAAGTATTATCCCTCCCCCGATTGCGGCACCGATCAGCGCTGACCCCACAACCTCTGCGAGAATACTTCCCAGAAACCAGGCATCAAAAGCCTGCTCCGGAAGAGTCAGGGCTCTGGCCGCGGACAGAGAGAATGCAAAAAGACAGATGACCACAAAATCCTTGACCACGGATGTGCTTAAGATCAGGTCCGTGTATTTGCCCTTCGCATTCAGTTCTGTCATCACGGCGATTGTTGTCGACGGAGAAGTCGCGGTCGCCAGCGTTCCCAAAAGGAGCGAGAAGGCAAACCCTTGCACCAGAGTGAGTTCTGAGAAAAACGGAAAAATAGGCCTGCTGAGAAAACCGAATGCCACGAACCCAGAGATGATAATAACCGTTTGGAATACAAGAATTGAAATGATGGCCTTCTTATCCCTTTTGAGCTGAGATAATCTCATCTCACCTCCCGCCGTCAGCGCGATCAAGCTCAAGGCCAATCCATCCAGAAGCTGGAGGTTATTCACATCCTCTACACTCAAAAATTTCATAACATAGGGACCACACAAGATACCCGCAAGGATAAACCCGGTAATTTGAGGAAGGTTGAGCCGCTTGATTCTCTTTCCGATCAGGAAAGAAAAAATCAGTATAAACCCGAGTGCAAGGGTTGAAGAAAAGCCTGTATTGGCAAACGGGTCAAGGAGAGAGCTCTTCAGGAATAACATCAGCAGAAAAATCAAGATCAAAACAACGATAGTCATTTTTCTGGACTCATCCTGAGCATAGCCCCCTTTAAAATCCAGGGACTCAGAAGCTCGCTCACAACAGTGGTGATCAACGCCACCGAGACGAAAATATCCGTCAACGGAAGCCTATAAATCAACTTCCAGCTAACGATGAACGCAATCGCGATTCCGCCCGAAGAGAGAAAGCAGAATCCGAAGAGCGACGGCAAGCGGAAAGAAAATCCGAGAATCTTCTCAAAAAGACGCAATGGAAGAGTATTTCCGATGATTTTCAAAGCCAGCAAAAAACCGACCAGAATCCCGATCTGAGGATCAAAGCTGAAATCCCAAAGAGCCCCGATCAAAATCAGGAAAATGATGTAAAACGGCTTTTCAGTGGAGAGAAGGAGAGGGTAGATCTTTTCCTGGACTCTGGTCAGATTGGAATAGGTTATACCCAAAACCATACACACAAAAAGCGCCGGGAGGTTAAAGTAGGACGCCACTCCGGATGTGAAGAACACGAGTCCGAGAAGGTAGACCAGCAAATCCTGTCCAGAAGTCTTCCGGAGAGTCAAGAAATGGAACATGTAACCGATAAAGATGGGAAATATTAAACACGCGATAAAAACAATAAGACCTTTCTGGATAATGTTGCTTTCGAAAAACGGAAAATGCCAGAAGGAAGAGACCACAGCCATTCCGCTCACACCCCAGAATCCGTTCACGCTGACTAAAAACCGGGCCAAATGGTAATAATCCCCTTTCACGGGGAGCAAAGGGGACGCGTAATTCAGAAGAGCGGGTGAATTGAGACTTATGAAAAGCCCGAGAGCCACGGCCATCCCATAGAGAAGGAAAGCCGGTTGAGAGGGGAATAAAAACTTCAAAAGCACAAACAGAGAAAGGGAAACGAGGATGATCAAGAAAAGGGACTGAAGAAGCGAAAGGCCGATGTATTTTTGGGGGAATTTTTTTATGTATTTGATTTCAAGCTGAAAACCAAAAAGGAATCCGATCCACCCCAGTCCGAGACTGATCAGTGGGTTGAGTCCGTCCAAGACCTCGGAGCTCAAAACATTCAGCCCCTTCGCTCCAAGGATAAGACCCAGAAAAATATAAACAAGTCCTGAGAAGAAGAAATATCTGAGGGGCAGGAATGTTTTCTTTTTTTTTAAGAAAAACCGAGATCCCAAAAAGGCGATGAGGATGAGAAGGCCAACAACGAAAATGGCTTTCATAAAACTACAATTCAGGCATCAGGCCTTCAACTCTGTCTACAGGAACAGTGAACACGATGCCCGTTCCTGGTTCGTTCAAATTCCCCAGGATCTTCTCCAGGATCTGGATCGCGGGCTCTTCCTTTTCGTCCTTGATGGTGGATAAAATGGTCTTGTTATGGGGTTTGGCTCCGGCAAACATGAATCTCAAGCCGAGGAAAATGGGCACATCTTCAGATAATATATGACCCATCCCGATGCTGTCGACAACAGTGGCTCCGGTGATTCCTATCTCTAAAAAACCCTCCAGAACCTCTTCGAGTTTTTCGACCTTATTCAGGATTAAAATCAACAGTTTCATTAAATCTTTTCTTCCTCTTCCTTCAAAACGGACCATATATCCTGGGAAGTCTCCGCCTTCTTGACCTTATCCACGAAGTCGGTCTCTTTAACCATTCGGCAGATATGCGCCAGCAGTTTGAGCTGAAATCCGGGATTGTCTTTATCTCCTAAGAGGAGGAGAATGATGTAGGTCGGCATTTGATCCACGGCTTTGAAATCGATTCCCTGTTTGATCAAAGCCAAAGCCACGATCGGTTCCTTAAGCTTCTTGATTAGAGCATGAGGGACCGCTATTCCTTTTTCCAGGCCAGTACTCCCAAGACTCTCTCTCTTCAAAAGCTCATCAAGAATGACTTTTTCCCTTGATATCAAACCTCTCTTTTTGAGAGCCGAAACGAACTTCTCAAGAACATGCTTTTTATCTCCCGGCTCTAAATCGATGAAAATGTGGCTTTCTTCTAAATATTCATGCACTTTCATTTTGCGCCTCTATTTCCTAACCGATGTATTTGCTATTTTTTTCCAATCAGTCAGAATTTCATCTTTCCATTAAAGGCTTAAGCTTCAATGTCCCTACAGAATCTCTCTCGATCAAATCAGGACTGAAAAGCATCGGATGATACCGGCCTTCTAACCAAAGAGGAATCTGATTATCATAAAACCGGCTCAAAAAGCAACCGCTCTGGCCTGATGTGATGACACAGACAGATTTATCCAAGTCAGCCAGATCGATAATCTGGCGGTAAGACGCTCCGCTCGTTGTTTCATGGCCATTCCCGAAAGTCGCTCTCACAGTGAACGCGTGGCCGTCAACTGGAAAAGGCCCCCGGTTGAAAAAACTGAAGAGAGGAACTTCCCCTAAAGCATGCCGGAAGTGGATGGAATGAATCCTCATCCAATCCCAGCCCTCGAAAGATCCGTAGTGTTCTTCCAGCCATTTATACGCTTTCTCTAAGCTGACTTCAACTATCTCTTCCCTGGTCTCAACAGAAGCCGTGTCGATGTTGTCAAACCACGAAGAATGAGGGTTGGACAGTATCCTCAAAAGCCCCGCATTTTTTCGTCTGAATGAGGAATTAAAATCATCAAAATCTTCTGCAAGTTCATCTTGAAAGACTTCCTGGGCTAAAAATTCCATGAAAAATTCAAACAACGCGGGTTCTTTGCCGGAGGACATCCTCAAATCCCAACTTTTGATCCCGGACAGGGCCTCTTCCAAATTCCCATCATCTCCTTCTATCCCATCGAGAGCAGGAAGCACGAATTCTCCGTTCTTGGTGTACACATCATTTTGAATCATCTGAAAAGATTCAATGCTGTGTTTGTCCGTCTGAGAAAGCAGATCCTTTATCCTTTCGGCCCTGAATGGATAAAACCAGTCAAAACCCACATAGTGGGGAAAACCTTCTGGGATGATCTTGTTGTTTGCGGTGACAACCATTCCCTCTGCCGGATTGAAAAGATGCGGTTTCTGCTCCTCCTCAAGATATCCCTTCCACTGCCCCTCTTCCTTCCAGCCAGGGAAAGGAAAAAGAGCCGCTTCCGCTGGCCTGATGGGAATCCTGCCGCTCAAATAATAACCAATATTTCCATCCTTATCCGCATACACGAAATTCTGGGAGGGAACGTCGAACAGTTCTAAGGCAGATTTAAAGTCCTGCCAGTTCTGAGCTCTATTCAGAAGGTAGAACGCCTTCGCGCTCTCGCCGCCTTCGTAGATGGTCCATCCCAAAGAAAGAGGACTTTGGCTTTCAATGACGTAAGGAGTAATTATGGGACCACGTTCTGTCCAGGTGATCTCTATTTCCTCGGGTCGGCGCTTTCCTCTTATCTTGATCTCCTCTCTCTTTTTAAACAAAGGCTTCCATTCCCCTTTGTCCAGGTACATGTCCCCGGTATCGTCGAGTTTCTCCAAGTATAAATCCTGGACATCAACCGCAGAATTTGTCGCTCCCCAAGCGATAGACTCATTGTGACCGACAATCACGAACGGAACTCCGGGAAGTGAAACACCTGCAACATTCACATCCGGACCGTTCAGATGAATCTCGTACCAGATCGGAGGGAGACTGATTTCCAGATGAGGGTCATTGGCGAGAAGAGGACTGCCGGACTCAGTCCTTCTGCCGGACACGACCCAATTGTTACTGCCCTGAAAAGGAATGTGCGGCATCCCCTTCGAGAGCCTCGCTTCCTCCATTCCTGTAGAGGGAGAAGGGATTCCCTCTTCCAGGATCTGGAGAGCCTTCTCTGCGCCCAGCCTCTTCACCAGATTCCCCCTCACCACCTCGCTTCGATAATCCGTGCAGAGCAACAGCGCCATGATCTCTTTGATGACAAGGGAATCTGTGGGAGTCCAGGGATGTGGTCTGTAGCGCAAGATCAAGAATTCGAGCGGCCAGTTCATGTTCCGTGAGCTCATCCAGGAATTGACACCCGCAGTGTAGGAGACGAGCAGCTCTTTCATCTTGGACGAGAGTTTCTCGTAGTCTTTTCGAGCCCCCTCGGCCAAACCAAGGGTTCTCATGAACTTGTCTCGTTCTAAAGTGACTTCCCCGAAAACCTCCGAAAGCTTTCCTGAGCCAGCTCTTCGCGTCATCTCCATTTGCCACATTCTCTCATGGGCGTGCATGAAACCGCAGGCAAAAAAAAGGTCTTTTTCATTTTGCGCAAATATGTGCGGAACTCCCCATGCGTCAATGACTATTCTCGCTTCTTCTTTTAAACCATCTAGCAGGATTTCTCCTTTCATCTGAGGAGGTGAACGAAGGATCTGAATCAAGAGAAAAATCAGAAAGCCCAGTACGAGAGAGAGGGCAGAGATTATGGAAATCTTCAAAATTTTTTTCATCAAGAATCAGACAGAAATTGCGAGTTGTTTTCAGACCTGATGATTTCGTCCGCTTTTTTCAAGTACTCATCGGAAAACCGGATTCCCTGCCTTCCTGCGGCATGTAAATTCAGGTGTATCCTCACCTTGCTCATGGATTGAATAGGAATATCAGCTGGATTTTCGCCGTTTCTGACGCGTATGGCAATTTCTCCTGTTTTGTAACCCATCTCAAAAAAATCCCAGCCCAAAGCCGCACAGGCGCCAAGCTGTGTGGAGAAGAGAAAACCGCCGAAGAGAGGAACCGCATTTTCTCCTGCCACATTCCCCACATCCTGGAAGGATTCATTGATCGTATTGTCTGAAATTTGATAAATGGCATCTATTTTTTTGTTGATCAGAACCTGAGCCGCATACAGGACCTGGCTCTTGTTTGCGATCGGAACGTCCACGATTTCCAGTCCGAATTTTTTACCCTCTCTTCTGGCCAGTTCCAAGTAATACTCAGAGTTGATCTCTGAAGGAGTCCACAGGGTTCCGATTCTTTTTGCCTCAGGTAAGGCGTCCATAATGAAGGCAAAACTCTGCCGAATAGGCCCTCTTGAAGCTACCCCCGTGACTGTCCTCATATGGTCCTCGGCAGACTTTCCGGCACCGGCCAGATAGGGATTGGCCACAGAGGAAAATATGATCGGGATCTCATGCGTCGCGATCAGAGCAGCCTGGAGGCAGGGAGTGGAAAGCGCCACGATCATGTCGACTCTCATCTCCACAAATTCCTGGGCAATCCTCTGGACTTCGGGAGTGCTGCCGTTTCCATTCCGGATCTCCAGCTGAATGTTCACGCCGTCCTGAAAACCATTATCCCAGAGAGCCCGGACGACTCCCTTGCGGACCTCATTCAGGTGAGGCGCGTCGTTGAACTGAAAAATACCGATCGTGTACAGGTCTTCGTTATTTTTCTTGCTGCAAAAGGAGAAAAACAGAGAAATCAGCAACAGGAAAAGGGTGGTTTTTTTCATCTCTGCAGCTCTACTTCAAACCAGCCATATTAATCCCAAAGTATATCTTGCGCAATTTTTTTTCGCAAGCGACCAGGCGCTTATTTATGTTAAAATGGATTTCGATGGCACGCATCCACATCGGAACGGCTGGCTGGAGCTACAAAGACTGGGAAGGCATCGTCTATCCTCAGAGGAAACCGCAGGGATTCCACCCATTGCTCCTGCTGGCCCGGTTCATCAATATTGTCGAGATCAACAGCACATTCTACAGGCCTCCTGTCATCCAGATGTCGCTCTCCTGGATCAAACGGGTCGGAGAGTACCCCGAGTTTCTTTTCTCAGTCAAACTCCATCAGGTGTTCACTCACGAAAGAAAGGGGTATACGCAGAAAGATGTGGACAATTTCAAGTTCGGAATCGAGCCTCTCAGGGCGGAAAACAGGCTGGCGGCCATCCTGATCCAGTTTCCCTGGTCTTTCACCAACACGACCGCCCACATCGAATACCTGGTCAACCTGTTCAAATCATTCGCGGAATTTCCGCTCGCCCTGGAAATCCGGCACTCGTCCTGGAACACATCAGATTTTTTCAACCTCCTCACCGAACACAAAGTCGGCTTCTGCAACATTGACCAGCCGATATTCCGGAATTCCATCAAGCCCAGCGCAATCAGCACCAATCCCGAATTTGCGTATGTCCGGCTGCACGGAAGAAATTATGAGAACTGGTTTAAAAAAAATGCCGGCCGGGATGAGCGGTACAATTATCTTTACGCCAAAGAGGAACTCGAAGATTGGATCCAAAGAATCAAAGAATTAGGCAGCCAGAGCAAAAAGGTCTTTGTCATCACCAACAACCACTACAGAGGACAGGCGGTAGCCAATGCTCTCCAGATCAGGAACATGATCACGAATGAAAAACTGGAAATCCCTTTCTCTCTCATCGAACAGTATCCTGTCTTGAAGGAAATCGCCGAGAGACTCAAGAGCGGCCAGCTCGACCTGTTTGAAGAAGAAGAAGAAAAAGAAGAAGAAAAATGAAAGGTTAAGTTGAGATCTAACCCTAATTCGGGGTCAGGCTTTGATCACTTTTCCAGGGTGTTCAAACAGATTAGACATTAAACTTGCAGTCACAGCCTCTCTCCATTATCAGTCATCAAGAAATTATCAAAGTTATCTAAGCCTGACTCCACTTTCCAAAATATCTTTGAGTGCGGGTTCCGCCTCAGGATAGAGGAATTGATAGCCGGCTTCGAGAAGCCGCTTGGGTACCACTTTCTGGCTCGCCAAAAGCATTTCATCGGCCATCTGCCCCAAAACCATCCGAAGCATAAATCCAGGAGCAGGAAACCAGGATGGCTTCCTCAGAATCTTTCCGAGAAGACGGGCAAAATCCTTCTGACGGATCGGATGAGGCGCAGTCAGGTTGAACACCCCATGCAAATCTTCTCTTTTGAGAAGAAAATGAATGGCGTTCACTTCATCCCTGAGATGTATCCAGGAGAGCCACTGTCTGCCGTTTCCCAACGGCCCCCCCACAAAAAAACGGAAGGGTTTCACAAGAGGGAGAAGGGCGCCGCCACCGGATCCGAGCACTACTCCAGAGCGAATAACGACACGCCGCACGCCGAAGTCTTCCACTGCTCGTGTGGACCCTTCCCACTCTTGTGTTACATCAGTCAGGAAGCCCTTTCCGGATGATGAGGATTCATCTCTGATCTCGTCCCTGTTCGAGCCATAATATCCGACCGCCGATGCCTGAACCACCACTCGAGGTTTCTTCTGGACTGATTGCACGGCTTCCACGACGGCCTGCGCTGCTCTGAGCCTACTCTGGAGGATAGACTCCTTTTTCTGAGAGGTCCATCTTCCGGATGCGATGTTTTCTCCGGCCAGATTGATGATCGCATAAGCACCATTCGCATAATCCAGCCATCCGGCGGCGCTTTTCCCGTCCCACTCGGCCGCTGTCGCCCGGTCTCCAAAGGTCCTTTTTCCCTTGGCGACATTCCGAGTCAGGACCACGACTTTAATCCCCTTCTCTGCGAGAAAACCGCAGAGAGCCCTTCCTATGAATCCCGTTGCTCCCGTGACTATGACTCGCTCCATTCCTTCCTCCTGAAAAAAAGAAATATGTCAGTTCGGCTTCAGGATTTAAAAACTTTGAGAGTGTGTTCCTGTGGATTTAACCTGAAATCAGCAGTCACTGCATCTCTCCAATACCAGTCCTCAAGAAATTATCAAAATTATCATATCCTGATCCCCGTATCACTCTCCGAAGTGGTTAAAAAAGCAGAACTTCTCGAGAGGCAGCCTTTCCGGCCTCTCCTTTTCCCATCCCACCTGTTCGTCGGAAAGTACCGGGCTGATCTCCTCAGAATGTTTTCCGACGATGACCAGAGTGATGACTTGATATTCTTCCGGAATCCCGAGTATCTCTTTTGTTTTTTTCGGACTGTAACCGGCAATCGGATGAGCGACCAATCCCATCTCCGTCGCTCTCAAGACCAGAAATCCGACGCCCAGCCCGCAGTCGAACTGGTGATACTCCCTGTCTCTGATCATACAGTCATCTTCCTTCTTGCTGAACACCGCCACGATCATTGAGGCCGCGTACGCCCATTTATTTCCTTTAGACAGAGCCTCATGCATTCTTTCCAAAACTTCGGGATCATAAACAAAAACATACCGACATGGTTGATTGTTAAAGCAGGAGGGAGCCAGTATGGCAGACCCAGCTAAATCTTTGATCAGATCCTCCGTGATCTCTACAGGATCCAAAGAGCGGTAGGCCCTCCTCTCTTGTATGGCTTGTATCACATCCATTTCACCCCTCCTCACTATTTTTTGGATTCGAGCAGATCGTTTATCTCTCCCATTCTCTCGGTTTCTCTCAGAGAAAGCGCCGTCTTATCTTTGCTGTAAATCCCCACATTCTCCTCAAATGTCGATTTATCCGTGTTTATGTAGAAAATTCCTAACGGAAGCCTTTCCTTTTCGACTGCTCTCTGGAATGCACTCATCCGGTCACTCGGATCGTGCGAATCTTCTAAGTAATAGGTATTTTCCTTGAACCAGCTGTGCGTGTTGACTTTGTTAAAAGAGACGCAGGGATGGAATACATCCACGAGAGCGAAACCCTTATGAGAGATGGCGTGTTTGATGATTTCCTTCGTCTTCTCGGTATCACCTGAATAGGCCCTGGCCACGAAGGAAGCGTCCAGAGACACCGCCAGCGCGATCGGGTTGAACGGCTCCAGAAAAACGCCCTTCACCTGCACAGGTGTTTTAAAGCCCCGCTGGCTGGTCGGCGATGCCTGCCCCTTTGTTAATCCGTAAACCATGTTGTTATGAACGATATTCGTGATATCGGGATTTCTGCGGATCGCATGGATAAAATGATTTCCTCCTTCCCCGTACATATCGCCATCCCCGCTTTCCGCGATCACCGTCAATTCGGGATTTACGGCCTTGATCGCTGTGGCGGGAGGGATCGCTCTCCCGTGAAGGCCGTTGAAAAAATGGGTTTTGAAATAATGCGGAATTTTAGCCGCCTGTCCTATCCCGGAAACCAGCACCAGTTCCTGCGGTGTGATGCGGAGTTCGGTCAACGCAAGTTTCAGTATCTTGAGAATACTGTAGTTACCGCACCCAGGACACCAGGCAATATCGATATCTTTCCTGTCAAAAATTTGAGTGCTCATGTTCTCGCTCCCGATTGAATATTTTTTTGAATTCTATCTGCCAGCTCTTCCACGGAAAAAGGCAGCCCTTTGTACTTCAGTATTCGGGTTTCAATATCAATCCCCGTATAAAGTCTTATCAGCTTACCGAATTGAGAGGTGGCGTTGTTTTCAACGATCATCACGTTTTCGGCTTTCTCAAGGTACCGCCTTGTCCCTTTGTGGAGTGGATAAACCTGTTTGAAGTGGAGGAAAGAGATGCCCTTCCGGCCCAACTTTTCCAGTGCCTCGCGGATGACTCCAAACGTGGACCCCCAACCAACGATTAAAGTCCTGTAATCCCGGTTCCCGATAAGTTCCGGGGCGAGAATTTCTTTCTTTATCTTCTCGAGTTTTTTCAGCCTTTTCTCCACCATCTTCTCTCTCAATTCGAGGTCCTCTGTGATATGCGCTTCCTGGTCGTGCTCGTCGCTGTCCACACCGACAAGCCCTTCTCCATATCCGGGAATCCCGCGAGGAGATATCCCGTCTTCGGTCAACGCATACCTCCTGTATTCCTTTTTACTTTTTATGACGTGCTTTTCGACGGCCATATCTTGAGTATCAAAAACCGGGACATTCGAGTAGGAATCCATGAAATACTGGTCTGTGAGGACGAATACAGGGATTTGAAATTTATCCGCAAGATTGAACGCTTTGTGAGTGAGCGAAAACGCGTCCTCGAGCGTTCCCGGAGCAAAGATAATTCGCGGAAATTCCCCATGCCCCGAATACAAAGCCAGTTCCAGGTCAGCCTGTTCCGTCCGCGTGGGCAATCCTGTGGCCGGGCCAGGTCTCTGCGCAAGATGGATGACGACCGGAAGCTCGAGCATCCCCGATAAACTCACGCCTTCTGTCATCAGCGCAAATCCTCCTCCAGAAGTGGTCACCATCGCTCGGGCTCCGCCGTAAGAAGCTCCCAGAGCCATGTTGATCGCGCTGATTTCATCTTCCGCCTGTTCCACGATGATATCGAATCCATTCATGTGCTGAGAGAGAAAGACCATGACACCAGTCGACGGGGACATGGGGTAGGAAGACAGGAAGCTGCATCCCCCCGCCAATGCCCCAAGGCCCACAGCCTCTGCGCCATTCACAAGAATGTCCTCCCGGACGCTCTTTTTCTTCCATGACTTCATATCTTTATTTTCAGAATCCAGGAGTCCTTTTCCGATCTCCCACCCTTTTTGTACGGCCTCGATATTTTTCTGGACTATATCTTCTCCCTTTTTCGAAAAATAGTCCTTTATAAATTCAGCCAGCTTCTCCTGATCCACCTGAAATATCCCCGATACCACTCCCGCCGCGATGATATTCACATAAAGCTTGCTGCCGATCTTAGAAGCCAACCGGGAAAGAGGAATCGGAAAAGATTTGCATCCCTCGGCACACGAATCCTTGGAGAGAATTTCCTCATCCCCAAGAACAAGAGTCTGGGATGAAATCCTTTTCTCCACATGTGCCAGTGCTCCCTGATGAAACGGGATTAAAATATCCATCCTGTCCACATAGGCTGAGATTCTTTTTGAAGCCACGCGGATCTCAGTCGAATTGCTCCCGCCTCTCACCCGGGACATGTATTCCTTGGTCGCGAACACATTATACCCGGAAAGCTTCAAGAGCCGCACGAGAATCCGTTCCACGGTTTGAATGCCCTGGCCGGCCTGTCCGCACAGAACGATCGAGGATTCTTTTCCGTTTTCAGCTAACTGGCTTTTCATATCACCCTCCCTCTATTCGGGATTATTGAACGTTCATGAATGAATTTTTATTATTCCAGCATCAAATTTGGAATTCAAGAAGTATCTCTTACAGAACACATCCATTAATAGGAAAATAATCGTTCAATCCGAATGTTTCTTTTTCAGGCTGAAGTTTCAAAGCTTCGAATCCCTAAAAATATCTTCAAAAGGAATTTTCTCTAGATTTTTGAAACTTTAGCGATTATTTATGCGTATAATGTATTGAACTCTCAGCACAATTCTATGGGAACGGAATTTTAAGGCGAATGCCATAAAAATATGTTTATTCTTGCGAATGAATAAAATAAACACAAACTTAAAGGAGCACCCATGAAGAAAACATCATCACTCCTATCCTTAATTGCTTTCGGTATTTTTCTCTTCAACGGAGCTACCTTCTGTCAAGAAGTCAACCTGAGCGGCACGTGGGTCGGAGAAACAGAAGTTCCGGATTCAATGGAACCGGATAAGGTCACTCTCGTCCTGGAAAAAACAAACGGGGGATACGAGGGAAAAGTGACTGATGCATTCGGATACGCCATGGAGTCGGAACTGGAGGATATTGAATTCAAGGATAACGAGCTGACCGCCAATTTCCTGATTTTTGACGGCGAGCAGTACGTGAGGGTCTATTTCACGCTGACAGTCGAAGGGGATACGATGAAAGGTTTCTGGGAATCAGAATCAGGGGACTATGCGCCTATAGAGCTTCACAGACAAAAATAACAGTCCCCAGCCTTTTTAACCGGATTCCATATCGGATAAAGTATTTCTAATCACTCTTCTTGATTACTGAATACGGCCAA
This sequence comes from uncultured Eubacteriales bacterium, assembly GCA_964348015.1. GTDB lineage: Bacteria > Acidobacteriota > Aminicenantia > Aminicenantales > Aminicenantaceae > SOIA01. The sequence goes on along the minus strand of CAYGBC010000029.1, from coordinate 1,915 downwards.
GAAATATCCCGTAAGTTTTCATATTTCTATACGTTAGGCCTGTAATCCACACAGGCCCTCTCGGATGAATCGAGAAAGATAGGATTCTACTTAATGTCTATGCCGCCAAGAATAGTCGTCCCCTTGACGAAAAGAGTCGGTTTACTTTCTGTGGAGGGATCGGACTTGTGTTTATCCTCGACTGCTCCCAGAAAGGCACTGCTATCCACCACGACTTCCCATTCTCTCGGAACCCAGATCTCTATTCCTCCAAGAATAGCGGTCAACTCCAGTGTGGCTTGATTTCCAGCCAGTGAAGCCTGAGAAAAGTCTAACTCAATACCTCCAAGGAGAACCGAGGCTTTCCCGCCCTTAAATTCTTTTGATTCAATACGCCTCTTTAATCCGGATAAAACCGTGAAGACATCCAGATCTTTCTCTTTGATCTCTGGCACCTTTTCTCCAGAAGGCCTAAACCGAGGCCTGAAAATAATCCACAAACCAGCCGCGATAATCAGAAGCGGCCAGAAATACAACCATACCCTGCCTTTTATCACATCCAGATTGCCGAGCAGAAAGAAGCCGCCGACCGCAATGAGGATGAGCCCGAATCCCCAGTTGCGAGACTCATGAACAACTAAATGCCATAATCCGATAAAAATGAGAATCACAGGCCAGTAAGTGAAAACCATCTCCCAGAAATCCAGCTTACCCAGGTTCCCGAGCAAAAACAAAACGCCGATCAGGATAATCAATAATCCTGCAAATATCCGGCCTTGATAATCTCTCGCACTTCCCATCCTGTTCCTCCTTGATTGGGTTTCATTCCTCAAGCATTTTCTAAACGAAAAAATGCCAGGATAGTCATCAGCCATTATAAAAAATTCCTTAAAAAAATTCTAATAATGCTTTTTCGTATCGTTCTATTCCTCCAGAGATCCAGCGTTCCTGTCCGATCCCGGGAATCTGCATGTTGAAAGACGAGAACCTTAAGACCGGTATTCTAAGAGCCTTGTCAGTTTTTTCAATAGGGCTTGAGAAAGGAGCAGTTGAAAACTTTCGGCCGGCCGCCGCCATCCCGCCTGACCTCCCCTCTCAGGTAGCAGGCCGGCGGAGCTCCGAAAGTGAGGCATTTCGTCTCCCCGACTCCCTCCAGGAGACCGGTTTCGTCCTCAAAAAGAAAAAAATACCTCCGGCCGTGCCTCACCGCCTTCTGGCGGGCATCCACCACCCGGACCACAAGCTCCACTTCTTCGCCCACACAACCTGTGAGATCCTTTATCCGCAGATCTGGCCTTTTCCCCTCGAAGAGGGAAAGGGAATCTCCGGTGGGATTGAAACCGAGCGAGTCGATCAGCATCCTCTCCTTCTCTTTCGAGTCGATATCCGAGACCTCTTCCACATCCTCCAGACCCCTGAAATAGCGAAGGACCTGCCGTGTCCTTCTGGGCTCGAGAGAATCGAAGACTCCGGATTTGATGAGGGAGAGGAGTTCGGCCTTTGTCAGAGGCACCCGGGAGAGGAAATCCTCCACGGAAAGATACTCCCCCTCCGTTCTCCCTTCGATGACCTTCTCCGCGGTTTTCAGAGCCAGCCCCTTGATGGATGTCAAACCGACCCGAATGTTCTTCCCTTCCACCTTGAACTGGTAGTCGCTCCGGTTGACATCCGGCCCCAGGATCCGAATTCCCCTTCTCTTGGCCTCCTCGATGTATTCCGCCAGCCCGTAGTAGCCGCCGCCGGCGTTGAGGACTGACGTGAGATACGGAACCGTGTGGTGGGCCTTCAAGTAGACTGCCTGGTAAGCCATGCTGGCGTAGGAAGCGCTGTGGGCCTTGTTGAAGGAGTAGGATGAAAACTCCTCCATGACCTTCCACAGCTTTTTGACCTCGCCCGGCGAGTACCCTCTCTCCCCGGCTTCTCGGAAAAACCGGCC
>CAYGBC010000028.1:0-9031 GCA_964348015.1 uncultured Eubacteriales bacterium | reverse complement strand
GAAGAAGGTATTCGGACCGGTATCAAAACAGAACCAAGATATGATGCCCTCCGCTCCGACCCAAGGTTCAAAGCACTGCTGAGGAAAATGAATTTGGAATAATGTCCACATAGCCATCGAACATTGCGAGAAATTTTCAACCTCTGGAAGGATGCTGATCCTGGTATTGATGAGGTGGAGAACGCGAAGAAGAGGCTGGCTGGGTTGAAGGAGCAATAAGGTTGTGGGAATTATTAATTGATTTATTAGAACTATTAGGAATTGTTAGCCTTAAGAAGAGAAAGAAGAAAAAAACAGAATTGATTTCACTCGAAACAAATGACTCTACTCCTGAAGAGGATACTTCCAGAGAAGTTACACGAGAAGGCGTTTCAGTTTGTGCTGGATGCAATCGTATGCTTGAAATAGGTGCTATCTATGAGTCCGGGAAGGCCTGGTGCATGGAGTGCTACAAAACTCATGTTTTAAAAGTGAAAGGCTGAATTATTAATTCAGCTATTTAATTAAGATTGAACCATAAAGCCTTGCGAAAAATTCCTTGAGCTCTGGAAGGATGCTGATCCCGGCATTGCTGATTGATGCAGATAGAAAGACTCTCGGCAGGCTGGTTGGGCTAAAATAATTGTGAAAAATTCATGTCTGATTGAACTGGGAATCTTCATCCTGGTTTCCATCTTTCTTCTTGCCTTTACGCTCAACAGAACCCATCGGCACCGGTTCCCTCGTTTCTTTGCCTTTGAAAGCCTTATCGTGCTCGTTCTTTTGAATGCGCGCAGCTGGTTTCGGGATCCCTTCTCACTCCGTCAGTGGATCTCCTGGGTATTTCTGGCTACTTCTCTTGCATTAACGATTGAAGGTTTCAGGCTGCTTCGTGTTGCGGGATCTCCAGCAGAAACTATAGAGGACACCACACAACTCGTTACGAAAGGAGCCTATCGTTACATCCGTCATCCGATCTACTGCTCCCTGGTTCTCGCTGGAGTTGGGACGTTTTTAAAGAAGCCATCTATCCTGGGTATTCTGCTTTTCACTTTCGTCTTTTTCTTTGTGTATGTAACGGCTAAGGTGGAGGAGCAGGATGTTATCGAGAAGTTTGGTGAAGAATATCTCGCCTACATGAAAAAGACAAAGATGCTCATTCCGTTTCTAATATAGACTATTCAAAAGGGATTGGCTCTCAATTGTGGGGGATAAAAAACGATTGCGTTGAATATTTGCTTTAAAGCTGTATCGAAAAACGGCAGTCTTTTCCGCCCATCATGATCGTATCTTCCATCTTCACTTTCACCGGCTTCCCGGTAACGATCTCAAAATTTTCTAAAAGCCAGCCCCGGGAACAGTTGCAGAAAGTCTTTGAATGAAGAGGTTCTAGACTTCCGACCAGCGGGCAGAGACACTTGGTGTACGTGAGAAATGAATTCTTTCCGGTTCATTTTCATTGTACTGCTCGAGTGTTATTTTACGCCTAAGTGAACTCAAAAGGAAAGGGCAGCCGTGGCTTAATTTGCCTGGCCGTGCAACCTTAATACAGTTTTTGACGTATATATATTTGAAGCCAATAGAAATGGAGGCAAAATGGACCTGCTGACACGACTGGAAGAAGCCATACTTGTGGCCATCCTTAAGCTTGGAGACGACGCCTATGGAGTAGCCATCAACCGGGAGGTCTCCAAGCTCTTCGAAAGAACCTACACCATGGGAGGGCTTTATTTCGCGCTGGACCAGCTTGTTCGCAAGGAATATCTCATGAAACAATCAGCGGATCCAACACCGCAGCGGGGGGGCAGAAGCAAGACCTATTACAGGGTGACGCCTGAGGGGAAGGAAGCCCTGGAAGCCGCTCGACAGCATCAGGTCAGATTGTGGAAATCTGTTCAGGAATTCGAAACCATCAAAGGAACCTGACAGGAAAGAAATGGAAAAAACCAGGCCGCCCCGGACAGCCGCATGGCTTCTGGCGCGGATATCCGGTTCCAAGAGCGGTCCCTCCATCGTGGGAGATTATGAAGAGATATTCCAGGAACTGGCAAGCGAGCACGGCCTCAAAGCGGCCCGCTCCTGGTACTGGTCGCAGGTTCTGAAATCTCTACCGATGTTTATCACTAATCTTATCTTCGGGAGTTCCGCCATGCTCAAAAATTACTTTAAACTGGCCTGCAGGAATATCCTCAAGCATAAAAGATATGCCATCCTCAACATCACAGGCCTTGCTGTTGGACTGGCCGCCTGTCTGCTCATGGCCGGCTATGTCATTCACGAACTGAGCTTCGAAACCATGCACCCTTTCAGGGATCGCATATTCAGGATAAACGGTCGCATCCCGATAGGAGGAGAAACTTTTCTCAACGCCGTGGTCTGCCCTCCTTTCGGCCCGGCTGTTGAGGAATCTCTCCCTGAAATCGAAGAAAGCGTTCGTATCCTCAGACGCCATAATGTCCCGGTGCGAGTGGAGGACAGAGATTTCAAGGAAAAAAAGATATTTTTTGCCGAACAGGAAATCCTCGAGGTTTTCACCGTTCCCCTGGACCGAGGAGATCCAAGAACCGCACTGGAAGCACCGTTTACCGTGATCATCGACGAAACTCTAGCACGGAAATACTTTGGCGATGAAAATCCCTACGGAAAAACCATCCGGTTAACACTGCAGAGGGCTTACGACTTTCAGGTCACGGGAGTCATGAAGAATATGCCTTCCAACACTGTGCTCAGGACGCCCATGATCGCCTCTTTCTCCACGCTCCTTCAAACCCACGGCGAGGCGGTTAAAAGATGGGAGAGCTGGGGGATGATCACCACCTTTGTCCGCCTCCGGAGCGGCGCGGATCCGGCAGCAGTCGATGAGAAAATAACGGCTGTCGCCCGGTCCCATCTTGATGAGGACGAAAAGGATGCCTCCTATTACCTGCAGCCTCTGGGCAGGATTTACATAGAAAACGCAGCTTATGGCATGAACAATGACCTGGACAACTCGGGCAGCATCACACGGTTGTATATTTTTTCGGCCGTGGCCCTGCTCATCCTGATCGTCGCGGCCATCAATTTTATCAACCTATCCACGGCAAAGATCTCAGGAAGATTGAAGGAGGTCGGTATTCGCAAGACCTGCGGAGCCCTGCGTTCAAACCTGATCAAACAATTCCTTATGGAATCAGTTCTCCTCTCTGCGATCGCGATGGGGCTGGGGCTCGCTCTCTTCTCTTTGTTTAAGCCCCGTTTGGACCTTTATCTCGAGAAAACCCTGAACCTGGGGGTTCTGACAACGCCCTGGATCCTTCCTGTTGTCGCCGGTATGATACTCGTGGTCGGTTTCCTTGCCGGGTGTTATCCGGCCCTTTTTCTCTCCCGGTTCCCGGCTGCTGTTATTTTCCGATACGGCATCCCCAGGGGGCCCTCCAGGTACGGGCTGCGGAGGATCCTGGTAGGTGTACAGTTCTTCATTGCCGGCGCTCTTATCGTCAGCACACTGGTCGTCCTCAAGCAGGTGCGGTATTCAGAAACAAGAAACCCTGGATACAATAAGGACAATCTAATCGTTTTGAGTAACAGGGATGCCTCCCGTCTCGAGAATGCCAGCACAACCAAGAACCAAATCATGAGCCGAACCGGAGCGCTGGCAGTAGCTCTAGTGGACAACTTTCCCTCTGCCCAGAACCGCAACATCTCCACCGTTCGCGTCGAAGGTCAAACAGAGGAAAAAGGCAAGGTCGTCCAATCCCTGGAAGTGGATGCGGATTTCATTCCAACCATGGGGCTCAAACTGGTCGCAGGACGTAATTTCGAGCAAGGACGGGCTGCTGACGAGGATGCTGTGCTGATTAACGAAACCGCAGCCCAGAGCCTCGGCCTAGAGGATCCAATCGGAAAATTCCTGTATCGGGGAGATAAAGCCTTTCGCATCATTGGGATACATCAGGATTGGAACACAAATTCGATTCATTCCCGGATTTACCCCACTGTTTTGTTCCATGCTGATGAGACAGCGGGCGAACTTGTCATCCGGCTCCCTTCGGAAAGGACGCATGAAGTCATTTCCCGGATTAGAGAGGTCGTGTACGGGCTTTATCCTGGGCAGATCTTTGATTATGCTTATGTCGACGATCTCCATCTCAAGGCCTACGATGAGGAGAGACGGCTGGCATCGCTGCTCATATCCTTCTGTCAATTGACTGTTTTGGTGGCCTGCCTCGGTATCTTCGGCCTCGCGGCATACAGTACAGAGCAGCGGACCAAAGAGATCGGGATTCGCAAGGTCCTGGGTTCCAGCGTCTCCGGTATAGTCATCCTGTTCACCCGCAGCTACGCCCGGTGGGTACTTTTCGCCAACATCTTCGCCTGGCCGGTTGCCTATTTCGTGGTGAACAAGTGGCTTCAGGACTTTGCGTTCAGGACACCGGTCGGTCTTGGGCCGTTCATCCTGGCAGGATTGATAACCCTGGCTGTCGCCCTCATATCGGTTATCTTTCAGACTTTGAAGGCAGCGCTGGCCAATCCGGTTCAATCCTTGAGATACGAATAAGCTTATCCCCTTTCCAGCACAGAAGCTCTCAGCGACAACCGCCCATTTTTCTGCTCCCAGTCAAGAGTTCCTTGCGGTCCGAATCAGGGAGAGGCGAATCTTCGGCGCAGGGAATGAGCTTGATGCGGCGACCTCATGGGGACATGACTCACGGATTGCCTCATCACGGGAGTGGAAAAATTCATGACACAATGTTCAAAAAAAATCTTAATCTATCTCAGAAGAAAATTGACAGCCCGAAGAATATATTGTTATCCGTGCGGTCAAGCCAGACTCCCTCGGCCAAATACTTGGTGAATCGATAGTCCATTCTGATGGCTGCAGAATTGCTGATGAGATATTTCAGGCCTCCTCCGAAATTGACCGCGAAAATGTCTGCACCGTAATCATAAACCACTGAAAAACTCTGCTCTGAATTGCCGTAACCTCCCCCGGCAAGGACAAAAGGGATGAACTTTTTGGAAGCTTTAAAATTGTAGGACACATCCGCCAGGAGGAGGTATCCGAGGTCTTCACCTTCCGGGATCGTGAGGAACAATTCCGTCTCAATCTCGAATCCTTTAAAAACAAAAAAGCCTAACCGGACGGGTATGTTGAACACAGTTTCCGTTTCCTGGCCACTAAATTTGACATTCCAGACCGAGGCCGAAGTCGAAAATTCAAATTTTTTGTCGTTGACAGGCTGAGCGAATGTAATCTTGAAAAATATAAAAAATATTAAAACTAATAAAAAAATTTTCGTTATTTTTTTCATTTTTTTCCTCCTCCGCAGCTTAAAAAATCATACGGTTATTCTTCCAGTTCTAGCATGTACAAGCGTTTTCCTATAATAAAAAAAGGGAATGAACATCCTTCAAATTTATGAAGGAAATTTTGCACCCAGGGATTGTCAGTCACTGTAGCCGTCGTCTTGAAATCAGATGCAATGTTCCCGTGGAGTATGGAAGTCGCTCCAGACCATATATAATATCGTCCAATAGCTGTGTTTTCGTCGATGATTTGAATAAGTCGCGAATCCGCATAAAAAAATCCAGCTGTTGATGGACTCGCCGGGTCAGATAAATCTATTATTTTATAATTGGTTTTTTCGCCTATGAACTCCCACTTGGGGGTCAATATTAAATAATTTTCGTATAAAAATCCATGCCAGTACTCGGGTTCTATACCGTTATAGACCAGAAAAGGATTTGCTGGATCATGAAAATCGTAAATTGCCGGCAAATGATCATGATAATCCAGGACGATAAGATAATCACCTCTAAAGTTCAGGTTTACGCCCAGATGATTCCCGAATCTGGATAACTCTTGAATTTCTCCGCTTGTATTATATGAGTAGACCCGCAATTCTTCTCTGCTTGATGTGCCGACGACCACAACGCTATCATTGATGGCTAACTTTCTAAGATATCCAGTGATGTTGAGGTGGTAAAGCTGTTGTGGATTAAAAGGATCTGCCAATGAATAAACATAGACTCCGTCACTATGTGTGCTGAACCAGAGTGTGTTTCCTCGGAGTTGAGTATCCCTGATGGAACTGGTAGGAAATTGTATGGATAAAATCTGATGGATTCCCTGGCTGCTGTATGAGTAAACATGATAGCCACCGTGAGAGTCTAATGTTACCAGAGTTCCCTGATTAAACTGAATACTCCAGCCCTCGACATCACCTATGGGCTTGAGCTGTTCAGGAGTGGGGGTAATGGTATAGGTGTGTGGCGGAAAGATCGAAGGAAATTGTGAAAAATCAATGTATTTGGGAAAGAAATTATTTTTATAAATAAATGCATTGTAATTGAGAGCAAAGATGGGGAGAATAGCAATACCCCGGCTGTCCGTCTTGACTTGAAAACTCTCCCAATCGAATCCGCCTTCAACTGTGGCCCCTTCTACGGGTCGTCGGTAGGGTGTGACAACTTTCACTTTGAACTGACCTATACTATCCTCACATCCTGACCAGAGGAAGATTAGCACAATAAGGAGGGAAGCTGTTTGTCTGCCCATGTTTCGCCTTTTGATACTATCCCTGATTGGAATGAGACATTTCCTTTGAAGGATTGAATTTTTCCATGTTCGAATCCCCTTTACGACATTCAAATTATATCTCGCTTTCACAAAATTATCAATTTGCAGCCTCAAGGGATTATTAAGAATTTCCTTTTGGCGATTGCGCCAGATCACGCTCTATTTTCTCGATTATCCCCCGCTCTCTGTGATTATACCCAGAGGATAAAATCCTTGTCTAAACTTCAATCAATACTCATGCGTGCAGCTCGTATCCTGGGGTGCACGAGCTTTTGACTTCACATTTGTCCTGTGCTATATATTCCCAAAAGAATGCTCGAAGAATTAACCTCTTCCCCGGTTTTCCTTCAGGTTGTGTTTTCTCTTGTGGCCTTAATCATCACCTATCTCATCGTCTTCATAGTCGTCCGCATCATCAACAAGACTGTCAAAGACCTGAAGAGAAAGTACACCTTAAGGAAATTCACGGCCTATATCGCTACTTTAATCTGCATCCTGGCTATCATTTTGATATGGATAGAAAGAGCCGCTTCGGTGACTACGATTATAAGTGTCCTGGCAGCCGGGCTGACCTTAGCCCTCCATCAGCCGATCACATCTATCGCCGGCTGGCTTCTTCTCCTAGTCAGACGGCCGTATGAAATCGGCGACCGAATCTCGATAGGCAACAACAGCGGAGACGTGATCGACATCAGGCTTTTTTACACGTCCATTCTCGAGATCGGGAATTGGGTGGATGCTGACCAGAGCACAGGCCGGATAATCCATACTCCTAACGGCAAGGTTTTCACTGAACCGATCTTCAACTACACACGGGGCTTCGAATACATCTGGAACGAGATCAAGATCGTGGTCACCTTCGAGAGCAACTGGAAGAAGGCCAAGAAAATCATCCTGGATATCGGGTCAGAGGATTATATGGAACTCAGTAAAAAGGTCAGAGCCAAGATCGACACGATGACAAAAAGATACATGATCCATTACGAAAAGCTCACTCCTATCGTCTGGACGAACATCGTCGACTTCGGTGTGGAATTGACGCTGAGGTATCTGACAGAGGCGCGCACGAGACGGTCCACTCAAGATGCGATCTGCCAGGATGTATTAGACAAGTTCAACAAGGAAAAGGACATCGACTTCGCCTATCCCACCTACCGGATCTACAGACAGGGAGAAGCGCCTTCCGGTGCACCATCAAAGAAAAAAGCCAAGAAATAAATCGGTTCTGAAATCATTCCTCCTTCGTGATCCCTTGAGAAAAAGGGAGAAAAAGGGAGTGTAGCAATACCATAGGGTCCAAATACATTTCTTTTTGTGAGATTGCCGCGCTCCACTCGCAATGACACCCCAATCTAACTCATCTATCCTGCAGGATTGCTATGCTTCACTCGCAATGACACTTTAGAGGCTTGGACCAGATTCACACAAATCCAAACACAACAGTATGTAACATTTCAGTGGTTGGAGCGTATAAAAGGGTGAACAAAAAATCCGTACAAAATAAGGAGAAAGATATGAAAAAGATTGTCATTCTTGTTGTCGTCATCCTGCTGACGTTTATCTTTTTAAGCGAGCTCAGAGCCTCGACTCTTCAAAAGTCGATCATCCCAGCGGAAGCAGAGTGGGTGATCCACTTTGATGTGGAATTGTTCAGGTCCACCCAACTGGGGAATCAGCTCCTGAATCAAGAAGACATCCTGGGATTGGGAAAAAAGAACTACAAATTTCACGATAAGTATCAAATCAATATCCTGAACGATATAAACGGTGTCACAATCTACGGATTCGGAAAAGATGAGGAGAATACCGTTCTCTGTCTCAGGGGATATTTCGACCGAGAGTACCTCCTCGGTCTTCTGGCAGTCGAAGAGTCTCACAAGGAAATCCCTCACGGCACTTTCACTATTCACACATGGGATTACCATGAATTCGGCGCTTTTGCTGATGAGGACCTTGCTGTTCTGGCTCAAAGCGAAACCGCTGTGAGAAAAGCCCTGGATGTCATCGCGGGAAAAAAACCGAACATCACGACGTCTTCCCTGAAGTCCTACATCAACGGGATTCCTTCAAATGTCTTCTTTGCGGCCTTAGCGAAGGACATCTCACAAATGGCGGAACACGAAACAGATGTCTTTGTCTTCAAAAAGACCGAATCCGCCGTATTCACTCTCACAGAAGAAATGGAAGACGTTCACATGAGGCTCGACTTTACGGTAAAAACCCTTGAAGACGCTCAAAACATGGAGAGCGTCATCCGGGGTCTCATTTCTCTGGCCAACATGCAGCTGGAAGAAACCCAAAAAGATATATGGCTGCCTCAAGAAGAAATTCAAATTTCCACCCAGGGTAAAGAGATCCGCGTTGAGCTCTCTTATCCGATCCAAGAGCTGGTGGATATCATCCTGGGAAAGAAGAATTTTTTTCCGTTTCATAGACTCCCCGGACTCCATATCGATTGATAATATATCGATCAGCCTCAAAAAGAGCTATAAT
>CAYGBC010000027.1:0-33908 GCA_964348015.1 uncultured Eubacteriales bacterium | reverse complement strand
AAAGCGCTGGATTCTTCCGAAAACTATTACCTCCTGTATTATTCCCCTTTGAATACCAAGAGCGACGGACAGTTCAGGGAAATTAAAGTCAGGGTAAAAGACAAGAATTACAGAGTTGTACATCGCCTGGGCTATTTTGCCCGCTAGACACCGCATCTTTCCTTTCAATCCTGAGGAAACATCGAAAAGAAGGTCAATAAGGGGACAGGTCCTTTTTAAAAAAGTTGCCTGTCCCCTTTTTTTTCTGTAAGCTGATGGAGCTCGGGTCCGTGACAATCACCAAATTTTATTTCAGGGGGAAAAAATGAAAAAATGGACATTCCTATTTTTAACAGTTGTGTTCCTTTGGGAATCGGCTGCCGGGAATAGCCAGGCGCTGGAAAAGAAGGAACTGTATGATGCTGGAAAGATCAGAGAGTATACGGGGGACGCCTTAAAAACAATCGCTTTCCCGATCGGAGGGCTTGGAACAGGCAACATCACGCTCGGAGGGAGAGGAGAGATCCGGGAACTCGAAATCTTCAATCGGCCTGATAAAGGGAGACATCCGGATTTCACATTTTTCTCCCTCTGGGCTCAGGAAGAAGGCAAGGAGTCTGTGGCCAGAATTTTAGAGCGCCGGTTCTTTCCCCCCTATGTGGCCTGGATGGGGATTCCGAGGAACCAGTTGCCCGGGGTTGCCCGGTTTGAAGAGGTGATTTTTAGAGGAGAGTACCCTCTTGCGTATCTGAGATTCATGGATAAAGATGTCCCGGTCGAAGTGAAACTGGAGGCCTACAATCCTTTTATCCCTCTCTCGCCGGAGAAAAGTGGAATTCCGTGCGCTGCATTTCACTGGAAAATTAGAAATAACAAGGCCTCGCCAGTGATAGCCTCTCTGGCTTTCTGCATGCTGAATCCTCTAAAGACAAAAGATGAATCGAGCCGGTTAGGCCTCGGGAAAAACTTGAATCAATATATCGATGAAGGCCAGTTCCGAGGGATCAAGATGACTTCAAACAGGGCTGACGAAGAGGATATCGAGTTCGGCAGCGTCGCCTTCGTCACGACGGCAAAGGACGTGGATGTCCAGACGCGGTGGTACAGAGGGGGCTGGTGGGACAATGCGCATATCTTCTGGGATGATTTTGCGGACGATGGGCGCGTGAGGAATGTCAGGGATAGCGAAGAATCTCCACAGGGGAGAAGTGATGTGGCGACTCTATTGGTCCGTATCGAGCTCAAGCCGGGAGAGGAAAAATCCGTCCCGTTTTATCTCACTTGGTACTTCCCCAACAGGGAGAACTACTGGAACAGGGAAAAGGAGGTGAGAGGCCAAAAGTTCAGGAATTATTACGCCACAAAATTCCAGGATGCCTGGGATGTGGCCGGGTATTTGGTCAAGAATGGGAAAGAGCTTCGCGAGGATACGCAGATGTACCATGATGTCCTATTTCGTTCTTCCTATCCTTCTTATATCCTTGACGCTTTGTCCTCTCAGACCTCTTCTCTGAAGACGAACCTGGTGATGCGGACTGAGGACGGAAAATTCTTCGGGTTTGAGGGATTGACCGACAATTCCGGATGCTGCCCGATGAACTGCACCCATGTGTGGAACTATGAACAAACCCTGGCCTATCTCTTTCCATCACTCGAAAGAACGGTGCGGGAGACGGATTTCCTCCATGAAACATTCGAGAACGGATACCAGGTCTTCCGGACGCTCATCCCGCTGGGGGATCACTGGTGGACGTATAAACCCTGTGCCGATGGCCAGATGGGAAACATCGTGAGAGCCTACAGGGAGTGGAAGCTGTCCGGGAATACAGAATGGCTCAAGAAAATCTGGCCAAAGGTGAAAGCCGCGCTCGAGTTTGCCTGGAAAGGCGTAGGCGATGTGCCAAAGAAGCTGGAATGGCAGAAGGACCGTCTGCTCCTGCCCTGGGATCCCGACAAAGACGGAGTCATGGAGGGCGAGCAGCACAACACTTACGATATCGAATTTTACGGTCCGAACACCATGACAGGGTCGCTGTATTTGGCGGCTCTCAAAGCGTCAAGCGAAATGGCCGAAGCGGTCGGGGACGGGAAAAAAGATAAAGAATATTTGAGGATTTTCGAGAAGGGCTCGCGAGAGTACGATTCATTACTCTGGAACGGAGAGTACTACATCCAGCAGGTGGATGTGATGGAAGGGCTCGTGGTGCCGGAACATCTGCGCTCGCCGGAGAAGGATTGCGATGACCCTTCGTGCGAATGTAATGAGTCTCCGGGCGGCAAGGCAGAAGCTTTGGAGAAAGGCGGTGTCCTACCCAAGTATCAGTACGGCGAGGGATGTCTGTCCGACCAGCTGCTGGGTCAATATCTGGCTCATGTGGCGGGATTGGGATACATCCTTCCTCGCGCGCATGTGGATAAAGGCATGAAATCCATTTTCACGTACAATTTCCTGACGGATTTAAGCCTTTTCTCCAACGTCCAGAGAGTCTATGCTCTGAATAAAGAGGCTGGACTTCTCCTGTGCTCCTGGCCGAAGGGGAAAAGACCTGCCCTGCCTTTTGTGTATTCGGATGAAGTCTGGACAGGAATCGAATACCAGGTGGCCGCCTCCTTGATCTATTCTGGTCACATCCATGAAGGCCTGACCATCGTCAAAGCTCTCAGAGAAAGATACAGCGGTTTTAACCGCAATCCCTGGGATGAGCTCGAGTGTGGACATCATTATGCCCGGGCTCTGGCCAGCTGGGCGGTGCTGCTGGCTCTTTCCGGATATCAATATGACGGAACTCAAAACTTCATCGCTTTTTCTCCGAAAATAAGCGAAGACAACTTCTCCACTTTCTGGTCCTGCGGAAGCGGATGGGGAAGCTTTGAGATCAAGAATTCCACAATGACACTGAAAGTGGAATACGGGAACCTAGAGCTATCGAAATTCGGCGTGTCTGATGACTATGGCTTTCGTTCCATCAGGAGTATACACGTCGACTCAGAAAAGAGAGCCGGCAAACTGAAGCGCGAAAGAGGGCTGTCGGTTGTCCACCTTGAGGGATCAGAGAAACTCGGCCGGGGCAGCCGCTTAGAGATAGTGTTTCAGCGTTGAGTTACGAAGTCTTTGGCCATCTTCACGGCTTTCCGGGGATCGATAAAGCCGTAACCTGAAACCGGATTCGGCTTATCGAACCCCAGAACGGCGTTGGACGAGGTTTTCCTCAGCATAATCCGAACAGCCTCGACCAGCTGCCCGGGATTTTCCTTCAGCTTGCGAAGGACCTCATCCTCCATGGCCGAGAGCATGAGTGATGCGGTTCCGGCGACGAACGAGACAGCCATCGAATTGCCGGTCGCATCGCGAGGTCTCGTCCTCTTATCGAGATAGGAGGGCAGTTCCCCCCAGATCCCAGAAGCTGGAGCGACCACATCCAGATAAACAGCTTCTGTGGACGGAACCGGGACCTGGAGTTTTCCGTTGTTCTTCTCGACGCCGCTTACAGCAATTGTCCAGGGATAGGCAGCCGGGAAATACAGAGTTTTGTCGCCCTCGTTTTCTGTTGCATTGGCTACGGGTGAAACCACTACAACATTTTTCTCCCAGCAGAATTTTGCGGCTTCCCTGATGGCTTCTGTGTCGATTCGAAAAGCTGCGCTGAGATTGATGATGTCGGCTCCGTTCTCCACAGCCCAGATCATCCCTGCAGCGAAGAGGTAAGTGCTCCAACGGGTTGGAGGAACAGTGCGCATGGTCTCGTTGTCGTAGACTTTGATGATGGCCAGCTCGATTTCTGGTGCAACCTGGAAGATAACCGATGCGATCGATGTCCCGTGGCCGCTCCAGTCAAACGGAAATTGTCCTTTCTCAAATTCGGGTTTTGAACCGTCCAGAAAATTTTTCCATTTGACGATTCTTGACCTTAGCTCTCTCAGGGTTGGGTCAACGCCCGAATCGATTATGGCCAGCCTGATGCCCTTCCCCTTCGAGAGCGAATGCACATCTTTGATCTTTAATTCTTCAAGCGCCCATTGAGATTTTACCTTTTTTCCTATTTTTCTTCTGTACTCACGGTAGATAGGAAACATTTGTCTTGAGAAGTATCCAGTGGAGTACAGAACCGACTCCAAGCCGGAGGCGTTTTTTTGGGGAGTGAATTCCTTGAGGGATTGGAGGAATTCTTCAGCCATGTTCTTTGAAAAATTCAGGAAATGGGATTGGAAGTTCACTCCTTTTGTCTCCTCCGGTCTTTTATGAAAATAATAGAAGTTCATCAGATGTTCGTAGAGACCGGGGATCTTTTTCTGGGCTTTGGAAAGGATCTTCTTTTCTTTTTTGACGAGTTGCATTTTGGGGGCCTCCCGCCTTAGGATTTCGTAGAAAAGATATTTTCCTTCGCTATAGAGAATGTCGAACTGCTTGTGCTGGATCTCGGTTGAGAATTGGGAGAGGGGAGTTGAAGAGAATGAGAGAGACAGGACAAGAACCAGTGTCCAGTACAGAATATATTTTTTGAAACTCTGGGAGGGTGGATTCCTTCTGACATGAGATTCCTGAACAGAATGAGCAGATTCCCGAGTGGGGAACTCAACGCTTTTGAAGTCATCTTTCGCCATTCTCCCTATTCAACTTTCTATAAAGCAACTTCTGTGCCAATTAGACGGAAATTTTAAGATTTTCTGTCTCCTGGTCAGAAAATCTTTTAAAAATGCCGAGTGAGGATTTTCTGGTGTCCGTATGCGGGAAGTAAAATATTTTTACAAGCAAGACCACAATTCTTATTGAACGAACTCGAATGAGCCATGAAATGAAAGACTAGAATTTACGTAAACATTTGGCCTGGTTCCTGCCCCAATCCGTTAAACGTAGACAGCAAGGGAGTGTTTCCCATTGCTGTGTTAGGAACAGAAGATTTTGACGTAACTGAAATCGATCCCGCAACTATCCGTTTTACACGGGAGGGCTATGAGGATGTTGAAGTTTCACCACTTCGCTGGGCCTGTGAAGATGTCGCAACACCATTTGAGGGAGAACTGTGTGAATGTCATAGCCTCGACGGAGACGGTTATATTGATCTGACACTCAAGTTTGATACACAAGAATTAGCAGAGAAGCTCGGACTTGATCTCGATGTGGGAGAAACTATCCCTCTGATTTTGACAGGGTACTTGAAAATTGAGTTTGGCGCTAGACCTATAGAAGGCATGGATTGCGTGCTCCTTCTTTCTTCTAAAGGAAAGAAGTGAACAAATGAGCTGAAAAGATCTTCACCACTCCCTTTCGAGAGTTTCAGTTTAAGGCAGTGTCGGTTCTGATCGGCACTGCCTTTTTTTTTCTTTAAAGCCCAATCTATAAATCCCATGATCTGAAGATCCATGTACTGCTCGAGTTCAATTCTCAGTAATTGAAGGAAGCATTTCATCCGGAAGAAGATTCAGGAGGAAAAATCAATTCAATCTCTATTAATTTCATAAAAAAAGGAAGCCAGCCATTCAAAGTTCGGGACTGCATTCGAGTTCTGAAATCCGGCACGAAATAACACTTGTTGATTGAAGTTGCTCGAAAAAACACTTCTAATCAAAAAAATATCTTGACAGGTGATAAATTGTTAATTAAATTACTATCACTCAGTATAGAGAGGGGGATAAAAATCCTTTTTCTTCAATAAATTGCTCCATGTTTTGTCAGCAGTGTAACAAGACGGGGATTGATTCATAGCCGCCAGATTATTCCCGTTAGAAGTTACAGAAGGAGGTGTGAATTAAACAGAGAGATAAAGCCAAAAACCACGTCAAAATTTAAAAAGGGGGGATAAGATGTTTAAAAAATTTCACAGAAAAATTTTTATTCTTTTCACCGTTTCTCTGATTGTTTTCCTGGCCTCTGGAAGTCATGCCAATGCGGCTACCTGGGATGTCTATCCAACAATGACCAGGCTAGAAATTCAGGCTGTAGTTGATTCTGCTTCTGATGGGGACACAATCCGTTTTCACCCTGGATTTTATGATTGGAGCGATGCTCCTTTGACGGTGACAGGAGATAATGAAGGAGCGATCACCATTATCGAGAAAAGCCTTATTTTCAAAGGAGAAAGTGGCACTCTAATTGTTGGGCCTGACAGCACAGCTCTAGCTGGTGCGAATGCCTTTCATGTTATTGATTTAGATATTGATAATGATGTTACTTTTAACAATCTGAATGTTCAAAATTTCTTAAGAGGCGTAGCAGTCGCTCATGTTACTCTCCTTCCTGTAGGCTACATCGCAGAACCAAATGCCCGAAATATTACTGTCAAAAATTGCACATTCTCTGACATCCATCGTGATGCTATCTCGCTATCCAATGTGAGAGGAGATATCTTGATCCAGGACAATGATATGTCTGTCACAAGAATGGGAATGTTCATCGATTGGTACTGGTCCGAAAACCATGAAGATTGGCAGCCTGAGGATACGCATGTTCGAATTCTTTGAAATAAAATTTATTCATTTTTCCTAGGTCTCTATCTGTGTATGACAACAAATATTGCGGTTATGAGAAATGAAATAGACTGCCCGAGTATTGGAATACACAATAGCCGCGCGAGGAAGGGAACCGTTATCGCCGAAAATTCTTTGTTCAATTGTTTTTCCGGAATTCGCATTAATGGATCTTGGAGATTAGGAGTAAAATATGAAGCCGAGGAAGCCGTTATTGAAAAAAATAAGCTGTTTGACATGCAGGTGTATGGCATTGTGCTTGTTGGGGATGCGTGTTCTAATCACACTGTAAGCAAGAATGATATTCATATGCTTCCCTACAGTATCGCAGGAATTTTCACAAGATCTTACGGCGATTATTTCGGACAGAATAAAATAACAGGCTCAGGCTATTTCGCTTTCTATCTCGCCGGATGGTACCCCTATTGGGCTCATCATGAAACTCTGCAAGCGAATAATGTGAACAAATTCACTCCAGATAACTGCCATTTTTATCTAAGTTACTTAACGCATGACAATTTAATCGTAGGATCCGGAATGGGACACAATACCTACATCGACTATGGCTACAATAACAGAATTACCGGAGCGATGCCGATGACCGGTGGAATCGGTCAGGATCTCAGTGAAGCCATCAAAGAGAGAAACGAGGAATTACAGGAAGATAAAAAAGTCAAATTCTAAAATCAGTTGAATTTCTAATTTTTATACGCATTGAAGTTCAAAGATGAAATCTTAAGTCATTCATCTCAAGTCGACAAAATGAGAAAGCTTAAAAAGATATGTCAAATGAGCTCAGCCTCAATTTCTTGATTTGGCCTGTAACTCAGAGCGGAATTTCCAATGAAAAATTCACTTTCTATGGTTGAAACACTTCAAATTTGAAAAAAATAAAAAAAATTACTTTTTTTTAAAAAAAACTTGACATCAATTATTCAGGTCTATAAATTAGGTTCGTCCCGAATTGGAAGGAATGGGGAATAGGTGCTCGCCAAGTACTTACCAGCCGATCGAACCTCATCGGCACCCTCAACTTTAAGGTGAAATCTGCGCACAAGATCGGTTTATATCCTTTAAATGAAGGAGGTGATAATCCAGCAGAAGTGCACGACAAAAATTTAAAATCATGTGTTCTTCAAATAAAAGGAAAGGGGATAGATAAATGAAAAAGATCTTCTCAATCAGTTTTTTGAGTCTGGTTTTAATTCTTTTCGCTGTCCAGGCGGCCAAAGCTCAAGATTATGTTCCCAACGAGGTGCTCATCAAATTTCAAAAAGGTGTGAGCTTTGAAGTCCAAGACATCGCCATCCAGTCAGTCCAAGGCAGAGTCATCGGCCTCTTTCGACTCGATCCTGATTTGCTTCACTTGAGAGTTCCAGAAACCATCGGAACCGACAGGGCCATTTCCATCCTCCTCAGCAATCCTGTGGTCCAGTACGCCGTCCGCAATAACATTCATTATATTAATGACCTTTTTCCCGATGATCCAAAGTTCAACAAACAGTGGCCACTGCATAACACAGGTCAAGATGGGGGAACGCCCGATGCGGATATGGATGCTCCAGAAGCCTGGGACCTTTTCACAGGAAGTCCAAATATCGTTGTCGCTGTCTTGGATACGGGGGTGGACTATAATCACGAGGACTTGGCTGCAAACATCTGGACCAATCCGGGTGAGATTCCAGGAAATGGGATTGATGACGATGGAAACGGATATACAGATGACATCTATGGATGGGATTTTGCTTACGATGACAGCGATCCCATGGACATCCATGGTCACGGTACAGCCTGTTCTGGAGTCATCGGAGGAGTTGGAAATAACGGCATTGGAGTTTCCGGGATCAACTGGAACGTCAGCATCATGTGCGTGAAGGTTCTCGATGACGGAGGAAGCGGGACAACAGCGGATATTATCAACGGAATAGACTATGCCACAGAGAATGGAGCTTATCTGACCAGCAACAGCTACGGTTGCTATTTCTGCTACAACGATGCGATGAGAGACGCCATAGAAAGGGCCAATGCCGCTGGGAAACTTTTTACTGCGGCTGCGGGAAATTACGGAGTCAGCACCGATATCTACGGTCATTATCCTTCCTCCTATGACAACGCGAATATCATCTCTGTTACGGCCACCGATAGAAATGATAACCAAATCTATAACTATGGACCCACCACTGTAGATATGGCGGGGTACAGCCCTGAAATCACGACCACGATTCCTGGAAACGGTTACACGGAGACTTTCAACGGGACGTCTGCCGCCTGTCCTCATGTCGCAGGAGTCGCGGCTCTCACCTGGGGGTATGAGCCAGGCTTGACTCATATGGAAGTCAAGACCCGGTTGATGGAGACCGTGCGCCTCGTCCCCTCGTTAACCGGCTTATGCGTGACGGGAGGAAATGTCAATGCCTTCAACGCATTGAGTGCTGGCGGACCGCCTCCTGAACCTCCTGCAGCTCCTACCAGTTTAACAGCCACTGCAAGCGCCTGCGATCAGATAGACCTCACCTGGACAGACAATTCAGATGATGAAGATGGATTCAAGATTGAAAGAAGTGAAAACGGTGTGGATTTCAATCAAATAGACACAGTTGGAGAAAATGTCACAACGTACAGCGACACTGGCCTGGCTGAAGCCACTCAATATTGGTATCGCGTCAGAGCCTATAATGCAGGCGGAGACTCCGCTTATTCTGACATAGACGATGCCACGACCCCCCCATGCCCGGCACCTCCTAATGCGCCGA
Source organism: uncultured Eubacteriales bacterium (assembly GCA_964348015.1). GTDB lineage: Bacteria > Acidobacteriota > Aminicenantia > Aminicenantales > Aminicenantaceae > SOIA01. The sequence goes on along the minus strand of CAYGBC010000027.1, from coordinate 24,711 downwards.
GCAATTTAACTGCAAATGCGGTTGCCTGTGATCAGATAGATCTAGCTTGGATAGATAATTCAAATGATGAGGATGGATTCAGCATCGAAAGAAGTATAGATAATGTAAACTTCGCTGAGATCGGAACGGTTGCACCAAATGTTACTTCTTACAGCGACACCACCGTTGAGGGAAATACTACCTATTACTATCGAGTAAGAGCTTGGAATGAAAATGGCTATTCAGACTACTCGGACACTGCCAGTGACACAACTCCAGAATGCCCAGTGCCACCAGATGCACCAAGCGATTTAGCTGCTAATGCGGTTGCCTGCGATCAGATAGACCTGACTTGGACAGATAACTCAAATAATGAAGACGGATTCAGAATCGAAAGAAGCACAGATAATATTAACTTTTCTGTTATTGACAGCGTCGGACCGAATGTTACCACATACAGCGACACTACTGTATCCGAGAATACAACCTACTATTATCGAGTGATAGCATGGAATGAATATGGAGATTCCGCTTATTCGAACACAGCTAGTGACACAACACCGTCCTGCGGCGAACCTCCAGCTGCTCCTACCGACCTTTCAGCGAAAGCGAGAGGCAAAAGCAAAGTTGGTTTGAAGTGGAACGACAATTCCAACAATGAGGATGAATTCATTATTGAGCGCCGCGTCGGTACTAGCAGCACGTGGGTTTATCTCGCTACTGTGGGTCCAAACACAACCTCATATGTTGACACCAACGTGAGCTCAAAAACAACTTACTACTATCGAGTGAAAGCGCGTAACGCCTACGGAGATTCAGGCTATTCCAACGAAGCTTCGGCGCAAACAAAATAGCTTCAAAAGCTTGAGATAATTGGATCTTGATTTGTGGAGGCGGGAGAAATCTCACCTGCTTCTTTTGAACATATTCAACGAGAGGAGGTGGCAATACAGCAGATATCTGATATGAAAGGGAAAAGGTTGAGTGTAAACTGAAAAGCTTTGGACGAAGAAGACTCATGTGAAGAGCCCGATTCCTGAATTACAAACTCAAAGATTAAAGAAAGTTTAACAGCTTGCGCTCAGAGGAATGGTTCCTTCTTCCATCTTGAGTGTTTAGGAAACAACTCAAGAGGAGGAGGAGGAGGAGGAAAAAGGAGGAATGAAAGAATGAAAAGATTGATCACTTTCAGTGCTGTAATGCTGCTGCTCTTCGGGTCGATGGGCTGTGTTATCGGCGGTTATGTAGGCTATCCGGGTAAAACAACAGAAGGTGTTTTTGCTAAATTGACATATGAAATGTCAGTCAGTAGTGCTAATCCATTGGAAAGTGGCCTGTGGCTCTATTATGTCCAGTATGACAACACAAAGGGTCAGAATGTGAAAGAAATCAGAAGCTACCGGGATGGAACGGCACCTTTTGGCTCTTTCACGACAGATGGTATGCTGATGCAGCACTTCAATGATTTTGTTGGCACAAAAGTCTCAGCTGCTGTGGATACGAATGGTGATGGAGTTATCTGGTTCGATGATTTTAGTAGTTTAGATATGTTTTGCCCCCCATACGGAAATGGTGATCCTGATTTAAACGATGGTTTTGCCGCTTTTTGCAAAAAAGGCAACTGGTTATTTTCAGCAGCGACTTTGTATGAAGAAGAAAGCAAGCAGAGCGCTCGCGGAAGTAAATTTGGCCAGCACATAGGTATTATTGACCCTGTGTTTATCCAAAATGTCATCGCTTCGAGTGAAGTCGCTGATGAAGCGTTCATCATCAACATCACAGACATGACTGTGGCAGGTGCAACTCAGTCACTTGCGTCCCCAATAATGTTCACCGCTTATGGATTCAAAGCATTGGCAATCGACTTAGATCAGCCTGGGGTGACAGAAGCCTGTGCATGGTTAGCTGACATGCTTGCCGGTCAACCTGATGGAGAAGTGAAGGTTGGTGTGACTTTTAACGGCGCAGCGTATAAGGAATTTTCTATTCTGAACGGTCCTGCAGTCCAAGAGAAATTGATGTCCCGCTGAGTTATTTCTGTTTGTTGAAGCAAAAGGGGTGATGGCTATTGCCATCACCCCTTTCTTTTTTTAAATATTTATTTTTTCTGAATTTGTAAGCTCTCAAGGGTTTCTTTCGCAACTTCTAAATACTTCTGTTCCTCACAGTCGGGACACTGTTCTGTGACTTTAACAAATTCCTCAAGATATTTCGTTGCTTTCTCTGAATCCAGGTCTTTGAGAATCATCCCCAATCGATAGAGAGTCTCCAGCTTTGTCACCGGATTTTCGAGAGCTCTCTTGTAATTTTCAATGGCTGTTCCGTCTTCTCCTATTTTTTCATAGGCCTGACCAAGCATGAGATAGGGCCGGAAAAATTTGGGCTGGAGCTTAACAGTCATCTCCCATTCCTGGATAGCTTCGTCAATTTTTTCTTTATCCCAATAGATATTGCCTAGACGGTAATGAGCGGGATAGTATTCCGGGTTCAATTCTACGGTCTTTTTGAATTCCTCGAGGGCTTTATCAATCTCTCCTTGATTCTGGTGATATACTCCCACATTAAAATGTTCCTGGGCTGTTTGGGGATCAGTTATATTCAGTTTATAAGGAGGGACTTCTCGCTTTACGTACCTGTCTTTATCAGAATCAAAAGAGACGGATTCTTGTTTCTCTTTCTTGCATCCTGTTTGACAGAGAAACGAAAGCACAACCATCAAAAGGAAAACGGAAATTTTCTTCAACTTGGCCTCCAGCGAATAATTTTTGTGCAGGGATAATACCAAAAATAAAACCTGAATGCAAAGTAACTTCTTCAAAGTTGGGGATTGATTTTTTTTGTCAATTTAGAGAATATCTAGACACGTGAAATTGGTGTTGAGGAAATGAAAAAATCTCTGATGATTCTGGGCATAATCCTCCTCATCGGAGGAACAGTCGGCGGGACAATCTATCTATACTCAAGCTATCTTGATTACATGATTCATGATTCCAGAAATCCTACAGTGTTAGAAGTTTTGCGGTGGGAGTCTTCTAAATGGACCGGAACAATCGTGATTGCGGGGAGTGTATTTTCAGGAATTCTTCTTCTGGGAATCAGTCATGTTATAAAGATATTGGAGGAAATAAGAGATAGAATTAATCATGGAAGTAAAGAAATTTCCGGGCCATCTTAACAAACTTTCACGGTTTATTCTTAGATCCTCTTGATTTTCCTTCACCAGGACTTTTTCTGATATTTCCTCATTTCCATGATTTCCCATGCAGAAAGAGAGGTTCTTCACTTGTCCCTTCAAGGTATGCTGACTTGGATTGAGACCTCACCGCATTGAATTTTTTCGATGTTCGGGCCTTCTTGATATCTTATTAATCCTATGGTATAAATAGGAAATAGATTGATAAAGTGCCGAACAGGTGTTAAATTTGAGAATGAGTTGTATTCGGATCAGAATTTTCATGGTTCAGCAAAGTGGAGCAGAACATGGGAATACATCAAGTGAGTGATAAAATATCTCCAGCTCATTTTTCGAGTCTACGGCGCGTTTTGGTCTTCTTGTTTTTGGCTTCTCTCGCGATATGGACCGGGTGCCAGAATTCAGATTCTGTAAAAGCTCAACTGATCTCGGAGTTCAAATCCATCTCTCCCGGGCAGACGTTTGTTGTCGCCCTCCGACTTGAGATGGATAAGCAATGGCATACGTACTGGAAGAATCCCGGAGATTCAGGCATGCCCACACAAATCACATGGAATCTTCCGGAGGATTTCCATGCGGGGGAAATCAAATGGCCCTTCCCGCAGAAGTTCGAGGAAAACAATCTTGTGAGCTTTGGTTATGAAGGAGAAGTTTTCCTTTTGACAGAAATCAATGTTGCAGACACGGTCAAACCCGGCACAAGAGTTGAGATCGCCGCAGAAGTGGATTGGCTGGCATGCAAGGAGAACTGCATTCCCGGACACGCCGACCTCAAAATCAGTTTGCCTGTTCGTGATAAAGACCCTGAGTCCCAGCGACGGTGGAGCCATCAGTTTTCCGATACACGGAAGAAGATTCCCGGGAAATTCGAGGACTGGGAAATCAGCGCTGTCGTGAAAAACAACCTCATTCTCTTGCATATACATCCTCCCTCCGGATTCAAAACAGAACTCACAGGGCTTGAATTTTTTCCGGAACAGGAAGGGATTATCGATCTCTCGAGAAAGCAAAATTTGCAGAAATCAGAGGAAGGGTATGCTCTCGAAATTCAGAGGTCTTTACTGTCCGGAGAACTTCCTCCCCGGCTGCAGGGCATGCTCGTATCGGAAAAAGGATGGAGCGAGTCCCGGAGAGAAAACGCCATGAAGATTGACGTCGCATTGCATCGATTTGAATAAATTCAACCGATTAAGGAGGTATTTGAATGAAAAAAGGAGTTTTACTCGCAGCCACAGTGTTTGTCGGATTTTTCCTCATCCTGAGCCAGGTGGCTCCAGCCGCAGAAGCGATGGTGGGAAAGCCTGCAGAAGATTTCACTCTTCCGGATTCCACCGGAAAAACCCATTCGCTGTCGGATTACAAAGGCAAGATTGTCGTCCTGGAATGGTTGAATCACGGCTGTCCGTTCGTGAAAAAGCATTATAACTCCGGCAACATGCAGAAGCTCCAGAAGATGTACGCAGAAAAAGGAGTTATCTGGTTTTCAATCGTTTCTTCAGCTCCCGGAAAACAAGGGTACATGACGCCTGAGGAAGCCACGGAATCTCTCCAGAAGCACGAGGCTTCACCCAAAGCTCTGCTTCTCGACCCAGAAGGGACTGTTGGCAAGCTGTACGGAGCCAAGACAACGCCCCATATGTTCATCATTGATTCCGCTGGAAATCTGGTCTACAACGGGGGTATAGACGATATCCGCTCCACCAACCTCGACGATATTGCCAAAGCCAAAAATTATGTCCAGATGGCTCTGGACGAACTTCTGGCCGGAAAAGACGTGAGCGTCCAGACAAGCCAGCCCTACGGCTGCTCGGTGAAGTACAAATAGTTACCGCTTATTAATTATCGGCGTCGTGGTGGAGACGCACCGAACTTGGCGACGTCCATCGCCCACATGCCCCGGCCGTGGGTTGCGATCACAAGGATGTTGTCGCGCGGATGAATGATCAGGTCATGGACGAACGTGGACGGCAGGTTCTCTCCCAGGACATTCCATGTTTTCCCGCCGTCTGTTGTGACGTAGACTCCGATATCGGTGCCCACAAAAAGGACATTTCTGTTCCGCGGATGCTCCCGGATCACGTTGACGGGACCCAGAGGAATGTTGCCGGAAATATCCTCCCAGTTCTCACCGTAGTCGGTTGATTTCCATACATAGGCGGCGAAGTCATCGTCCCGTTTGCCGTTCTGAGTCATGTAGACTGTGCTCAGGTCAAAGGCGGACGCGACGATTCGGGAAATCCATTTCCGGTAGGGAAGTCCCTTCATGATCTCTTTCCACGTTTTTCCGCCATTCTTGGTGACGTGGACTTTACCGTCGTCGGTTCCAACATAGATCAGGCCGTACTTGAGCGGAGACTCGGAGATCGAAAAAATCGTCTGGTAAGGGATATCACCCAGTTCGGATTGGATGTTGTAGGTCATATCCGGACTGATCCTCTCCCACGTATCTCCCCTGTCTTTGGAATGAAAGAGGTACTGCATGCCGTGATAGATGTAGCTGGGATTGTGCGGGGAGATGATAAAAGGGGCCACCCATTGTCCGCGCAGCCTCGGCTCTCCTTCGAACTGCCGGGGAAGGATGTATTTGCTTCCTTCTCGTCCGGGCTTACTGAGGTCTGTCCGGGAGATGTGCCCGTAGAACCCGGCGGAATAGACGATATTCGGGTCTGTCGGGTCGATGGCGTGGCTGCTGCCTTCACCGCCGGGAGCCCGTTCGAACTCCACGGCCGGGATTCTGGTGCGTCCTCTGCTGAGGTCTACGATTCCCCTGAAGCTTCCGTGGTCCTGCATCGAGCCGTAGACCCGGAATGGAGTGTCCATGTCATAGGCGATGTTGAAAAACTGACAGAGCGGGAGATTATGAGTGAACTGTCTCCAGGTTTTCCCTCTGTCATACGATATCACGATGCCGCCGTCATTGACGTTGACGATGTAGTCAGAATTGCTGGGGTCGATCCACATGCCGTGGTGGTCGCCGTGCATTCCCCGGAGTCTGCGGTATGTTTTTCCGCCGTCGTTGGATACGCTCAGCGGGACACCCATGATGTAGACCGTATTCTCATCGTTGGGGTCCACGCGGATCTGCCCGAACACCCAGCCATATGTGTTGGAATGGCGCTCCATGAACCGCTTAGTTTGTTCAGTCAGCCCGCTCACCTGTTTCCAGATACCGCCTCCGTCATCCGACCGGTAGACGGTTGCGCCTTTGATGAATCCGCTCGAGGGGACTCCGTAGGTGTCAGCGCGGTCCGCATCCGTTATCTCTCGGGCGATCTCGTAGTTGTCCACGAGAGCGTAAAGCACATCAGGCTTGGACAGGCAGAGGTCGATCCCGATCCTTCCTCTAAATTTAGGCTCAGGAAGTCCGTTGTTCATCGGTTTCCAGGTTTTCCCGCCGTCTGTGGTCTTGTGGATCCCGCTTCCCGTGTAGTGAGGCTCGTTCCTTGGGTCGTTCCATTTTTTCCGGATTCGCTGCCACGAAGAGGCATACAGTGTCTCAGGATCAAAGGGGTGCATGACCAGGTCGATGGCACCGGTTTCTTCGCTGATATAGAGAATTTTCTCCCACGTTTTTCCGCCGTCTGTGGTCTTGTACACACCGCGCTCTTCGTTATGCGTCCATTCATGTCCGGAGGCTGCCACGTAGACGACATCCGGATTCTTGGGATGAATGACGATTCGGGCAATGGTGTTTGTTCCTGTCAGGCCCATGTGCTGCCATGTCTTTCCGGCATCCGTGGACTTGTACACTCCGCACCCGGCCATCGAGCTGCGGAAGATATTCGGCTCACCCGTTCCAATCCACACGATATCCGGGTTCGAGGGAGCCACAGTCACGTCCCCGATCGATGTGGAGGGGGCCTGGTCGAAAACCGGTTCCCATGAGGTGCCCTCGTTGACGGTTTTCCAGACTCCGCCGGACGCGGCGGCCACGTAGATGACGTAATTTTCTCCCTTCGGAGTGACCACGGCGATATCGGTGCACCGGCCGCTGATGTTTGTGGGGCCGATGTGCTGCCATTTCATGTTTTTGTACGGAGTGGCCTTCCTCATTTCCACGTGCTGGTCGTACCATTTCATCCGGAGCGCCGGGTCTGTCGAATGGATTCTTTTCGGCGTTTTCGCTTTTTTGGCCTGCAGCGGAAGCATGAGCAGAACCATTGTCAGAAGACACAGACATACAAAAACTGTCCGGTGCCTAAAGAATGTACGAGAGAAAGTCATATGAACCTCCTTATTTTAAATTGGGAATATAAAAAATGATGTTTGGAATTGAATAGATGAATATTGGAAAAAAGTCACACATGGATTTTAATGAGAGTTTTGAATTTTTTCAATAGCAATTATTATTTATCTGAAGAGGACGTTTTAAAACACACTCGATTTTCCCGTGTGAAATATATTTCGAGGAAATGGATAATGACTGTGAATTGACTCTAAATAAAAGGTTTTCCTTTGAGCAATGTTTTCTGTTTTTGACACTGATTTTCTTGTGTGGTATAGAAAAAGCCGGCTGCCAAAGAATTCAAAATGGAAAAAGTTTTTTATGGATAAACACGATGGCAAAAGCCAAGCTCTACACGAGATATCCCTTATCCAGCATTCTCATTTATAACGGATGCACGATCCTCCACTACCTCCTTGGAGGAATTGGGATCATCGTTGGGTACAAATTTTCTTTGATCAGCAAGATTTTTGCCTATTCCTACTTTGCGTTTTCTTTTCTGGAGATGTTCGTGGTTATGCCGCTGACCGTCTGCCCTAACTGTGTGTATTGCCGGTTAGAGAATTCTCTCTGCATTTCCGGCATGAATGTCGTGGCAAAGATACTGGCCCAAGAAGGAAGACCAGTGGACTTTCCGAAACGGGCCAAGGGATTTCTATCCAGCAATAATCTCTACATGGCTGCCCTTCTGATTCCTATTGTGGCCATTATTCCTGCCCTTATTATAAACTTCTCTTTTCTCCTGCTGGCCATTTTCCTGGCCCTTGTGGGATTGCTTCTTTTCCGGTTTTTTGTGATCTTTCCCAAGATCTCCTGCGTCCACTGCCGGGCCAAGTTCAAATGCCCGCAGGCCCAATCCATGGGAGTTTAAAAATTGTTAAAAATTGGGGAAGTTCTTTATGCTCAGTAATTCGGTAACACTTTAAGCGATAATATTGAAGATAAAAGTGTCGTTGCGAGCGACTGAAGGGAGTGTGGCAATCCCATAAGGGAGAATGCATTTATTTTAAGAGATTGCCACGCTTCGCTCGCAATGACATTATAAAAGAGTTGCCGAATTATTGAGCGGGTACAACAGTCCCCAATTTTTTATTTTGTTTGACAACGCTTGCGAGAATTCCTATATTTAAACTAAGTATTTATAAATGAACATGAAGTCGATGAAGGAGGTCAACATGAAGAAGCTGTTTGCGTTTTCACTTCTTCTTCTTGTTTTCGTCTCCGCCGCAGCCGGACAGAATTGGTTCAAAGGAACCCTGGATGAGGCCTTCACCGAAGCGAAGAAAGAAGGCAAAATGGTTCTTGTCGACTTCTTCTCTCCTGGCTGAGGCGGCTGTATATTGCTGGTTCAGCAATTCTACGAAAACGAGAAATTCCAAGATTTTTTGCATTCCAATTTCATTCTTTACCAGGCGACCAGAGGTGTTGGTGAAGGTGATGCGGTTTATGAGAGATACAACATCCGCGCCACTCCGACGGTGTTGATCCTGGGCAGTGACGGGTCAGAGATCGACTGGCACGTCGGGTATGGTCCCCCACCCGAAAAATTTCTGGAAAGGGTCGAAAAAACCGTAAAAGGCATCGACACCTTCAAACTCCTCTCTGAAAAATACGCCAAAAATCCTGAGAATATCGAAGTGGTCTTCAAGCTCGCCCGAAAATATGATCGGAGATATAATGAAGAAAAGGCGACAGAACTGTATAAAGAGGTATTAACTCTTGATCCGGATGGGAAGAAAGGCACGACCGAGTACAGAGATGAACAGGTCACCTATACCGAATATGCCGAATTTTCTTTGGGAACCTTAGCCATCTACAGTCGAGAAAGGAACCCTGATCCGTTCAAAGCGTTCATCCGGAAATACCCAGAGAGCAAAATGTTGAGAGACGCTTATCTCTACCTGGGTTCTTACTATCGTCGTTCTGGTTCAAAAGGAGAAGCGACTGAGTTCTTCGAAGAATACACATCTAAATATCCGGATAATCCGAGTGTACTCAATACTTATGTTCAGAGGATTGTCAGGGACAAGGATAATCTTGACAGAGGTATTGAGCTGGCGGAAAAGATCAAGGAAATCATGAAGTATAATCCCAGTCCGTCCTACATGAAAAATCTGGCTGAATTGTACTCCCTCAAAGGTGAACAGGATAAGGCCAATGAAGTCTACGGAAAAGATTTTATGGAGGGAAGAGTTTCCAGACTCGTGTATGATCTCAGGGATTATGTCAATTTCTGGGTCGGGCAGAAGTCGAACACAGAAAGTGTTGAAGCCATGATGGAGCTTGCCGTCAAAATGGCACCTGATAATTTTTATGTTGTGTTTGCTGTTGCAGATATATACATGAAGCTGGACAAGCCGGAGAAAGCTCTGGAGGTCTTCGGGCCCGAGTACATAGAGGATTTCACGGATGACTCCAACAGACTTTACAGCTATGCTCGGTTCTGGGGGAATTTAGGGAAAAATCTGGAGAGCGCGCTCGTAGCCGCCAAAAAATCAGTTGAGCTCGCTGAGGCTCCGTATAAATGGGATGTGCTGAGTCTTGTGTATTTGAAGATGAAAAAATACGACGAGGCGTTGAAAGCGGCGAAAAAAGCTGTCGAAACCGGCGGAACACGGGCTGAACGCTATAAAAAGAGAATAGAAGAGATCAAGAAAGCCAAAGCGGAAGAAAAAAAATAGGTCAGAATAGATAGACAGATTCATTTTTGGCTGATTGAGAAGCGCACAAAAAGACATCTCCTTAACGTCCATGCGGATAGCTTCTCCTCTGCCGTGCTGTAGTCTTTAAGAGCTTCCCGATACAGAAATCGATTTCAGCCGCCGCACTTCATTCACAGATACACAACGTTTTTGAACTTTTTTTTCTGAACCGCAAACCATAATCCTGCTTTCGAAATATCCAGCATCCGAATTTTATTCATAATAACCACAAAATTTCAGTGTCACTGATTTTGTGATTTTAGGGGTGCACGATGTTTCTTGTGTATTTTGAAGAAATATACTTTTCAGAAACTTTGACATAAGATTTTTGACTGTGATATAAGCTCTGTGGGGATATTCGAAATTCGAAAAGAAACTCTCATGGTTTTCGACAAAAGGAGGGGGCGCATGAAATATCTTTCAATCCTCCGTCCAATCATTGCCGTGATTTTTGTTTTTCTTCTTGCGGCTTCTTCCGGTCTTGCCATACAGAAAAATCAGAAGCCGATATGCCTGTACAATGCGGTTATCATTGATGGGAACGGCGGAGTCCCATTTGAAAACGGTGCTGTGGTCATACGGGGCCGCAGGCTCGAAGCCGTCGGAGTTATGAGTGATTTGAAGATTCCTCCAGATGCCCGGATGGTCAACATGAAGGGAAAAACAGTCATGCCGGGCCTGGCGGATATGCACGTGCACTTGTGCGGGGGCTGGGATGGTGTTTCGGTGGATTTTCTGGGTTATCAGAGATACCTCAATTCACTCCTGTATTCGGGAGTCACGACCATCCTGGACCTGGGCAATAATCTTGACTTTATACTGCAGCTTCGTCAGGAGGTGGAGGCCGGGCGGGTCCTTGGACCCCGAATCTACTGTGCGGGCCCGATCATCAACGGAGCTGATCCTGGATGGCCGTCGATTTCCTACGCCCTCTCCTCTCGTTATCAAATACCAAAACTCATCGGCCGATTGAAGAGCGCAAACGTTGATGTCGTCAAAGTGTACACAGGCCTTTCCCACCAGATGATCGACATTCTGGCCAATGCGGCAAAACAGGAATCGATGAGAGTATTTGTCCATTCCTCTTCTCAGGAATTAATGGAGTGTGGAATATCAGCCTATGCCCACATGTTCAAGGAAAATGTTCCCGAGGATTTCGTAAAAGCGATGAGACGGAACAGGATCCGCTGCATCACGACTCTCGCTGTCGCTGAGAGCGGAGTGGCGCGAAGGTTCGCTGACTTGAGCTACCTGGACGACCCTCTTGTGCGAGACACGACACCGCCCTGGTTCCTCAAGGATCTCAGGTCCTGGGTGGCACGTAAAGTCAGACCCCAGGGGAGTTCTCGAGCAGAAAATTTCGGCTCGATCCAGACACTCAAGCAGGCTCAAAAGAATACAAAAAAACTGTTCGATTCAGGTATCCTTTTATCCGCAGGGACGGATGCTCCGTATCCGGGTGTCTTCATGGGCGAAGGAATCCACCGGGAGCTGGAATTGCTTGTCGAAGCGGGGTTGACTCCTCTGGAAGCTATCACCGCGGCTACCAAGAACGCCGCCCTGCTGATGGAAGACCAGGAAGAATGGGGGACGTTGACTCCTGGAAAGCTTGCCAATGTCTTGGTCGTCAGCGGCCGTCCGGACAAAGCCATCAGTCAGACTCGCAACGTGGATATCGTGATCCTTCAGGGGAAAATCCTGGACAGGAAGCAGCTCAAATTTGATGAGAAGAAAGACCCGGGATTTCAAGTCATAAAGTAGAGATGGGATCATATCTCAATAATTGATATTTTCTCCGGCTTCTTTTAGCCTTCAGTGTCAAATTCAGATACAACTCATCTCCGCTCTTCATTCTGTTTGACCTTGGCTTTTCTCTGTGGTAAAAATGAGAGAGAATGGTGGACAGTGAATCAGGATAGAAAAGAGTAAAATTGAAGCCCGCGCAGAAACCTCATGCCATCCAAATCAAACTTGTTCCCTTTTTTAACCGGGAAACAAAGGACCAAGATTCATGAAAATACCTAAAGTTGTCTGCCCTGTGCATACACTGGACTTCAAACAGCTTCTTCCAGCCAATACGGAGTTAACGCCGGAAGTCCTGGACAAATTGATAGCCTCCCAGAAAGGCACATCTTATCCGACGCGTGCTTTTTTGGAGCACGGCACCCTTTTTAAAGATTTGCGCGGTTTTCTCAAGGTTCCTCCGTACGACACGATCTTCCAGGGGATCAACAGAGCTGTGGCAATGACTCTAATGAACAAGATCAGTTTCACTCCACCGCTTCTGGAATTTTTCGATTATTTTAAGAAGAATGATGATTATACCTATCGACACTCTTTGGTCGTCTTCGCCCTGTCAGTGCTCCTGGCACAGGACTTGCTGGGGGAGACCGAAGACTGGATCATCGATGTCATGGCCGGGACCATTCATGATTTCGGCAAAGTCAGCGTTCCGCTGAAGATCTTGAAAAAGACTGAAACGATCACCGATGTGGATAGGATCATCCTTGAACACCATGCTTTGGCGGGTTTTGTGCTTCTCAGTTACTACCTCCAGGACTACGGGAAGTTTGCGGCATGGGTGGCTAAGGAACACCATGAACGGAGAGATGGCTCCGGGTATCCTCTGGGCCTCAAACTGGAAGATAATATGGTTGAGATCATCGCCGTGTGCGACGTGTATGATGCCCTGCTTTCGCCACGGCCTCATCGGCCAACCCCGTATGACAACAGGACAGCACTGGAAGAACTCACGGATATGGCGCAGAAGGGAAAAATTGGCTGGGAGGTGGTCCAGGGATTGGTGTCTTACAGCCGGAAGGACCGGCCTCCTATTCAAGAAGTCAATGTGTCCACTGAAAAGAGGGGGACTCCCCCGACAGATACGGTCTATGGAGTTGTTGACAAAAGCCTAAGGTGTCCGAATTGTCACGGCACTGCCAAAGGGAAAACGACCATAAAAGATGGAGCTGAATACACACGTTACTCATGCGCGAGCTGTGGGAAGGAATTTGATAATCAGGACTTGATCAATATAGAAATGGAGAAGCATTAGACTCCAGAGGAAGATTTTATCCAGTCTCAATCCGCACGTTTGAGTTCCAGCGATTACCAGCTTATTTTTCTGGCTACCCGATGTCCGGAAATTGCTGTTTCTTTGGGAATGAGTGGCTCGTAACCTTGATTTTTTATTCAAAGTCTCCGGACAGAAACGGTTTCTCAAAATTATTTCTCGTTCATCCGTGGAGTAGGAATCAGCCCTCCCTTCATCATAATTGCTGCCTGGAAAGAGTTATCAAGGTGAAAGTCAAACCGGACATTTTCCCGTTGCCTTGACAATGGAATTTTCATGGGTTGACGGTCTTTCTTTTCTGTGATACAAGAGACAGCGTAAGTCAGCGAGTAAAACGAGATAAGCAAGGAAAAGGAGGCTCGCACAGAAGCAGAATCCCTTCAGAAGAAGGATTCATTGCGTTTTAAGCGGTGCATAAGAAATTGAAACTCATGAAGGCTTTTAAGCTTGTTTGTCCAGTGTACACATTGGATTACAAACAGCTTCTTCCGGGGGGCAAGGAGCTAACGCCAGAAATCCTGGATGAGTTGATCGCATCCAATAAAGATACAGTTTATCAATCGTGTCCTATCTTGAAGCACGGCACTGTCTATCAAGATTTGCGCCGACATTTCCAGGATTCACCGTACAATATCGATTTTGAAAAGCCTCATCAAGCTCAAGCGCTAACTCTGATGAGCAAGATCGGTTTCAATACATCTCTTTTGGAATTTTTCGACTATTTTAAGAAAAATGATCCTTATACCTACCGGCATTCTCTGGTCGTCTTCGCCCTGTCCGTGCTTCTTGCACAGGACCTGCTGAAAGAGACCGAGGACTGGATTGTCGAAGTGATGGCCGGAACCATTCATGATTTCGGAAAAATCAACGTTCCGCTGAAGATACTGAAAAAAAAGGAACCCCTCACAAGGGTAGACAAGATCATCCTGGAGCACCATTCCATGGCTGGATTCGTGCTTCTCAGTTACTTCCTTCAGGACCACGGGAAATTTGCGGCATGGGCCGCCAAGGAACACCATGAACGCAGAGATGGATCGGGGTACCCTCTCGGTATTCCGATGAGAGATGACATGATTGAGATTATTTCTGTGTGCGACATTTATGATGCCCTCCTTTCGCCCAGGCCTCATCGGCCGACTCCGTATGACAACAGGACCGCTCTGGAAGAGATCACTGAAATGGCGGAAAAGGGAAAAATCGGATGGGAAGTGGTTCAGGCTTTGGTCTCTTACAGTCGAAAAGGTAGACCGGCGTTTCAAGAATGCAAGGTTTCCACTGAAAAGAGGGGGGCTCTCCGGTCAGACGACTTGAAAAGAATCGATACTCGGAAAAAAATGGAGTGTCCGAATTGTCACGGCACAGCAAGGGAGATAAAAACTGCCAGCAAAGCGGCTGAGCCGATTCGTTATGAATGCCGGAGCTGTGGGAATACCTTTAGTGAGGATGACCTGTTGAATATGGAACTGGATTTTTCATAGAATTTTCCTGACTTGCCGTTTGCTCCTGAAAGACAAGGTAAATTTCTTCTTAACGTCTATTCTCTCCCCCTTTTTGTAAATCCAAATAGGTCTAGGTGAGCTCCTGCTGAATTTGAGTTGGAGTCATACGAAAATGTATGTTGCGTGGGTAGAAAAGAAAGGTTGAGATGAAGGAAAAATATTGAACCATTAGATATTTGTTGGTAGTGTAAAAAGAAGAGAAAGAATGAGCATGAGAATTCAATCGCATTTGTCAAATTGACCGGAATAAGAGAATAAAGGCGGTGATTAACAAAATGAAACGTAAAAACGAAAAGTCGAGAAGGTCAAAAAGCTTTCGGATGATTCCAGTATTCATTTCAATTTTTGTATCTGTCTCTTTCTTTTTTCAGCTGCAGGCAGAGGAGCTCACGCTGGAGCAAGCGCTTGCCATCGCTGAAAAAAGCAGCCCCTCGCTAATTGATGCGGGCCTCCGGCTGGAGACCAGCGAGAGAAACCTTTGGGCTGAGCAGGCCGGACTTAAATCCCAGTTTTATCTGAGTATAACCCCTATCAGTATCTCCAGCCAGAGAGTGTTTGATGACTTAACCTCTAGTTACTACACACAGGAGAGCCTCAAGACTGAAGCCCGCTTCTCCATCACTCAGCCGATTAAATGGACAGACGGGACACTGATGATCGTGGACAGGTTTAACTGGCAAGAAGCCTCCAGCTCTTTCACCGGGTCCGTCAAAGAGGCGACTTTCAGCAATTCTCTGTACTTCGCGCTTAAACAGCCCATATTCACGTACAACCGAACGAAAATGAGGATCAGAGAATTGGAGTTCGCTCTGGAAGACTCTCAGATCAATTACGCCCTCAGAAGACTGGAAATAGAAAAGCAGGTCACTCAACAATTCCTGGAACTCTACTATTCCCGAATGAGTATTCAGATAGCGCTTGAGGAATACCAGAATGCGATGGAAAGTTACAAAATCATGGAAAGCAAGGTGAGAACCGGCATATCTGCTCCCGATGAGCTCTATCAGGCGGAGCTCACCCGCGATAACAGTTTGGCCTCTCTGGAAAACCGAAAGATGCAGCATCAGAACGCTCTGGACAATTTTAAAATCCTCCTCGGGCTTCCCCTGGAGGAAGAGATTGATGTGAGTGCCGACATTCTGAAGAAAATCGTTGAAGTGAACCTGAGCTGGGCTATCGACCACGGGTTGAAGAACCGGATGGAAATCAGGCAGAGGGAAATCGAGATCCAGTACGCTCTGGATGAGCTCGTTCGAGCTGGAGCGGAAAATGAATTTAAAGCCTCGGTGGATCTCTCTTTTGGGCTGACAGGTGTTAATGAACGATTCGCGAGCCTGTATGACTCTCCCAACAGAGACAGGTTGATCGCTCTCTCATTGAACATCCCTGTCTTCGATTGGGGACAGAAGAAGCATCACATGGCGGCTTCCCGAGCACAAGTCGAGATAAGAAGACTCACGGCCAGCGAAGAGCAGAAGAATATCAAATATCAGATTCGAGAGGCGTACCGCAACCTGCTGAACCAGGAAAGGCAGATTGATATCGCAGGAAAAAACGTCAGAAACGCTCAGCTCACGTATGAAATCAACCTGGAGCGCTACAAAACTGGAGACCTGTCCTCCAAAGACCTCCAGTTTTATCAGCTTCAACTGTCGCAGGAAAGACTCAACGAGGTGGAAGCTTTGATCAATTACAAACTGGCTCTCCTGGATTTAAAGATCCGAGCGCTCTGGGATTTCGAGAATGATACTTCACTCGTGGAAAACCTGTAGGAGAAAGCCCATAAGATAAAAGGAAAACTTGGTAATAGCAAAAGATACGTGAAAAATTGTTTCGAGAGACGCCGAGTTCAGTTCATTGAAAATGAACAGCAGACGGGAATCAGGTATGATGCTCTGATGACCTGCCTCTTTCTCAAAATAAGTAAAAAAATCCCCAAAAAGTGTTAAATTTTCTTATTCTATTCACAGTGGATGTTTAACGTGGGCGGTTAGCTCAGCTGGGAGAACGCGGCGTTCGCAAGACGATGCCCTGCCGGATGGGTAATCCCTTAATTTAAAGAGAATTATCAATATTATCAGCGACTTACCTTTAATCCTTCCTTTAGTCCCCGTATCATATTTTTAGCGGATTTGAGTCATTTTTGTCACACATGGGACACATGGATAAATACGCACGAAAAAAAACTGCTTACGAAGGAGAAGGTTATCAGTTCAAGCCCTTTCAGCTTCACCATCTGTTGAAATATCTCCATTATGCTCACTCTAATATGTCCTTTATGCGGCTGCTGGATTTGCATCATTGTCTTCCTTAACGGCTTTGCTGAAGTGGAAAGAATTATCAGCCCTCTCAAGTTGACCTTTGAAGCTGAATGGCCACCTTCGTCTCAGATTCTCCAGCAGGAACTCATGAGGGTAGCAGAGAAGAATGGGGAGGAAACGGAGAGAAGAACCCGAAAGGAATGAGGCCATCCTCTGTCGGAAATCTCTACTCGTAGCGTATACTCTCCAGCGGATTCGACCAGGCAGCTCTGGCCGTATGCAGCCCCACTGCAAACAAAGCAATCAACAGCGTCCCCAGCCCCGCCAGCACAAAGATCTCGATTCCGAAGGCGCAGCGGTAGGCATAGGCCTGAAGCCAGCGCTGCAAAAAGTAATATCCCAAAGGCCAGGCAATGACATTGGAGATCACCACCAGCACAATAAATTCCCGAGACAACATACGGATGATGCTGATAACCGAAGCTCCCAGGACCTTGCGGATTCCGATTTCCTTGGACCGCCTCTGGGCGGCATAGGTGGCCAGCCCGAAAAGCCCCATACAGCCCAGGATAATCGCCAAGCCCTCCAGATATCCGATCATGGCGGCCAGGCGCTGCTCGTTGCGGTAGAGCCCGTTGAAGGCGTCATCCAGAAAATAGAAATCAAAAGGCTCACCAGTGGCAGTTTGAGTGAAGATTTTTTTGATTTCAGCTAGAGTGTTCTCCGGAGCTTCTGGCCTGATTCGGATTCCGAGGTTGACTCTTCCCCAAGGAAAATCCTTGCTAAATGAAAACACTGTTGGTCCGATGGCCTTATGCAGCGTGTCGAAGTGGAAATCTTTAATGACCCCGATGACCGGCGAATCGTTAAACTTCTTGCTGAGCGGATCCTTCCATCCGACCTTTCTCACATAGGCTTCATTGACCAGAGCAGCCTGTGAGTCACTGGGGAACTCCCGGGAAAAATTCCTCCCATGCGCGATTTCCATACCGAAGACATCCAGAAAGTCGTGATCGACTCCAGCGAGACTGAAGTCGATTTTGACTGTCTCGCCATCTTCTTTTTTGACCGACATTCCCCCGATGGAGGCACCCAAACTCAGAGGGGTCGAATCCGAGACCGTTACGCTCAAAATCCCGGGATATTCGAGGAGGCGCGTTTTCAGCACCTGGGCCTGCGAGATCGTTTCTTTCTCTTTGAGCGGGAGAATCACGATATTTTCCCTCTCGTATCCCAAATTTTTATTTTTTATGAAGTTCAGTTGTTTGGCGATGACTATGGTTCCAATCATCAACACGACCACGGCGGAGAACTGGAAAATGACGAGCAGATTCCTGATTCTTATCCCCTTTATCGGGGACCTTGCATATTTTTTCTGGAGCGAAAACGGTTGAAAGGCCGAAAGCACAAAAGCCGGGTAAATCCCAGAAAAAGCGCCCACAAACAGGATGGTGCCCAGGATCGAGAGGGTCAGAGGCGTTTTCTCCACCTCACTCAGGGTCAGACTGTTTCCCAGGAAATCTGTAAACACCGGGAAAAACACATGAAAAATCAACAGGGATAAGCCCATAGCCAGGGCTGTGAAAAGATAGGATTCTCCGATGAATTGTATGATCAACTGAGTGCGCTTGGCCCCGATCACCTTGCGCATGGAGATCTCCTGGATCCGGGTCGTGGCCCGGGCGGTGGAAAGGTTCATGGAATTTATGCCGGCGATCAGGAGGATAAGAAAAGCAATGGCGCCGAAAAGATAAACGGTCTGGATGCGGTTATTGGTAGAAGTTGCTCCCGCCACCTGGGATTTGAGATGGATGTCCGTAACAGGCTGCAAATAAACTGCACCTTCCCTCATTGAAATCTGCGGCCTTGCCTCTCGAATCAACGACTCAATTTTTTCTTCCACAATTTTCGGGGATTGCCCGTCTTTAAGTTCGACATAGGTAAGAAAGGCGTAGGTATCCCAGGTGTTAAACCAATTCCTCAGGCCTTGGTCGGCGGCCATACTGGCGGTGGAAACCAGATAATCAAACTTCAAATGGGAATTTTTGGGCGGCTGTTTTACGATCCCGGTCACGTTTAAGTCACAGTTCAGGAATCGGCTTTTGAAATGGAGGCCTTTGCCTAGGGGGTTTTCAGAGCCGAAGATTTTTTCGGCCATCTGCTCTGTGAGGACAACGGAGTTCGGCGATCTCAGGGCATCGGCCCGGTTGCCCCGAAACATCTCGAATGAGAAGAGAGCAAAGAAATATTCATCCGCAAATAAACCGTCTTCCGTAAAGCTTTCAGCTTCAGTCTGAAAAATCGCATTTCTTGATCTTTGAATGATCCCTGCCTGCTCCACTTCGGGGATACTTGATTTCAGACTTTGGGATAAGATTTCAGGAGTAGTGATGGAGTAGCCCGCTTCGTCGGGGGAGTCGCTGCGGATGGCCACCCGATAGATCCTGTCCGATCTCTCATGGAAACGGTCATAACTCAGTTCGAACTGGATTGAGGTCAATATCAGCAGAAAACAGGCCATGCCTACAGATAAACCGGCGATGTTGATGAATGAAAAGCTTTTTTGGCGCTTGATTTTCCTGAGAGCAATCTTTAAATAGTGCCAAAAAAGTGCGGGCATGAAACGCGGCGGCTGCCAGGATGGGCGCCCCGACCGGCGACTTGTTCTCACCTTATAGAATTCGGTCCCCAACACTTCGGGCGGCGCCATTTCTTTGACAACGCGGCGGAAGGCCTCCTGCTCGCTCAATCCCTCGTCGACAAGCTCTTCGATTTCTTCGCGCAGTCCCTCCTCGAGTTCGATGATGAGAGGCTCCTCAAGCCCCTGATCCTTAAAAAGGTTCTTTCTCCATTTACGAATTGCTTTTTCCAGGTCGAATATCTCCATTTTCGTCTCCCTTTCAATCCAGGGCTTCGGCCGTCTTCCAGAATTCCTTGAGGACATTGTGGATACTGAGCCAGCGTTCCTTCTCTACAGCCAGTTCCTTTCGTCCTAGGTCGGTAATGAGATAGTTTCTCCGCATCCGGCCTTTTTCCGAAAGCTTCCATCGGGATTGGATCAGTCCGTCTTTTTCCAGCCGGTGCAGCACCGGGTAAAGCAGGGAGCTTGACCATTCCAGGGTTCCGCCCGAGGCCAGGCGGACGCGTTTGATGATCTGGTATCCATAGCTCTCACCCGTCTGCAGAATGGAAAGGATAATCGGCTTCGCAGCCGAGGCAATCAAGGTTTTTGATGACATCTTATACCTCCAATAATCATATATGTCAGATTATCTCATATATCAGATTATCGGATTTAAAATATGATGTCAAGCTCAGAACGACTATTCCCTGCGCGCAATCACCCGCACGAGTTCCGCTTGAAGTAGAAAAAATCCTGCAAAAATGGAAAATTAACGATTCGGAATCGCTCCAAATTCGTTCATTTGTGGGCGGTTAGCTCAGCTGGGAGAGCGCGGCGTTCGCAAGACGATGCCCTGCCGGATGGGTAATCCCTTAATTTAAAGAGAATTATCAATATTATCAGCGATTTACCTCTGATCCTTCCTTTAGTCTCTGAATCATATTTTTAGCTGATTTCAGTTATTTTTGTCAAATATGGGGCACATGGAAATAAGTCTACTTTTTGTGTATTGCGAGTTAAATAATGTTATTGAATGTCGTGAAATTATATATTTCACGACATCTTCCCTCAAGCGATTATGTAACTTAGTAAGGGGCGTTAAATATTTATCTAAAATCGGGCACGGCTCCATTTTCTAAGCTCATCCTCCAATTTTGCCTCTCTAATCGTCTTCCCCCTTCCAAAAAGTAGAAAAAATATGCGAAAAATGATAAATTCTTTAGGTTGATTTGAAGGCTTTTTAAGTGGGCGGTTAGCTCAGCTGGGAGAGCGCGGCGTTCGCAACGCCGAGGTCGGGGGTTCAAATCCCCTACCGTCCACCATTTTTTAAAAAAGAAAAACATGAGCAGCGAGATCTTAGTCATAGCCGGGACAGCGGCCACGCTCGGCCTGGTCCATACAGTGCTCGGGCCGGACCACTACCTGCCTTTTATCGTCATCGGGAGAGCCCGCAAATGGTCTCTTTCCAAAACACTTGTCATCTCATTCTTCTGCGGCCTGGGACATGTGCTGAGTTCTGTGGTGCTGGGTTTTATCGGGATTGCCCTGGGAATCGCAGTCACTCGTTTAGAGGGGATGGAATCCTTTCGAGGGGGCATCGCCGCCTGGCTTTTGATCGGTTTCGGGTTTGCTTATTTTATCTGGGGTGTGCACAGGGCCATAAAAAACAAACCGCACAAGCATATTCATCTCCATGGAGATGGTGAGGAGCATGAGCACTCCCATACGCATGAAGCCGAACATGCCCATGTCCACACCAAGAAGAAAGAAAGAAGCCTTACGCCCTGGATATTGTTTACTATTTTTGTGTTCGGTCCCTGCGAACCTCTTATTCCGCTGGTCATGTATCCGGCGGCCCAACACAATATTCCCGGAGTCATTTTGGTCGCGTCTGTCTTCGGGCTGACCACAGTATTCACGATGCTCACCATCATCGCAGCCTCGTCCTGGGGAGTGAGTTTCATTCGATTCGGCAAGCTGGAGAGATACGTCCATGCTCTGGCCGGAGCCATGATCTTTATTTCTGGGCTGAGCGTCCAGTTCCTCGGACTGTGACATATTATTTCCTTATATTCTTTTCGTTGTAATGGTTTAGCGCGGTATCCAATTTCTTTTTGACTGGTATTTAGAATGGGAATCCCTTTGAGGGATTGACAAGTCACCCTGTTTCTCGCAATGATACTTAGATGAGATTGCCGCGCTTCGCTCGCAATGACAGGTGAAATCCCTTTTCTGTTTTTTTAAACATTCCAATGCTCCTGAGTTGATTAGTTCCGGCGAATCCTCTATCATCCTGATGGTACACTTCCATGAAGTTTATCGTTGACTGTATGCTCGGGAAATTGGCCAAGTGGCTGAAAATCCTCGGGTTCGACGCGGCATTCTTCAGCAAGATCGAAGATTCCGAGCTTCTCACCCTAGCGCATAAAGAGGGAAGAATCCTGTTGACCAGGGACAACGGATTACTCGAAAAATCTCGTGACATCCAAACACTTTTCATCGGAAGTGAAGACTGGAATGAGCAAGTCGAACAGGTTTTGGATGAGTATAAACTCTGGCAAAATATTCAGCCTTATTCCCGCTGTATTGAATGTAACGTAGAACTCAAAAATTTGCCAAAGAGCCGCGCCAGGAATCTTGTCACACCTTTTGTTTTCGAAAAGGCGGAGGCGTTCGCCATTTGTCCTTCTTGCGGTCGAATTTTCTGGAAAGGAACCCATCACGAGGATATGGAATACAAGATCGATGAAATAATGAAAAAGAAAGAAAAGAAGAAATGAGCGCTTCAGCAGAGACCGATCGGGAAACGATCAAATTTTTGTTTCATTAGGGATAAAGTGCTTTTTAATCTGTAGCGAAATCCGCTAAACACGGGGACAGAAATTTCGTATGAATAATACAGGCAATCCCATTGTATAATGAATGGAAAGGAGGAACCATGTTAGTACTGACGACTCACAGCATTGAAGGCAAGAAGATCAAGAAATACCTGGGCTTGGTTTCCGGAGAAGCCATCCTCGGGGCCAACATCTTCAAGGATTTTTTTGCGGGCATCAGAGATATCGTTGGCGGAAGGTCTGCCGCTTACGAAAAAGAACTCCGCCAGGCAAAAGAAATCGCACTCGAGGAGATGCGGGAACAGGCAAAAGCCATGGGCGGCAACGCGGTTATCGGAGTGGACCTGGATTACGAGACCATAAGCGTTGGACAGGCCGGAGGAATGTTGATGGTGAGCGCCAACGGCACCGCAGTCGTTTATGAGTAAAAAGAGGAGAAAATAAATGAAAAAGCATATTGATGTCATTTCTGTCTTGTGGATTGTTTCAGGGTCTTTGGGGATTCTTCTCGGTTTTTTCACTTTCTGGCTGTTCTACGGGATTTCCTTCATTCCGGATATGGATTGGGAGGCGACGCAAATCCTCAGAGTCGTGGGCATCTGGGGAGGTGCGATTATTGCATTCTTTTCAGTGCCCGAGATCATAGCGGGTGTTGGCCTGATCAAGAGGAAAGAGTGGGGACGGATCCTGGCCCTGGTCGTCTCTTTCTTTAACCTGATCTGGTTTCCGCTGGGAACAGCTCTGGGCGTGTATTCCATCATCATCCTTCTGAATGACGAGTCGGTCAAGATATTCAACCCGAAAATGAAATAAAGTCACGAAGAAAAAAAGAATCAAGATCTAATCCAGGATTTAAGAGCCTCAACGCCTTACCCTCATCAACCGTCTTTTTCTCTTGAAAACCGATGTGTTTTTCTGTATAATGATTCGTTAATTGGCGAAATATAATAATAAAGGATTGGACCATGAGACAGCATTTGAAGATATTCAAGGCACTGGGTGACAGAAACAGGATGCGGATCATGAAGATGCTGGAGGTCAAGGCGATGTGCGTCTGCGAGATAACCGCAGTCCTGAACCTTGCTCCCTCCACCGTCTCCAAGCATCTCAGCCTCCTGCATGACGCTGGCTTGATCGAGGACCAAAAAGACGGGAAATGGGTCAATTATTCTCTTCCCCAAAAATGCCGGATCCCATGGGTCTCAGAAATGCTGAAGCTCCTCCGCCGTTCGCTCGAAGATGACCCCGAAATCCTTGCCGACGGGAAGAAAGCGAAGACAATCAACAGGATAGAGATTTGCGGCTGACCTGTTTCTTCAGGCTGAGTATTATGGAAAATGTGTGACGCATGAAAGACTGGCAGATATTTTTGATCCTTCTGGCTGTGTTTTTGGCAGCATTCTGGCTTCCAGTAGAGAACATCCGTTTCCAGAGCGGATTGATCGAAGGATTCGCTCTGCTCAAGGAGTATGCCCGCGACCACGTCCTTCTCTGTCTCGTTCCCGCTTTTTTCATCGCCGGCGCCATTTCTGTGTTTGTCCGCAAGGCTGCGGTCATTAAATATTTTGGCGCCAAAGCGAAAAAAATTCTCTCTTACAGCGTGGCTTCTGTCTCAGGCTCTATACTGGCCGTGTGTTCCTGCACAGTTCTTCCTCTTTTTTCAGGGATCTACTCTCGCGGAGCCGGGATCGGCCCGGCCACGGCCTTCCTGTATTCCGGGCCAGCGATCAACGTCCTGGCGGTTATACTGACGGCCAAAGTGCTGGGCTACAGGCTGGGCTTGGCAAGGGCTGTCGGAGCCGTGGTGTTCGCTGTCATCATCGGACTTTTGACGCATCTGATTTTCCGAAAAGAAGAGAAAGGACAACAGGATGATGAGGGGTTTGCGGCAGTGGAAGAAGCCAGAACAGACAGGCCCTTGTGGAAAACCGTTCTCTACTTCGCTTCGATGATCGGGTTTCTCGTCTTTATCAACTGGGGGAGTGCGGACGGAAACATCGGGCTCTGGCAGATGATCACCAAGGCGAAATGGTTTATCGGAGTCGGTTTTCTCGCGGCTGTCCTCTGGATGGTCTGGAGGTGGTTCCGAACAGATGAACGGAAAGAATGGATGGGTTCGACCTGGTTTTTTACCAAACAGATTCTCCCTCTTCTGTTTGCGGGCGTTTTAATCTCAGGCTTTTTGCTCGGACGTCCGGGTCACGAGGGCTTGATTCCCGGCCGATGGGTCGCCGGCATCGTCGGAGACAATTCTCTGGGGGCGACTCTTTTTGCCTCTGTGGCCGGGGCGTTTATGTATTTTGCGACTCTGACAGAGGT
>CAYGBC010000026.1:0-43716 GCA_964348015.1 uncultured Eubacteriales bacterium | reverse complement strand
CTCGCCATATCAAGCCTTTCCTCGATGTATTCTGCGCTCGCCTGGCTTCTCGCTTCAAGACGCCTTTTCAGCTCCTCGAAAGAAGGGGGAAGAATAAATATGAATACAGCCTTTTTCAGCTTGGCCTTTATCTGTTCGGCCCCGTTGACATCGATATCCAAAAGAAGCGCATCCCCCGCGCCTTTCTTTTCGATCTCCCTCTTGGAGGTTCCGTAATAGTGGCCGTGAAAGAGCGTCCATTCGACCATTCTGTCGTCATCGATCATCTGCTTGAATTCGGGCTTGGAGACAAAATAATAGTCTTTTCCCTCTTTCTCCGACTTTCTCTTTTCCCGGGTTGTGTGCGAGACTGAAAACTGGACGTTGTCCACTTCTTGAGTCACCCTTTGGACCAGAGTGGACTTCCCGCATCCTGAGGGGCCACTGATGATGAAAAGCATTACATTCCTCCCGACCTATGATATCACAAAGAGCAGCTACTCGACATTCTGAATCTGCTGCCGAATGCTCTCCACCTCTCCTTTTACGGATAAAATTCCCTGCGTGATCTTTATATCCTGGGATTTCGCGTTTATGGTGTTCGCTTCTCTGAAGAGCTCCTGGGCGATAAAATCCAGCTTCTTTCCGGCAGATTCTGTTTTCCTCGGAGAAAGAAGCTGCAGGGCATAGTCCAGATGGCTTTTGAGCCTTGCGATCTCTTCGGTCAAATCGTATTTTTGCGCAAGATAAGCTGTCTCTTCGGCCAGTTTTTCCTCTGACAGGGAGCCCTCGTGGGACATCTCCTTCATCCGTTCCGTCAATCGTTTGCGGATGAGAGAGGGCTGCTTTCCGGCTGTTTTTTCAATCCGGCCGACAGCCAGTTTTATCTTATTCAGCGAGACCCGGACATCACGCGCGATCTCCCTTCCCTCTCTCTTCCTCATCCTGAGGACGTCCTCCAGTGTCTTCTCAAAACTTTTTTCAATAAAA
Organism: uncultured Eubacteriales bacterium; assembly: GCA_964348015.1. GTDB lineage: Bacteria > Acidobacteriota > Aminicenantia > Aminicenantales > Aminicenantaceae > SOIA01. Next base: position 42,747 of record CAYGBC010000026.1, on the reverse strand, counting down.
GTCACTTCCTCTGCGGAAAAACTCTTCCTCTTCAGCTCCATGACCTGAGGAAGGTTGAACACACGGTCTATTGATAAGCTTACGTTCCGGCCCATCCGCGACGAGATTTTATTCACAGAGGAGAAAATTTTTTGGAGCAGGCCCTCGTTGATGCGGAGCTTCCAGGCCGAAGGGTCCAGAGAAGTCAGCTCGAGGAAGACCTCAAACCGTCCTCTGTGAAATTTCTTCTGGAGAATGGTCCGCAGTCTGCTCTCGATCGCGCCGATCTGGGCCCCCCTGTAATTCCAGTCCAAAAACCGGTGGTTCAAACTCCTGACGCTGAATTTCACCGACAGTGTCCTGGAATCCGACTTTTTCTCCGCAAATCCAGTCATGCTCTGGATCATAAGACCGTCTCCTCTCCTTCCAGAAACTGAAGGTCGTACAATTTCTTATAGATCCCGTTTTTCCTGCAGAGCTCCTCATGCGTGCCGATCTCGGCGATCTTACCTTTGTCCACCACAAGGATCCGGTCTGCGCTCCTGACGGTAGACAGGCGGTGAGCAATCACAAAAGTGGTTCTGTCCTTCATGACATTCGCCAGGGCGACCTGGATGAGTTTTTCCGATTCCGCATCCAGTGCGGATGTGGCCTCATCCAGGATCAAAATCGGAGGATCCTTGAGCAGGGCCCTCGCAATGGCCAGCCTTTGCTGCTGGCCGCTGGAGAGCAATGTCCCGCCTTCCCCGATGTTCGAATCATACTTTCGGGGAAGCTTCATGATGAAATCATGGGCTTCGGCCAGCCTGGCGGCGTTTTCTATTTTATCCAGGGGCATGTCTTCCAGGCCGTACGCGATGTTGTTGCGCACCGTGTCGTTGAACAGGATGAGCTCCTGAGTCACAAGCCCGATCTGAGAACGAAGAGAGGAGAGGCTGACTTCACGAATGTCGATCCCGTCGAGAGTGATCCGTCCGGATGTGGAGTCATAAAACCGGGACAGGAGGTTGATGATAGTCGTCTTCCCGGCCCCGCTCAGCCCGACGAGCGCAACCCGTTCGTTCGGCTTGACCTGGAAACTGATATCCTGGAGGACGGGCATCATATCGTTGTAGCTGAAAGACACTTTCTCGAACTTCACTTTTCCCTTGACCGGAGGCAGAGGATACGCACCCGGATGTTCCTCGATCTGCGGGACACTCTTCAGGATCTCCTCGATCCTCTCATAACAGGCCACTCCCTGCTGGATTGTGTTGTTGGCCCGGCTCAGACGCCTGATGGGCGTGTACATCATAAAAATCGCCATGATGAACGAAGTGAAATCGCCGGGTGTCATGTATCCCCGAGATATCCGGGTCGAGCCCACAACAAGAATGAAGGCCCCGAGAATACCGCCCACAAATTCCATGAAAGGAGACGAGAAGCTTCCCACCTTGGCCAGCTTCAAGTTTATCTTGAAATAACTCAAAGTGGCCCGGAAAAACTTCTTTATCTCAAATTTTTCCATTGTAAATGTTTTCACGATCTTATTCCCGGTAATGCTCTCATGGAGCAGGTTGTAAATCCGGGCCATTTTTTCCTGGCTCAGCATCCCTTTCTTCTTGAGCTGACGGCTGAAGAGAATCAACGGAACGATAGCCAGAGGAGTTATCACAAGAGAGAGAAACGCCAGCTGCCAATCCGTGATGAATATTTTTGTCAGAAGAGCCAGAAGCATGAAAGCAGACAGGAGGAGGTCTCCCATGCTGCCCGAAACGGCCTGCTGGATCTTTTCCACATCGTTTGTCAACCGGGACATCAATTCTCCGGTCGGCTTATAGTCAAAGTAATCCGAAGACTGATAGATCAGGCTTTCGAAAAGGTCATCTCTCAGTTTTTTAACGACTTTATGCCCGATAGACTTCATGAAAAAAGAGGACAGAAACGTGAATATTCCTTTGCCGAAGACGACTATCACCAGGAGCAAAGGGATGAGCCAGATGAACTGCTCTTCGACGGTCTGCAGCTTTCGAAAAACAAAACCCAGGAGGCTGACCTTCCCGCCCTCTGCGGGCAGCTCGCTCTGAAGCATCATGTGGTCGATGATCGGCTGCACCAGATCCACGAACGCATACGTAAAAAAGGCCGCAAACACGCTGAAGAGGAGAGATAGACTCAGCCTGTTTTTCTCTCCGAGAGTCAGTTTGAAAAGCCGGAATATTTCTTTCATTCTTTATGATGAAGGTTTGGAGAAGATCCTCTCCGCGATCTCGAACGCGTTCAGAGTTGAACCTCTGGTCAAGTTATCCGTGACCGTCCAGACCCAGAAGCTGTTGGGAAGTGATTCTTCCCTCTTGATCTGACCCACGCAGATCTTTTCTTTTCCTGCAACCGAAACAGGACTCAATTTATCAGGAAGAGTGGGTTCGAAGAGGGGATGTTCCTTGAAAAGATCTTTCAGACCCTGAATGTTTGTTTTTTTCTTCAACTCCAGATAAGTCATGATCGAATACCCAAAAAAAACAGGCGCTTGCACGATGGATAAGGAGAGGGGAAAATCCTTACCGGGCAGGACCCGCCGGATCTCTGAGTTGATCTGTTTTTCCGCAGAAGAAAAGCCGTCCTTGTCGGGCTTCTCCGTCTGGGAAAGGAGGTTGAAAGCGATCTGTTCTTTAAACACGTTCTTCGACAACGACTCGCTGCTCAACAGGCAGTAACTCTGGTCTGCCAGCTCCCGGACTCCTGACTCCTCAAAAGCCGAGACCGGCTGGAGGATGAAAGAGACGGCCTTCACCAGACCGAACCTCTGGATCATTGCGTGAAACACATGGGAGAGTACGACCGTAGCCGGATGAGGATTCGCGATTATTCCCGGGACTTTTTTTTCAATGACATCGTCATTCACTCCCGCCACGACGACCGGAACATTCTTTTCCGAGTTGAAGGCTTCGCTCAAATCGATGGCTTGAAACTTTTGTGAGCCGGCGAGAGCCCCAACCTGCCGGTTCACTTTTTTATCTGCGGCCAGAAAAACCAGGTCCGCATCCTGCAGCGAATCTTTATCCAGATGATGGATGACTTTTGGTTCCCCCCGGAACTCCGTCAGTTTGCTGTATTCCTCTTCGACGTCCGGGTCGAAAAAATCAATGTCACTCAGAGGAAAGCTCTTTTTGCTCAAGACGTTTTTGAGCTCTTTCCCGCGCAGAGAATCCGTGCCGACCAATGCGACTCTGATCTTTTTTGTCTTTCCCATTTTCCAAAGACAGAAACCTCAAAGAGATTTTTTGTACTCGGTCATCAGGTAGTACATCTTATCCTTGAGGGCCAGCTTCTTTTTCTTCAGCTCTATGACTTCCTGTTTTTCCTCTTCGGTAAGGAAGTTCTTGGCCTTGAGTTTTTCCAGTTTTTTGTCGTACTGCTGGTGCTGTTTGTTGGCTTTTTTGAATTCTTCGTTTTCTTTCAGCAGTAACTCTCTGAGTTCTTTTTCTCGCATTACGCGTTCCTCCGTGCTAAAGAATATCACAACATATTCCCTATTTCAATTTGGTCCTCTCCCTGAACAATTCCTCCAATCGATCCACTAATGAAGACCAGGAAAACCCCCGGATTTTCTCGTATCCGGCTTTGGCCAGCCTGAGCCGGAGCCCCTCATCCGCGATCAGTCGAACGACCTGCCGACGGAGCAGCGATGGATACGGAAAAGGAACGACGAGCGCGGTTTGGCCGTGAACTGCAAAATCTCTCGTACCGCTCCGCGTGCAGACGACCGGAATCCGGCAGGCCATGGCTTCGGCAGCCGTATTCGACCATCCCGCGCGTCTCTCCCCGCTGACGAAGATGTCCGCCTGAGAGTAGAGCCAGGCCATCCGGTTCTGCGGGAGGTCGAGGTGGAACTCATGCGGTAGGCGTGTCTTGATCATCGGCCTGGGGTCTCTCCGGTCATCCCCGACGAGGCTGTCGAACAGGACGAGTTTGATGCGGGGATATTTCCTTCTTAGACCTTCCACAGCCCGGATCACCTGCCGGACGCCTTTCCTTCTTCTGTAGACACGGCCGTAGCAGAGGATGCGGAACTCATCCGTTCGGGCTTCTCTCTCCACAGGACGGAAGAATTCGGAGTTCACTCCACCCGGAGCGCGGAAACACGAAACTCTGTATTTTCTCTCGATCCGGCGGCAGATTCCCTCAGAATTCCCGAGGAAGAGATAATTCTGCTGGGTGACTTCTCTTTCCTGTTTATGGCCCTCCAGAACAAAATAGAAGGATTTAACACGCGCTTCCAGCTTCTCGAAATACGGAAGTATCGAGTACTCGCTGCAGAGGCCGACATCGAAGCTCTCTTCGCCCAGAGAAGATAGGGGCTTTGTTACACCTTTAAACTCAAGCCAATCCGGCTTGCTTCCCTCGGGATGGAACAGGACGTACTGATGGCCTCTCTTGGAGAATTCGTTGCCGATCTCCAGGTAGCGCCGGACGCCTCCGAAAACCTCGACATGCGGGAGCAGCGCAGCAATCTTCATTTTCCTAATGTGCACAGTATTAATGGGGACAGTCCCCAATGACTCACAGGGATGTTCCCCGACGGGACACCTTATATCAATTTTTTCTGATGATGGTCAAATTCAATATCTCTGAAATGCGCAGAATTCTTCTTTTTTGTGTTAACGAACAAAAACTCTATTAAAAGTAGGGCCATGGCGAGCGTTCGGACCAGAAAAAATCCATAAAAAACAACTTAATAATTGACATTGCTCAGACGGGAAATTATACTAATGAGCGATTTTGAGTTAGACCTAAAAACACGGCGAGGTAGCTCAGTCGGTAGAGCGAGAGACTGAAAATCTCTGCGTCGGCGGTTCGATTCCGTCCCTCGCCACATCCCGCAATTCCCGTCCGCATATCCAAACAGCTGAAAAATTTCTTTATCTTTTGACAATTTTAATGCCAATCCGATTAACCCTTCAGTAACAGCTGGCAGAAGCTTTTTAATTATAAAATCAGGAAATATAAACTTATGAGATGAAGTTCAAATTGAAAGTCAGAAGAAAACTCGGCTTGCTTCTTCTTGAGTTGTAAAAAATAAGAATTGAAGTTCTTAGAGGAATAACTCAGAAGACTTCAACGAAACTCATTGGAAGACTCAGAGACACCTAGATTTTCTCCAATTTTTCCGCATCAACTAAATCTTGTTTTCTTCCCGATGCCCTTTTGCTTTTGATTAAATCCTCCTTGGAGATAAAAAAGACCTGCATGTCACCATATTGACCTGTTGTACGTTTTTTCCAGGCTTCAGAGAAAATAATCCCTTTTATCGACGTTAACAGATCGATTCTCAGTGGAGCTATGCCTAATTGGATAACTTGATCGATCTCGAGAAAATCCTGAGTGCCCAGATCTATGTCAGTGAAGCCAAATTCCCGAATGGCAGACAATACGCGTTCCGCATTGTCTTCAGTTGAATCAATAAGAATGTCAATGTCTCTGGTGAAACGAGGCTCGGCATAAAAACTATAGGCGAATCCCCCAGTGATGAGATATCGGACGTTATTATTGTTTAATAACGCGATAAACTCTCTGAAATCCTTTTCGACTCTCATTTTTTACGCTGTAGTAAATCTCCCTGAGATATTGAAGAGTATCTAATTTTTCTTCAGGAGACTGGGATTTCCAATACTGGATATCCGATTGTTCAGCTTTTTCGATAGAAAGTTTTGTTACGTGATTTTTCACATGCTCATTCTATCAGACTGGATAAAAACAGACAACACATCAGAGCTATCCGAATCGCTGGCCAGGATGACGCTCTTTGCAACATCTGTCACTTTTTCAGGACAAAAAACATTCAAACTCACTGAATCAACCCCTTGCGCTGATTGGCACATATCTTGCTCATATAAAAGGCAAACAGAGGAGGAGTCTAGACTCGCACGAATAGACGTGGTTTATTTCTCTCATGTATAATACTTCCGCAGAGGGAACCAAAAAATGAAAAAATTCATTCCCGTTCTCGCCGCTCTTATCCTCAGTCTTGCACTCCTTGCCCAGGAAATCCAACACGAAACCATAGTGGTCAACATCGAAGTTCCGGTCAGAGTATTCGATGGAGGCCAATTCGTCGAAAACCTGACTATAGACGATTTTGAGGTCTATGAGGATGGGAAGCTCCAGAATGTTGTGGCCGTTTATTTAATCAAAAAGACGAAAATCGAAAGAAAAGAAGAGAAGGAAAAATTCGAGCCTGAAACATCAAGAGACTTCTTTCTCTTCTTTGAAGTCACTCAGTATACGCCCAGAATGGAAGACGCCATCAATTACTTCATTCAGAATGTCTTGCTTCCGGGCGATAATCTCGTGGTTGTATCCCCGATGAAAACCTACAGGATGAAGGGTGAGACTTTAGAAGTGCTGCCCAAGGAAGAAGTTGTCAAACAGCTCAGAGGGATTTTGAGAAAGGATGCGATGATGGGCAGTGTTGAATACAGGAGTACGGTTGAAGAGCTGACACAAATAGCCAGGGCTCTATCATCAACGATGAGGGGAGGGGAAAGTATACTCGACAGCAGTATTGATGCTGGGATCATGGAAATGGATGAGGATATGAAGCTTGAATATTTACTTGACCTATATGCAGTTTCTCTGGAGAAATTAGAATACATAAGGTCAATAGACCAGCAGAAGCTATTGGAGTTTGCGAAATTCTTGAAAGAGAAAGAGGAGCAGAAGTATGTATTTCTGTTTTATCAGAGAGAATTCATACCACAAATAGAGCCAAAGCTATTGGCTGAAAAACTGGGGGAATACCAAGATAGACCGAATATTCTTTCAAGCATTTCAAATCTTTTTCAATCCTACATAAGACCCATATCCATTGATGTCGATAAAATCAAGAAAGCGTATGCGGACGCCTCTGTCGCGATTCATTTTTTATTCTTTACAAAGCCCGCTGAGCACATTCCAGGAATATACTTTGAGGAACATTCAGAGGATATCTTCGCTCCCTTCCTGGAGATGTCAAAAGCCACAGGCGGCCTGGCCGAGAGCTCATCAAATCCCCAGTTTTTGTTCGAGAAAGCAGTCGAGGCTTCTGAAAATTACTATCTCGTGTATTATTCCCCTGCCAATTACAGAAGAGACGGGAAATTCAAAAGCATTAAAGTCAAAGTCCGAGGCAAGAATTACAGGGTCACTCACCGAGCCGGATATTTTGCGAATTGAGAAGAAGAGGTCTCCCTTGATAGTGAAGAATTATCGGAAATCAGCTAAATTGTTTGAATACGCATGCGCCATGTTAGTCTTCTTCTTTGCCTTTGCTTTGGGGAGCTTGAGCTTTTCTCAGGAAGAAACAACAGATAACAATCAAGCCAAGTTAAAAGAAATTCTTGAGAAGACAGCCGATTATTGTGAAAGATTAAAAAAGATGGCGTTGCATTTTGTCTGCCACGAGAATATTGAAGAGAACATTTATACTTATAAAGCAGTCGAAACCGTTCCAGCCGACCAACTCAGGTCAGCGACAGCTCTCGGAAGAGTATCTTTGAGATTGAAAAAAAAGAAATCCAATTCCTATGTCTATGATTACCAAATGATCAAAAAGGGAGCCAAGAGGGAAGAAAAGAGAATTCTTCTGAAAGAGAATAAAAAAGAAAAACATGAAGAAAACGCAGAATTGAAAATGCAGAGATTCATGGCCAAATACCTGGTCTACGGTCCTATCGGCTTCTTGAGCCGGTCCTGGCAAAGTCAATTCAATTACGAGATAGTCGGGACAGAGGATATTGAAGGAAGAAAAACTTTAATCATCAGCGCAATTCCTAAAGAAGAAAGAGAAGAGAATTATTACTCTGGAAAGATCTGGGTGGAAGAAAATGATTTCAGCATTCTGAAGATAGAATGGGATCCGAAGTATATTAAAGGATACGAAGAAGAGGTTTCATCTATGGCTGGGACTTTGAAAAGAACTTTAAACTGGGCAGTATATTATGAAGTGGAAAAGAATGGAGTCAGGTTTCCGAGCCGGCAATTGATAGAGGAGATTTATGAAGCCATTGAGGACAAGCCACATCCCAAATACACAGTCTCCATTGTTTACGATAACTACAAATTTTTCACCGTAGAAGTGGAAGTGCAATGGCGTTAGAATAATAGACTTCTGATTTTTAAAATTTTTGACAGGAAAATATTGATCCTTCCGGATTATAAATCCAGCGACTTCAAAAAATCCTTGAGCTTCGGGCCGAACTCGGGCCTCTTTAGCGCTAAGGAGATTGTGGCCTCGAGGAATCCCATCTTATCCCCGCAGTCGTACCGGTCCCCCTCGAACAGCACCCCGTAGACAGATGGCTTATCGAGGAGGTACTTGATCCCGTCCGGGAGCTGCATCTCCCCCCTGTGGTCGGGCTTCGTCTTCCTTATGCCCTCGAAAATTTCGGGTGTGAAGACGTATCTCCCGAGACTGGCCAGGTCGGAAAAGGCTTTCTCCGGTCCGGGTTTTTCGACCAGGTCCTCGATCTGGAATACTTTTTCCGTCACCTGCCGGGGCTTGACGATCCCGTACATCCTGGTTCCTTCCTCATCCGTGCGTCCGAGAACGATAGCCGAAGCCTGGTACTCGTCGTAGGCGTCGATCAACTGCTTTGTGCACGGCACCTCGCTGTCATAGATATCGTCAGGCAGGAGGACGGCAAAAGGCTCTTTTCCCACGAACTTCTCCCCCATCAGAACCGCATGTCCCAGCCCGAGGGGTTCCTTCTGACGGATAGCACAGAATTCCGCGAGCCCGGATATCCTCTGGACTTCTTCGAGATAATCGCGCTTTCCCTTTTCTTCCAGAAACCGCTCCAGTTCAGGACTGATGTCAAAAAAATCCTCCATGCTGGATTTCCCGCGGCTGGTGATGATGGCGATGCTCTCTACTCCGGACTGGACCGCTTCCTCGACAGAGTAGAGGATCAGAGGTTTGTCGATGACCGAAAGCATTTCTTTCGGCTGGGACTTTGTCGCAGGGAGGAACCGTGTCCCGAAACCTGCCGCCGGAATGATGGCCTTTCGAATCTTCATCGTATCTCCTTAAACAGGAAAGAGAATATCTTTCCCGGGCTGAGGCGCAATGGACTCCGCTTGAGAATTTTCCGTGGTTCTTTCTTCTAAGTCTTTTAGAATTTATAGCTTACAGCGACAGTGGCGACCCAGATCGACATATTGTACGTGCCGGGCATGGCTGTCGCGTAGTCCGGGTCGGTCGCCTGGAGCACCGGGTCAATAAATCTTTCTTTCCCCTTCAGGTACTCCATCCCGAAATCTATATTCAGCCCGTTCAGGCTGTATCCAAAGCCGGCTGTGATGGCGTTGAAATCGAAAATCGGAAGCAGGACATTCATGGTCCGGTCCGGAGCCGGGGAAGGATCGTGATAATACCCTCCCCTCAAGGAGAACGCTTTCATCCTGTATTCTGCGCCGATCCGGATCTGGAGGGCATCCTCCCAGTACAACGGCCGGGCATCATCGCCGCTGGTCTCCATCATCTGGGCCCAGAATATGTCCACGAATTTGGTTTCCATCACATCGATCGTGGACCACTGGGTCCACTGCAGATCACCGGTCAGAGTCAATCCGTCTATTGGCTCGAACGCGACTCCTCCCGCGATCCACGTCGGCCATCGGACTTCTCTTTCAATATCGGATGTGCTGTTCAACGACGTTCCTAAAGCCGTGCCCAGATCATCCATACCGCTGATGGTCGCGTCTCCTTTGAACTTCACCGTGCTGGCGGTCCGGTAGGTGAGCCCGAAGCTGAGCTTTTCCATTGGTTTGAAAAGGACTCCGATCGTCGCCCCATAACCCCATCCGGTCATGGTCTCCTCATACTGCCCGAGGTCCACCACGGGAAGAGGCGCTTCTGTTTCTCCGGCATAAGTGGCAATGTCGAACTTTGCGTAATTGACATTGAACGTCGCTCCGATGGACAGTGCGTCACTGATCTTGAAGCTCAGCACCGGTGAAAAAGTCACCATTCTTATCAAACTCTCCCATTTGATGGTGGGATTTCCTCCAGAAACTGCCGCAAAATCTTCCCCGTCCCACTTTGCCCCGAGACCTGAGGGAACATAGACGCCGAATCCGACCACCACTTTCTCGCTGACAGGATGATAATAGGCCGCCATCCCGGAAAGGTAGTGCTTCGTCTCTGTCGTCGCGTTCACCACAGTCACAGGTCCGAGCGGAGGGACATCCACGTCCAGCCGGTATTTGCTTGTCGGGATGATATCCGAGCCGTAGAACCCGAAATATTTCTTGTTGAAAACGGAGATTCCAGCCGGATTCCAGTAAATGGCGCTGTAATCATTCGCCAGACCCACAAAGGCTCCACCCATGGCCAGAGCTCTCGACCCGAGGCTGTTCAGGTTCAAACCGTTGGCCAGGGCCAGGCTGCTCGAAACACACAGGAACAGAACAGCCGCGATGCTAATCTTCACTCTTCTCATGCTGACCTCCATCTCTAATTTTCTTCTGTTTACTAATTTTGGAATTCTTTGTCAAATGAAATGCACACCGCTCTTCAGGACCTTTTTCTGGAAATTATCCGTTGAATAAGCCTACACGGACTGGACTTCCTTGATCTCGGGGACCCTCTTTTTTATGAAGCGGGTAATCCCTTGGGTCAAGGTCATTTCCCTCATTGGACATCCCTCGCAGGCGCCTAACAGCCTGACCTTCACCACGCCTTCTTCCGAGACCTCCACGAGCTCCACATCTCCCCCATCAGCCTTGAGATGAGGCCGGATCTCATCCAGGGCTTTCTCGACATTTTCTTTCATGCGGCTCTCTCCTTAAATTTTTTCTCCTGTCTGAGTCCATACTATATTCCATTCCGGACAATTTCTCAATGTTTATTGGGGTCAGGCTTTGATAAATTTGATAATTATGAAGTTCTCAAAAACATATTTGATTATTATCACATTTTTCTTTTTTTCCATTAAAGCGAAACTTAATGTCCCACAAGTTATCAAAGTTTTCAAAGCCTGACCCCGTCAATTATTAGAAATTTTTTCAGCTTTTCCTCTTGACAATTCTTTGAAAGTTGTTATTTTCTTGTTAAGGAACCGATGGAAGAAATCGAAATCATGAGCTGGTTGACTCTGGATGCCATAAGTCAAGCGGCGGAAACAAGTGAAACGGTGGGAGACCTGCAGGTGGGACACTGCAAATCCGTGTTCTGTCAGATTGAAGAGGATTACCTAGAACTTTGCTACAGCGACACAACAGCGAATTATCTCAGGCGCTTTGAGGATAAAGATGAATTCGAAGCCGCTCTCGCACAACGCAAAGAGGAAGAAGGAGAAGCTTCTTACGAAGAAAATCCGGGATACAAAGATGAAGATTTTGCCGGCGAAGAAGAGGACGAAGAACTGGATTTAGAGATCAGCGACGAGCCTGAAAACTTCTGATCCAGTTTTGAAATTTATCCCGCGCAATCCGCTCAACGCTCTCATCCCTCAGTCATTCAGCAAGTAACGGCCAACAGAATCAGACGTTTCCCGTACGTCTCTCCCCCTTTTCCTTTACCTGGCTATCCTTTTTCGCCCTGTTCATCCTCTCCATTTTTGATCTTTTTTTTGAGCTGGTTGAGCATATTCAAGGCATCCAGGGGGGCCATCTCAGAAATCGGGCACATTTCGATCATCTCTTTGATGTCTTTGAGCAGCTCCTGCTCTTTATCTTCCTTAAACAGAAGAAGCTGCGCTTTATCCCGTTTTTTCGAAGAGCGGTACGCGAGCCTCGGGAGTCCGGCGTCATCCAACTCCTGTTTCTCCAGGTTGAAAAGGATCTCTTTGGCTCTGTCCACAACGGCCCGAGGAATCCCGGCGAGCTTGGCCACATGAATTCCATAGCTCTGGTCTGAAGGCCCTGAGACGATCTTCCTCAGGAAAACAATATCGTCTTTTCTCTCTTTCACAGTCACGTGATAATTCTTGATACGCGATAACGTCAACGCCAGCTCGGTCAACTCGTGGTAATGAGTCGCGAACAGGGTCTTGGCCCGGATATCTTCCTTTTCATGGAGGTGCTCAGCGACAGCCCAGGCGATGCTCAGTCCATCAAAAGTACTCGTTCCTCTGCCTATTTCATCCAGCAAGATCAGGCTTTTCTCCGTGGCGTTATTCAAGATCCGGGCCGTCTCGAGCATTTCCACCATGAACGTGGACTGACCGACGCTCAGAAAATCCATGGCCCCGATTCGGGTGAAGATACGGTCGACCACGCCTATAGAAGCTTCGCGCGCGGGCACGAAAGAGCCCATCTGGGCCAGGATGCAGACCAAAGCGACCTGCCTCAGGTAGGTGGACTTTCCCCCCATATTCGGCCCTGTCACGATCAGAATCTGATCTTCCTCCCGGTCCAGGAATGTGTCGTTGGGGATAAAAGGCTCGTCGTTTGTCACTTCGATAACCGGATGCCGACCCTCCACAATCCTGATCCTGTCCTGAGTGTGGACTTCCGGACGGCTGAAATTCCGGACGGACGCAAGCTCTGCCAGCGAGGAGAGAACATCCAAGGCTGCGACCGCCTGAGCAATCTTCTGAAGCCTTTCAGTCTCCTTCGAAATCCTCTCCCTGACTTTGAGGAACAGGTCATACTCCAGCTCCGTGATCCGCTCCTCGGCATTCAGGACCTTCTCTTCGTATTCCTGGAGTTCGGGTGTGATAAACCGCTCTGAATTCGCCAGGGTCTGTTTCCGGATATAACCATCCGGAACAAGGGACAGGTTCGGCTTGGTGACTTCGATGGAGTACCCGAACACTTTGTTGTAGCGTATCTTCAAAGAAGAGATCTTTGTTCTCTCTCTTTCTTTTTTCTCGAGAAGGGAAATAAAGCTTTTTCCGGAATGGCTCAATTTCCTCAGATCATCCAGTTCGGAATTGTACCCCTCCTTAATAATCCCTCCCTCGGTCAACAGAAAAGCGGGTTCATCCCGGATCGCTTTGTCGATCAAATCCACAAGGTCCCGGGCATCGTCCCAATTTTTCCGGATCTTTTTGACTATCTTAGACGTGAGCGGCTTGATGGTCTTCTGAATATGAGGGAGAGGCAGAAGAGATTTTTTCAGCGAGATGAGGTCGCGCGCGTGGGCGACTGCCAGAGAAATTTTTCCCGTCAGGCGTTCAAGGTCAAAAATCTCTTTCAGACACCCTCTCAATTCCTGCCGTTCGATGATGTGATCGAGAAACTCCGAGACGGCCTCCAGTCTTCGGTTGATCTCGGAGCAGTCGAGCAGAGGCTGAAGGAGCCAGCTCCGGAGGAGTCTTCCCCCCATAGAAGTCACTGTGCAATCGATGATATCGAGGAGCGAATCTTTAACGCTCCCGTCCCTCAAGTTTCTCACGAGTTCCAGGTTCTTTATCGTCGTCGCATCCAGGACCATCTGGACGTCGGTTTGGATATACGAGACCTTATGAATCAGAGAAAGGGAATCCTTCCTCACATTTTTCAGATAATCCAGAAGGGCGCCCGCTGCAGAGACGGCAAGGTGTTTATCCTCCAGGTCGAATCCTGCCAGAGACTTGACCTTGAAATGTCCCTCCAGAATACTTTTGGCCTGGGAATAATCAAACACCCACTCCTCGAGCGGACTTTTCAAGACCGACACCATGTTGTTGCGCAAAAGGACTTCAGTCAGCTTCTCCTCCTGGCCTTCCGGAAATATGATCTCCTTCGGAGCAATCCTGAAAAGCTCATCGCCAATGATCCTTTTATCCCGAGAATCACTCTGAGCGGTTTTCATCTGGCCTGTGGAGAGATCGATCAATGCCAGCCCCCAGCTTTTATCTTCCAGGTATAAACTGGCGATGTAGGTACTTTCTTTGGCCTCCTCGAGTTCAAATTCGACCGCAGTTCCCGGTGTCAGGACCTTGACCACGTCTCTTTTGACAACGCCTCTCGCCTGCTTGGGATCCTCCACCTGCTCGCAGATAGCCACTTTAAATCCCCGCTTGAGAAGCTTCGCGAGATAGGATTCAGCGGCATGATAGGGAATTCCGCACATCGGAACTTTCTGGCGGGATGTCAGAGCGATCTCCAGCACGGCGGAGGCGACTTTCGCGTCCTGGTAAAACATCTCGTAGAAATCCCCGAGCCGGAAGAAAAGAAGCGCATCCTGGTGCTCTTTTTTGATTTTCTGGTACTGCTGCATCATCGGCGTGAGCGAGTTTTTTTTGGCCATTTTCTTGAATTCACTATACTCGCAGAGGTTTGTTTTTTCAACACAAAAGGGGACAAGCTGCTTTTTCTTCGGGGATTGTCCCATTCAGTCCTTAATTAAAGAAAGAGAGGGACTGTCCCCCTTCCCGAAGAAAAAGCAGTCTCTCATCTTTTGTGTTTATCAACGTTATCAAACCCTGACCCCAATATTGACAACGGGGAGAGGCTGTAGTATATCTCCTAAAATGAACCTCCCCATCTTCATCACTCTGTTGAGGATACTGCTGATCCCAGGGCTTGTTGTCGCTCTCCTCACTGATTTCGAAGGAAAAGAACTGACCGCAGCAGCCATATTCATCGTGGCCGCCTTCACGGATACGATCGATGGAATCCTGGCGAGGCGAAGAAAACAGATCACAGCGACAGGGCAGCTCCTGGACCCGATCGCAGACAAACTTCTGGTCGCCTCCGCTTTTATCTGTCTTGTCGAATTGGGGGCTGTCTCCGCCTGGATGGTCATCATCATTTTGGGGCGGGAGATCGCGGTCACAGGATTCCGAGCACTCGCTTCATCCAAAGGAATCCTCATCTCCGCGAACTGGCTTGCTAAACTGAAAATGCTGTTCGAGTCCATCACGATAATAATATTGATACTCGGAGAGAAATTTTTGGGGGGTTTCTTCTTCCTTGCTCAGATCGGACTCTGGATCGTGATCGCCACAGCACTCCTCTCTGCTGCGCAATACTTTGTCAAATACGGACCCAGCGCTCTCTCTGCAGAGTCCTCAAAGTGACTCCCTGACCTTCTCCAGGGACTCCGGATCCTCCGCATTCATCAGGGTCGGAGGCGATTCCCATCGGCGGCTGATTCGCCGGCCCAATCCGGACAGCACTTTACCCGACCCCAATTCCACCAGCACATCGATATTTTCCTCGTTCAGTATTTCCATCGACCTGTACCAGAGGACCGGGCGGGTCACCTGTCTCTTCAGAGAATCTCGGGCTTCATCCCCTCCATGGATAATTTTTGCGTCCACGTTGGTGATTATCGGGAAATTCAGGTCTTTGAATTCGACTCCATCCAGATCAAGGGAAAGCTTCTCCTCCGCGCTTTCCATCAAGCGGCAGTGAAACGGCGCACTTACCGGGAGCATCACAAACCGGGGGGGATTTATGAGAGCCAGAGCCTTCTCGACAGCTTCTTTATGGCCGGCAATGACGATCTGTTCCTGGCTGTTCCAGTTCGCGATCTCAACCACACCGTCCGTGACTCCAGCTAAAGCTTTCTCCACATCTTCAAAGGCAGATCCCAGGACCGCCGCCATCGCTCCCACACCTACCGGCACGGCTTCCTGCATGTATTTTCCTCTTTTGTGGACAAGGCGGAGGGCATCCTCAAATTCCAAAGAGCCGGCCGCCACAAGAGCCGAATATTCACCCAGGCTGTGACCGGCAGCGATACTGGCGTCTTTTCCGAGGAGAACATAGGCCGCATAACTGACCGCAAGCAGAGCGGGCTGTGTGTTCTGTGTCAGTTTCAGCTCGTCTTCAGGACCTTCAAAACAAAGCTTTGAGATTTTGTAACCCAGAGCCTCATCCGCCCTCGCAAACATCTCCTGGGCCTTAGACGAGGAATCATAAAAATCTTTTCCCATGCCCACTTTCTGGGAACCCTGTCCGGGGAACAAAAAAGCCACACCACTCATCTCGACTCCTTCCTTGATCTATTCAGTCGACTTCAATTCTCTTATGATAATCTGAATATCAGATTTCTCCCTTAAATTCTTTATCCAATCCTGGATCTGAGCCTCGATCTTCTCCTGCTTGATCCCGGATTCAATCTCATCCAGGATCTCCATCATCGGCTTCGGTTCGACACCCTTTTCCCTTTGGGCAGGAACATAACTCCTCTGGTAATACTCTTCGATCTCCTTCAAACTGACCGGATTCACCTTGCTGAACCTCTCCGATATAATCGTTTGAAAAGCTATCCGCTCCCGCAGGAAATCCTTCAAATTCTCCCAATCCAGGCCGAAATGCACGAGCCTTCTCTCCACTTCTTCAGCCCCCAGCCTCTGCGTGATCCTCTCCATCTGTTCGTCGAGCTTCTCCTCTTCTATCAACCCTTCCCCCCCGGAGAATTGAATCACCACCTTCTGGTCGATCAATTTCTGGAGGACCAACGCGCGGTAATCTTCTGATTCCTCTTCAATTTCCTCCGCATAGAGCTTGAAAGCTTCGGCAATCCGCACATCGGTCAGCGTGATGACTTCTTCATTGACGACAGCCACGATGCGGTCGACCATTTGTGAGCCGGAAAATGCAGGTGCTGAACTGACGATCAGGCTCAGGAGAAAGAATATTGCAGCTCGCTGCATTCTCTGCATATCCATCAGAAAAGGTTTCCGATCGTGAAAAAAACTATAGGTTTCCTTTCCTCCCTGGGATCATTCAGGTTCCAGCCCAATTCCAGGCGTATCGGGCCCAGTGGAGTCCTGTACCGAAACCCGAAGCCGAGGGCATTCTCCAGAGAGATCAAAGCCATATCCTCTATTTCCTCGAAGACATTGCCGATATCATAGAAAAAAGTCCCTCTCAAATCCCTGAGCGCCGAAAGAATCGGAAACGTGACCTCAAAATTCAGCAGCAGTAAGGCCTCGCCTCCGACAGGTTTTCCCGACACCGCATCGACAGGGCCCAGCTCATCAAACCTTTCTCCCCGAAAAGAATTGCTGCCTCCGGCAAAAAATCTCTCATGAATCGGAATGTTCATCTTTCCGCCGCCAAATCCCAGACGAAAAGTCGTGTTAAAAAATATGTCGGGTACGATAGGCAGATAATGCTGGTTTCTGACGAATATCTTTACATAATTCGATTCCTCTTCCAGAAAGGGAAACGCCTTCTCCAGCGCAAGGCTGAGAAAAGATCCTCTATACGGATTGATCGGATCATTCCTTTTATCCCAGATAAAACTCCCGGTCAGCGAAGTCACAGAATACGGAGAAAACTGCCGGTCAACTTCATTCGGTTCGATTTGCAGGTCGATAAGCGTGGTCTCTGCCCATTTTAAGGCTGCCAAAAACATCACCTTCTCCGAAACGGGCTTTACCGTTGTCAAACTCATCCCTTTGCCGTCTGAAGTATAACTTTCGCGGGAAATCTGTTCCAACCAGGTGTTCAAGGACGTCACGACAGGAAGGCCGAAGAAATATGGCTGTTCCCAGGAGAGCACCGCCCTCCTGTCCACGAGACTGTACTGTCCCACAAGGCTGGCTTGACCCGTGGAACCAAAGACGTTGCTCCGGATGAACTCAGCGGTTCCCCTCAGCCTCATAGGCACATCCCAGATTCCGAATGCTTCAGGCTTAGTCGCGGTTTCCAGCCCGAATCCCAAACTGGCAAAATTCCTCTGTCCCTCTCGAATATTGATCACAACATTTTCCCGTTCGGGAGAGAGAGATATCTCTTCGATCTGCACACTCGTGAAAATCCCCAGCCGCTCAAGCCTCCTCTTGGACTCTCTGATCCTGTCAAAGTGGGCGTAGTCCCCTTCTTTGATCCTCATTTCGCGGAGAATAGCCTTTCTTCTTGTCGTATCGTTTCCAGTAATGACGATTTTTTCAATTTTAACTTTATGCCCTTCGTCTATCCTGAACCTGACGGAAAACAGATTCTCTCCCACTTCATTAATTCTGGTCGTGATCTCTGTCCCCCGGAATCCTTGGTTCAAGTAGTGATTCTCCAATTTTTCCACGTCTTTTTGCAGGTTGAGTGGGACATACGGCCCGCCTTCGGAACTGCCAATCTGCTCAAACAAAACTCTTGAATCAAATGAGTGGGCCCCTTCAAAAGAAATGCTTTGAATCTTCTGCTGGAGGCCCTCCTGGATAAAGAACAGAACTTCCACCCCATTTCTTTTCCGCACAAAGTTAGTATCAACGCGCGCATCCGGGAATCCTCTCAATTCATACAGAAACTCAATCTCTTCGGGCAAACTCAACAGCCTTTGCCCGTCTATCCATTTGAGAAGAGGACTTCTTTCTCCCACCCCAAGCTCCTTTTCCAGCTGAGAGGGAGCAAAATAAGTCAATCCGTTGTATATGATGTCTAAAATCTTATTCTTTTCATTCGGAGTCACCGTGTGTATCACACGCATCTTGTTGTCTTCTCTCTCTATAGATGATGTGACCGAGGCAAAAAGATAATCCTTCTGCCTCAAGTAGCTCAGGATCTTGGCTTCTCCTTCAGCCACACCCCAATCTTCAAATATTCGTGTTTCCCAGATCGGGCGCAAAATCTCTAAAGGAACTTTCGCTCCCTTCACAACAATCTCAATCCTCTCGTTGGGGATGACAATCAAGGTCAGTGAAGCCGTCCCTTCTTGGTCATCAAATCCGACTCTTCCGACTTCGATTTCCGCTCTCTGGTATTCATTCGCGCTGTAAACATCTTTGATCTTTGTGATATCCTCGGCAAGCATCGAAGGAATAAGCCTTTTCCCTTCTTTGCTTTTCATGACAGTCCTCAGCTCGTTTTCAGGCAGAATCACCTCTCCAGAAAAACTGATCTCTGCGATGATGTACTTCTTGAAAGAGATGATCCGGAAGAAGACATCGAAGGAGGAACTTTTAGGGTCTTTTTTCGTGAAGGTCTCGATCTCTGGCTGAAAATACCCTTCTTGAGTCAAGGCCTCCTTCAATTCCTCGGACGCTTTCTCGAGTTTTTCTTCCGTGAAAAATGTACCCTCCCGCAGCGAATCAATGCTTTCCCTCAGTTTATGCCGCGGAATCTTTTCGTCTGTCTGGAAGACTATCCTTCGAGCGAAGAGTTTCCTCGTCAGAAGATAAGTCAACCGGACATCGATGTCTCCCTCTTTGACAACCTGAATTTCGGAGAAAAGCCCTGTCTTGTAGATCTGCTTGATGCTGGAGCTGACCCTGTTCAAAGAGAAAGGCTCTCCTTCTTTTACCGGGATCAGCTTCTTCATATCTTCTTCAGAGGATTGTCCATCGACCACAACAGAAACCGCGGCGATCCGGGGAGCGGAACTCAGAGACTGGGAAACAGACTCTATAGAAAGAAATCCCATAAACAGACAGAAAAGAGATAAACCGAAGACAATTTTCTTGCCGTGCATGGGATTAAAACCTCTTTCGAATCTTGACATCAAATGCGATCCGGCCTTCTTCATTACGGGTTCCGACTAAAGAGATATCATTTGTCAGCTGCCATTCCATCCTCACGATCTCATCTCTCTGAGTGTTCAGGTTGGTGGAATACAGGACAAAGAAGTTTTTTGATAATTTCTTTCCAACTGTCAGACGCGCGTTCATTTCCGAGGAAGATCCTCGGACAAACGGATCTATCCGGAATTGATCCATCGCGAAAAGTCCTTCGGCGCGTTTTGTGGCTTCCTCTGAAAGCTGAAATGAAAGCAAAGACGCTGAGCTCAGCTGTGTGCTGGCATCGTAGGAAAATGTCCTCTTGAAGGCCTCTCCCAATGCCAGCAGAGCAAGGACATCCTCGGGCGGCAAGGGAGGTGAGGAAGTGAATTCCGGATTGAGATTGTCCAACAGCCCTTCAAGAGAAAATGTGACTCTGTAATCCTTAACGTACGTTTCGCCTGTGAAGCTGATGTACGGCTCGGTGCTGACAGGATTTATGAAACTCACTCGTCCGACAAGGAGCTTAAATTCCCTGTCCTGGAAATACACTTCACCACTCAGGGCTTCTATATCACCCATTATGACCGGCTCACTCACATTGCCTGTGACATTCAAATCAAATCTCCCCCTGACTCTGCCTATGGAGTTCTCCATCCATGCATCGTCATCTGCACGCAACCGGATATCCAGTGAGAGGTCATCAAAAAAGCCGGGCTCTTCCTCGATCTGCAAATAGGGAATGGAATAAAAAGCGAACTCCTCATCCACTTCACGCCTCCAGGAAAGCCTGTGTGCGTAGAGGTCCCCTTTCAGGAGGAATTGGTCGGGCCCCTTGATCAGGTTCAATGTTCCATCGGCCAGAGCCCTTGTCCTTTCTGCCGGAGAAAGCAACAAATTCTCTCCCTGCAATCGCACATCGATTACCTCGATCCCTCCTGGACCGATTTTCAACTCCCCGTCTCCCTGCACATCGCCGCCACCCATTTTCGCCTGGAGAGAACGAAAAGTGAGCAGGTTGTTATCCACAAACATCAGTCCGGAGTAATCCCTGAAAGCATGGGCAAATCCGGGCACAGGGAAAACTGCACCCTTAAAATCAACCGCTCCTTTTACCTGAGGAGACAATTTGGGCCCCTTCACCTCACCAAGGTAATTGACGCGGCCTTCCGCGCCTTTCCCTATCCAGGGAAAAAGAAGGTCGAGGTTGTTGAAACTGCCTCTTATTCCGACCAAAATCATGTCCTCGATAAGGGGGA
Organism: uncultured Eubacteriales bacterium; assembly: GCA_964348015.1. Taxonomy (GTDB): domain Bacteria; phylum Acidobacteriota; class Aminicenantia; order Aminicenantales; family Aminicenantaceae; genus SOIA01. The sequence continues at coordinate 22,172 of CAYGBC010000026.1, read as the reverse complement.
TCGAGAAAGACACGTGGAAATAATTCTGACCGGGTAAAAAATTCCCCATCAGGTCCAAACCCAGTGTTCCATCCGATCGATTCAACTGTGCCAGTCCCCTGGCCTGGGTCTTCTGGAAAGGAGAATGGTAGAGGTCCTCTATCTCAAAAGGGCCCAGGGCAAAGTCCTGACCAAACACACCCTTTCCGTTGAGGAGGAAGCTCAAGTTTCCAGTCATCCCGGAATACAGAGAGGAGAGGTCGATCTCCTCGCCCAGCATGTCGATGTCGAACTCCTGGCTGGAAAAGCCAAAGGCGATGTCTCCTTTCAATACTCCTTCATGGATGCCGAACTGCAGCTCGGACAGAGAGACTGAATCCTCCCCCCATTCCAGCTTGCCGCTGACTTCCTTCAATTCCTGACCAATGAAATTCATACGGGAACCCGCAAAATCTCCTTTGACCCGGATATCCTCTCCTCTTTGTCTGATCTCAAAGTTCCCTGATGCTTCCCCTTCAAGAGGAAACTCGATGCTCAATGCGGGAAAAATCCTCTCCACGAAACCCCGCTCCATATGGACATCTGCTCGCACGCCCTCCATGCCGGAAAAGAGGCCGATTCTGCCCTTCATGTACGGATCATCTACGCTGAATCTCGTGAAGAAATCCCCCTTGATGATCTCGGCTTCCCCCGATACGGATTGAGCATCGAACTTCCCAAAACCTCCCGGAGAAAAGGAGAACCCTGCCTTGACCTGCGGATCAGAATACTCACCAAATATCTGCAGGTCCATTTTGCCGCTTCCGCGAATCTCGGGAAAAGCATAATGCTTTGAAAGCAAGACGGAGAGGAAATGTCTGCCTCTCTTCAGGTCGCTGACGGCACCTTGAATAACGATATCCAGGTCCTCGTTCACATTCATTTTCCCATCTAAAGCGAATTCGCCAAAATCAGAGATAATTCTGGGAGAAGAAAAAAGAACCTCTTTCTTTAAATTCCAGCGGAACTTGAGCGGCCCGCGGAGAGGAAAACGCTCGAATTCCACAGGAGTATACTCGTCCCTGAATTCCAGGTCGGCCTCAAGCCTTTTTTTGTCAACTGAAAATTCCCCCCATGCCGGAGCGGAAACTGGCCACGGCAAATCAAAATATTCGGTGACCGGATCGAGGAAAGCGCCTTTCAACGTGCCTTCGACTCTATCCCCTGCAAACCGCAGCTTGACATACTCCCTTGGCGATGTTTCCTTCTGATAATTGAACTCGACGTTCTGCTCGTCTTCCCGATAATCGATTCTTCCTTTGAGTTCTCCCATGAATACGCCGTTTAAAATGAGATCATGACTTGAAAAATCTGCCTTGAACGCAAGCCTTTCCTCATTTCTGGTGAAAATTCCCCGTCCCTCCGCTGTTCCTTCCCAGTCAAAAGGCAGGTGAAGAAGCTCGATAACCCACGGTGCACTGGTTCTGAAATATGTTTCGAGGTTGATCTGAGGATTCGACAGGTCGACCAAACTGCCTTCCGTTTCCAGGCTGAAATCCAGGGTGTTGACTTGGAGTCTTTTCACATTAATTCTCTGTCCCCGACTCTCGATCAAACAGTCTATCTTTCCTTCCAACCGCGGCAGCGGGCTGCTCGGTTCAAAGAGGTTATCCTCAGCCTTTGCCTCCAGAGAAAATTCACCCCTGTGCTGTGTGAAAACAGCTTCAATTCCTCTCGACTGAAAACTCATCTCTTGTCCCTGGAAATAAAATTCCCCGTTCTTGATCAAGCCTTCTTCAACCAGTACAGGAAAAGACAGCTGGAATTCTTCTTGGGCCTTTTCTTCCTTTTGAGGATCCTCTGAAATTCTCAGGACCGGATGTTCGATGACAACCCTGAAGGGCCTCGATCGAGTCAGCAATGCTCCATATGAAATTCTCATACTGATTTTTTCAGCAGAAAAGAAAGGGGAGGGAGAGCGGGATCTCACATTCTCAGCGACAAGGGAAGGAGGAAAAAAAGACATTTCAAGAGTATCGTAATAAAAGCTCGACTCGATTCTATTCTTGATCTGGCTGAGGAAGATATTCTTGATAAAAACTCCTGCCCCCAGAAAGAAAAGAGCAATGATTGAAAGGAGTACCAGCGATCTAACGATTCTCTTAATTGTCATTGTTATTCATGAACCGATGCATTCCCCGTTATTCATAAAAGCTGCCGGCGCCATCATGCATTATTTTCGGAACGGAGGGATAATTCCTTTATTATGCGGGACAGATTCTCTCTTCCCTAAAAAATAGACTCCATGCGACTATCCTTTTGATAGCGAAAACAACCTGTAAATATAACATTTTTTGTCAAAAATTTGAATTTGAGCCACTCTTCTATTATAACACCAAGAGCCAGGAACTTCATTCCCGTAATTCAGCCGCATGGGATGCTGTTTTTTTTGAAAACGGGGGCTATTCGACCGAAAAAAGGAGGGTGCCGGCTTCCACAGAATCACCGGCTGCGGGACCGATCCTGGTGATGACTCCAGATTGAGGAGACTTTATTTCGTTCTGCATTTTCATGGCTTCCAGCACCAGCACAGCTTGGTCTTCTTTGACCTTATCTCCTTCCTTGACAAAAACCTTAACAATCCTCCCCGGCATGGATGTTCTGACATCTCTCTTCTGCGTCTTCGCTCCTCTCTTCCCGAGAATCTGGGAGATGGACTTCTTCTCGATCTTGAAAAACCTTCCGTTGACGTAGACCGAATAAAACAGCGTGTTGGAATTGACGATGACATTATGAATCCTTCCGTCTATGTTGAGAAGGATTTCATCCCTGCCGATGAACTCGATGGAAACGCGGTACTGCTTCTTTCCGAGAGAGACCAGAATCTCATTCTCGACTTGTTCCTCCACGTTCAGCCTGTATTCCTTGTTGTCCAACCAGAATGAAAAATCCATTTCACAGCCTGTTCGCAAAGTTCTTTAATCTTCCCTGAAATTTCCAGCTGCTTTCCCTTCTCCTGGAAAGAGGCTTTGAGGCCGACTTCCTCTCTGAATATATTTTTACTCCCGCCGCGATCAGGGCAATGACTTTATCCTCCGGCTTCCGGCCGTCCGCTTTTTTCTCGAGGCCGGCGATGAAATGCGTGTTGTAGTTGCCCGCGAAGAATTTCGGATGAAGCAGTATACGTTTGAAGAAAGGAATTGTCGTTTTTATGCCGTAAACCCGGTATTCAGACAGGGCTCTGAGCATCCGATGGATGGCTTCTTCCCGTGTCCTTCCCCATGTGATCAGCTTGGAAAGAAGGGGATCATACTCTAAGGGAACCTTGTAGCCTTCATAAATCCCGTTATCGTCCCGGACACCCAATCCTCCCGCAGGTGTGTGAAGATAGACTATTTTTCCCGGGGACGGCATGAAATTATTGTCCGGGTCTTCTGCATAGATCCGGCATTCCAGTGAATGGCCTTCAGGTTGAATGTCCTCCTGCCGGAAACCCAGCGGAAACCCAGCAGCGATCTCTATCTGACTCCGGACCAGGTCGATCCCCGTGACCATTTCCGTAATCGGATGCTCGACCTGCAGCCGTGTGTTCATCTCCAGGAAATAGAAGTTTTTGTTTTTGTCCACCACGAACTCTACTGTGCCGGCATTCCGGTAGCTCACGGTTTCCGCGGCTTTCACAGCGATTTTTCCCATTTCTTTCCGGACCTCATCATCTATGAAGGGTGAGGGCGCCTCTTCCAGGACTTTCTGGTACCGCCTCTGGATGGAACATTCCCTTTCTCCCAAATAAACAATGTTCCCGAAATTATCCGCCAGGATCTGGATCTCGATATGATGCGGTTCATCAAGATATTTTTCGATGTAGATAGAGGGGTCACCGAAGCTCGCCTTGGCTTCGGACCGGGCCAGCTTGAATGAAGAAAGGAGTTCCTTTCTCTTGCGGACCAGCCGCAATCCCTTGCCGCCGCCTCCTGCCGCGGCTTTCAGAAGGACAGGAAATCCCACTTCTTCAGCCTTTTCCTTTAAATCCTTCTCCCCTTTTAATGGCTCGAGAGTCCCCGGGATAACCGGCACTCCGGCTTCAGTCATTTTCTTTCGTGAAGCGGTCTTTTTTCCCATGATCTCCATGGGCTCGGAGGGGGGTCCGATAAAGACAATTCTTTCTTTCTCGCATCTTGATACAAGTTCCGGATTTTCGGCCAGAAATCCATACCCAGGATGGACGGCCTCAGATTTGCTTTTCTTCGCGATATTTATGATCTTTTCGACGTTGAGATAACTTTTGGACGGAACCGACTCGCCGATATGGTAAGCCTCCTCAGCCAGCCTGACATGAAGAGCTTTCCTGTCTGCATCCGAATACACAGCGACAGGAACAATCCCCAGCTCACGGCAGGCTCGGATGATTCTGACCGCTATCTCGCCCCTGTTGGCGATCAGTATCTTCTTGAACATCCTGGGCATTTGTCTTTATCTCGCTAGAGGATCAAATCCCTCCGGGTATCAATTATCATAAGAGATGGCCACGCAAGCCCGCAAGGACACACCCTTACTCTCCTATGTCCTGATGTCCTCTTTAGTATTTACTCAATTTTAATGAGATGGCCGCAAAAGCCCGCAAGGACACCTCCATGCTTTCCTCTCTCCTGATTTCCTTTTTATATTTATCTATTTTAATGAGATGGCCGCGAAAGTCCGTAATGACACCGTAACTTCTCTATAAAGGGATATTTCCGTGCTTCTTCGGAGGATTGCTGTCCCGCTTGTTCTCCAGCATCTGCAGAGCCGCGATGACTTTGGGCCTCGTGAATTTCGGCTCGATGATCTCATCCAGATACCCTTTCTCGCACGCAATATAAGGGTTGGCGAATTTTCGCCTGAACTCATCCACCTTGGCTTCCCTCTGTTTCGCCCCCTCCTTTTTATCCAGCTCACGCTTGTAGACGATCTCGACCGCTCCTTCCGGGCCCATCACAGCGATCTCCGCCGTCGGGTAGGCAAAATTGATATCGGCTCTGATGTGTTTGGAAGCCATGACACAGTACGCTCCCCCGTAGGCTTTTCGGGTGATAATCGTGATTTTCGGTACGGTGGCTTCGGCAAACGCATACAGGAGTTTAGCGCCATGACGGATGATTCCGCCGTGTTCCTGAGCGACCCCCGGTAAAAAACCGGGCACATCCTCAAACGTGATGAGCGGGATGTTAAAGGCGTCACAAAAACGGACGAACCGGGCTCCTTTATCGGATGCGTTGATATCCAGAGCTCCGGCCAGGACATCGGGTTGATTGGCCACGATCGCCACTGACCTTCCGCCAAGCCGGCCGAACCCGATCACGATATTTTTCGCGTAATGCTCCTGGACCTCGAAGAAATAATTGTCATCCAGAATCTCTTTGATGATCTTTCGAATATCATACGGCAGGTTCGGGTCGTCAGGCACCATTAAGTTGAGCTCGCCGCTCACCCTGTCCGAAGGATCAGCCGTCTCCTTGAAAGGCGGGTCATCCAGGTTGTTATCAGGGATAAAAGAGAGAAGTTCGCGGATCAATTCCATGGTGTGTTTTTCGTCCTCGGCCGCAAAATGGGCGACGCCGCTCAAGGTGTTGTGAGTCTCTGCGCCTCCCAGCTCCTCCATGGTGACTTTTTCATGAGTCACGGCCTTGATCACATCCGGTCCTGTGATGAACATCCGGCTGATATCTTTCGTCATGATGATGAAATCAGTGATGGCCGGTGAATACACAGCCCCGCCGGCACACGGACCTATGACTGCGGATATCTGGGGAATGACACCTGACGCCAGAACGTTCCTCAAGAAGATATCGGCATAACCCCCCAGGCTGGCCACTCCTTCCTGTATCCGGGCCCCTCCTGAATCGTTGAGGCCGATCATCGGAGCACCGTTCTTCATGGCCAGGTCCATGATTTTGACAATCTTGGCCGCATTCGCCCCGCTCAACGATCCTCCGAACACTGTAAAATCCTGAGCAAAAATGAAAACTGTCCGACCATCGATCGTTCCGTGTCCTGTGACCACGCCGTCTCCGTAGATCCTTTTTTTTTCCATCCCGAAATCATGGCTCTGGTGCACCACAAGTTTGTCCATCTCCTGGAAGGAGCCTTCATCCACAAGGAGTTTGATTCTTTCCAGTGCAGTCAGCTTCCCGGCTTTATGCTGCTTCTCTATCCTGTCCTTTCCTCCGCCCATATCCGCAGATTGGGTCTTTTTTTTAAGCTCTTCTAACTTTTTTTCGATAGTCATCGTTTTCTCGCTCGCGTAATGATTCAGCGTTTGACTTTGCCCCAATCCTTCAAGAATTTTTCCATCCCGATGTCGGTCAAAGGATGCTTCACCATTTTATCCAGCACCGGGAAGGGGATGGTGGCAATGTCCGCTCCCGCCAGGGCGGCCTCTACAACATGCAGAGGGTGGCGGATGCTGGCCACAATAATCTCTGTCTCGAAGCCATAATTGTTGAAAATGGCGACAATCTCATCGATCAGATTCATTCCCTCATGGGAAATGTCATCGAGGCGGCCGATGAAAGGACTGACAAACGCTGTTCCCGCTTTGGCGGCAAGCAGTGCCTGGTTGGACGAAAATATCAGAGTGGTGTTGACTTTGATCCCCTCCCCGGACAATACTTTTGTTGCTTTCAGGCCTTCCACGCAGATTGGAATCTTCACAGCGACATTGTCCGCCAGCTGGGCCAGGCCTTTCGCTTCCTTTACGATGTCTTTCGCTTTGGTGGAGACACACTCCACACTCACTGGACCCGGGACGACGCTGCAGATCTTCTTGATCAAATCCTCGAATTTCATGTTCTCTTTGGAAACCAGTGTGGGATTGGTCGTCACTCCGTCCACTAATCCCCAGCTCGCGGCTTCCTTGATCTGTTCAAGATTGGCTGTATCCAAGAATATCTTCATGCAGTCCTCCAAAAATTATGAGATGGATGCGAGAGAGGCTGAAAGCGGAGAAAAACTTCGGTCCCTCTCTCCATCCCAGTATGTTATATCACTCTCGTCTATTTTATTGAAGTCTCATAGACAAGAAAAGCTGAATTTTTAAAAACTTTAGTGTTAGATCTCCATGGAAGCGCAGTCCTCCGCTGCAAATCCAATCCTAAATTTTCGAGGGCTTTCTGATTTAACTCTTGATCTTCATGACCGTGTTGGAGAGAGTCCCGATCCCCTCTATCTGGACATCCACTCTGTCACCGGGAGACATCGGGCCGACCCCAGCCGGAGTTCCGGTCGTGATGATATCTCCAGGCTCGAGTGTCATGATGCGGGAAATGAATCTCACCAGGAAAGGCACTGGAAAAATCAAGTTTTTCATGCTGGATGACTGCTTTAATTTTCCGTTGAGGAAAGTCTTCAGCCTGAGACTATCCGGCTGGACATCAGTGGCGATACAGGGCCCCACAGAGGCAAACGTATCGAAAGATTTGGCCCGGGTGAACTGGCCGTCCTTCAACTGGAGGTCCCGGGCCGTCACATCGTTGAAACAGGTGTAGCCCAGAATGCGATCCTCCACATTATCCTCCTCGTCGAGAAGCTGCGTTTTTTTCTTTATGACTAAAGCCAACTCTCCTTCATAATCCACTCTTTTGGACATTTTCGGATAGATGATGATATCGTTCGGTCCCACCACCGAGGAGGGAGGCTTGAGGAAGATCAAGGGTTCTTCTGGAATCTGCCGGCCCATTTCCCTCACATGATTCTTGTAATTGGCACCTATTGCAACAATTTTAGAAGGCATAACAGGCGGAAGCAGGATCACTTCACTGATGGGTATCTTTTTCTGGCTCACGCGGAATTTCCGGAATATAGAACCTTCTACAGGATGAAGGTTTTCTTCCTTCAAAATCCCATGGCTAATTTTCTCCTTATGCCTGAATCGGTAGATCTTCATTCAAACCCTTCCTTAATTATTTCGGATACACTCTCAGATTTCCGGCTTTCATTCCCCGATTCATCCAGAGCGGTAACCGTATAATGATATCTCTTATTCGTTTCGACGGATGCGTCGTTGAACGCGTTCGTGCGGATGGGCTCTGGAGTTAAAAGCATGAATTCGTCTTCTCCTTCCGTCTTCCGCCACACCCTGTAACCGGCTAAATCTTCTTCACGATTCTCATCCCACGTCAACGAGATGAATTCCCCGGCCACTATGGATATCAACCCGGAGGGTGCCGCAGGCGGAAAAGTGTCTTCGGGTGTGACCTCCGTGATCTCGGAATCATCGCTCTCCATGTCAGGAGAAGATTCAGTCGCGGAGGCGCGGATGAAATACCTGTAAGTCTGGCCGACCAGAAATTCTTTATCGTCATATTTCCGGTCTTTGACGGGCCGAGCGTTCAGACGGCGCGGCGGCGCATCTCCTTCTGCCCTGTACACATTGAACCCGACATAGCGAGCCGGAGATGAATCGTCGATGTTCCTTTCTGCCGCAGCCCAGCTGACTTCGATGCGGTCCTGGAAAACCTGAGTCTTCACCGCTCTTGGCGGAAGGGACAAAATCCGGGGTCTGATTCTCCGCATAGACGAAAACTCCGATACCTTTTTTTTTCTTGTTTTCATCCTCAAACCAAACACCAGACTTCTCGCCTGAAAATCATCTGGAGTCAATTCGTAAGGATACTGGAATCTGACCGTCCCCTCTTCGTCCCTGGCTTGAAACTTGGAATATTCATCCTGCTTTATCGAGGCCAAAAGCCTGGCGCCTTTTTCAAACTCCTCCGGTTTCGGCATTTTATTTTCCGCTGGCTCCCTCTCCCTCTTGAAGATCCAGATCTCGACTTCGGAGTTTGCGGGTAAAGGACTTCCATCCGTATAGGCTGTTGGGTTCTCCCATTCCAGGAGCAGAATTCCCCCTCTCTGACATATCTCGAACATCTCGAACTCTTGAACCACCTTCGGGAGGGGAGGCAGAATCGGACCTTTTTTGCCGCAGGAGGGAAACGTGACCACGACGAAAACAAAAATCACGAATGGGAAAAATTTCTTCATTAAAGAATGAAGCGGCTCAAATCCTCGTCTTCCAGTATATCTTCGAGCTGCTTTTGGACATATTTCCTGTCGATTGGAATCTTTTTCTTTTTTATGTTAGGGGCTTTGAAAGATATTTCTTCCATGACCTTTTCCATGACCGTGTGAAGCCGGCGGGCTCCGATATTCTCCGCATCTTCGTTGACTTTTTCTGCGATCTCAGCGATCTCATCTACTGCGTCTTCAGTGTATTCCACCTGGATACCTTCAGTCTCTAACAGGGCTCTGTACTGCTTGATGAGAGCGTTTTCCGGCTCTGTTAAAATTTTGATGAAATCGGCTTTATCGAGGGATGTGAGTTCTACGCGGATGGGAAATCTTCCCTGGAGTTCGGGAATGAGGTCTGCTGGTTTGGTGACGTGGAAGGCTCCTGCGCCGATAAACAGGATGTGGTCTGTTTTCACCAGTCCGTAGCGCGTGTTGACGGTCGTGCCTTCAATAATGGGAAGAAGATCTCTCTGGACACCCTCACGGCTGACTTCTGGTCCCCGGCCGGCTTCCCGCCCGGCAACTTTATCCACCTCATCCAGAAAGATTATTCCTGAATGTTCGACCCGCTCAACGGCCAATCGTGAAACCTGGTCCATATCAATCAATCTTTGCTGCTCGTCATCCAATAAATATTCGCGGGCTTCACTCAATTTGAGCTTTCTTTTTTTGGACTTTCCTCCCATTAATCCGGGAATGATCTCCTGGATATGGATCCCGATCTCCTCCATACCGCTGTTAGAAAAAAGCTCCAGAGGAGCCGCCATCTTCTCCTTCACATCAATCTCTATCATCCTGTCATCCAGGACGCCTTGTCTGAGCTGCTTTCTCAATTTCTCCCTCGTTTCCTGGAATCTTTCCTGTTCATTCGGGTCGGGAGGCTCAACTTTTCTCCGAAGAGGAGGAAGGAGCATATCCAGTATCTTCTCTTCCACGTTCCTCAGGGCCTTTTCCCTCACTTCCTTTATTTTTTCCGATTTGACCATATCCACAGAAATCCGCACCAGATCCCGGATCATGGACTCGACATCGCGGCCGACATACCCGACTTCTGTGAATTTGCTGGCTTCAATCTTCAAAAAGGGAGAGTACGTCAACCGGGCTAATCTGCGGGATATCTCGGTCTTCCCGACACCCGTGGGGCCGATCATCAGAATATTTTTCGGCGCGATTTCATCGGCCAGCTCTGGAGGGAGCTTCAGTCTGCGGTATCTGTTCCGCAGAGCAATGGCCACTGCTTTCTTGGCCGCGTTTTGCCCGATGATGTACTTATCCAGCTCTTTGACGATCTCTTGAGGGGTGAGCTCGGCCTCTTCCGATTTCGAGAACCTTATACTCATATTCTCTGGAAGCACAATCGCCATTTAAAGTTCCTCTATGGTGATCTGGTCGTTCGTGTACACACAAATGCCTGAACTGATCTCGAGGGCCTGTGAGGCAATATCCTTGGCCGACAGGTTCGTGTGCTTGAGTAAGGCCCGGGCAGCGGCCAGGGCGAACGGCCCTCCTGAACCGATAGAAATGATTCCATCATCCGGCTCGACGACATCTCCTGTCCCCGAGATCAGGAAAGAGTCATCCTTGTCGGCCACGATCAAAAGGGCTTCCAGCCGGCGGAGCGCCTTGTCCATCCGCCAGTCCTTGGCCAATTCAATCGCAGCTCTCGACAGGTTCCCTCGAAACTCTTCGAGCTTCGCTTCGAACCTGGAAAACAGGGCAAATGCATCTGAAGTGGCTCCGGCAAAACCCGCGAGCACCTTTCCTTTGAAAAGGCTCCGGATTTTGTTGGCTTTTCGCTTCAGCACCGTCTCTCCGATAGAAACCTGACCGTCTCCGGCCATCGCGACTTTCCCTTTATGACGGACACAAATTATGGTTGTTGCACGCAACATCTGACCTCCATTGGTAACCATAATAATAATTTAAGCCCGAAGATATGTAAAGTCAAAAGCTGTTGGGGTCGCGTCTTAACATTTGACATTTCTGTTTTTTATCTCATGTTTCTGCTTCTGATTTATTTAAATGTCAAATGTTAAGACGCGACCCCAATCTTCTTATCCCATCCAGAAGCCTTTGCGGTGTGTGATCCCGAGCACCTTTTTGCAGCTCGGACAAAAATAGATATACCGCTTGCCCAATGTGCTGGTCATTCCGCGAAAATGAACAACGGACAGCTCCGCGCGGCAGTGGGGGCAGAGGGGAACGACATGACTTTTTTCCAAAAAGACCATCTTTGACCTCCTCTATAGAGATTACGCGTGCACGCCCATTCTTATTCAAAACGAGATCTGCACCTTCTCAGAGCCATCCGGCCCCAATTGGGAGTTCATTCTCAGTTCTTCCAACAAAGCAAACTCGCAGGCCCCACGCGTGCGCAATAATCAATGATTTTGTGTATAATAATCCCTCAAATACCGCTTTACGCAGGAAATCATGAAAAAAATTCCGTACGCCTCTGTCATCGATCTCATCGTTATCTTTCTGTTTGTCTATGCTTTCCTGCTCGCCGAGGCTAGAGCCAGAATAATCCTGACGACTATCCTGGTGCTTCTGTTTATCCTGCCTGCGCTCTTCAAGGTTGCCGCAATCTACTGGATCTGTTATGTCGGAAAGGATATTTTAGGTTTGAGCTGTTATGTCTATGCCAGGGCAAAAAAAGCCGGCCTCTGATCCATCGGGTTCCCCAGGGGCTGGATTTATGCATGAAAATTCAAGACAATTGATATTCGGCACTGGCTGTATCCAGGTCGAAAAAACTTAATAATCCAGAGGCAAGAATCAGCAAAAAATGAAACTCTTAGCCCTCCCCATCCTGTCCTCTGTCCTGCTGGCCGCGCACTTCTCAAGGATTCAGAACGATTGGCTGGCTCTTTTTTCCCTGCTCTTCCCTTTCATCTTATTCGTCAGAAAAAGATGGATCCTGAGAATATTCCAGACCTACATGATTGTGGGAGGAATCATCTGGATCGAGAGAATTTTTCATTATGCCCGGCTCAGAGAATCGCAAGGGCAGCCCTGGGTGCGTCTTGCCGTTATCTTGTCGGTTGTGGGGCTGTTCACGTGGATATCCGCATGGATTTTAGAGCGAAAAAAAATACACACACACTATACAGAAAAAAGCGCAGAGGGCGAGCGTCCGTATCTGCCGAGCTATATCGCTTTTCTTCTCACGGCCGCACTTCTGTCCGTCGTCCACCTGAAAGTGAATCCGCCGATCCTTCTTCTTGAGCGTTTTTTACCAGGCTCAGGATTCATAGAAATTGCCCTTCTTTCTGTCTATGCCGGATGGATCACCGAGAAAATGCTCGATGTGAACACTTCCTCCAGAATCAGGAGCCGGGTATGGCTACTTTTCTCTGCTGTTTTCTTCTCTCAATTTCTACTCGGGCTCGCCGGAGTGGAAAAGTGCCTGATGACAGGAAAATTGCACCTGCCCATCCCGGCGATGATCATCGCCGGGCCTCTATACAGGGGAAAATTGACTTTTATGGTCATCCTTTTCGCCACAACAACTCTGATCGCCGGCGCGGCCTGGTGCAGCCACCTGTGCTACATCGGAAGCTGGGACAATTTAATTTCCCGTCGCACTCGCGCTCCGAAAGTTCTTCCGAACAAAAGCCGGATACTCCGGGTCGGCATTTTCCTCGCGATCGTTGCTGCCGCCCTTATTTTCAGACTATCCGGATTGGTTTCCACAACCGTAACGGCAGCGGCCATCGTGTACGGGATCGCAGGCGTCGGCGTGATGGTTCTCGTATCGCGGAAAAACGGTGTGATGACTCACTGCGTCGTCTACTGCCCGATCGGACTGGCTGCCAATCTGATCGGACGCCTCTCTCCTTTCCGCATCCGGTTCGGAAGCGGCTGTGATGACTGCGGCGCCTGTCATTATTCCTGCCGGTATGACGCATTGAACGAGGAACATATCCAAAGAAGAAAACCCGGACTCACGTGCACGTTGTGCGGGGATTGTCTCTCCGGATGCAGCAAAGGCGCGTTGAAGTACGGGCTTTTTGGATTTGCGCCCAAAGCGGCCCGCACCATCTTTCTTGTTGTCGCGGTGTCCCTGCACGCTGTCTTTCTCGGAGTCGCCCGGATATAAGAATCATCCGGCAATTATCAGAATCTCTTTCTCTACACGAAATCTGACGCTACAGCGGGACCATATCTCTCTGCTCCACGAGACTTCTCCAAATCAAATTTGTCCCCCGGAGTACGTCCTAACGTATTAGGTGGCTCCTTGGGGAACGTCGCCACGCTCAATAATTGGGGACAGTCTCCAATTTTGGCAACTCTGTCGTCCTGTGGTGACTTTTCGGCGTATACCTTATATGATGAATCCTGAACTGGCAATGAACACGAACAGCGAGTTGGCGATACTGTTGGCCAAAGAGGGCCAGGAAAGTGCATTCCGCGAATTGTACGAGAATCACTACAAAATGGTCTACCGACTCGCCTACCGCTACTCCAGGTCGCAGCAGGATGCCGAGGATATCATGCAGGAAACATTCATTAAAGCTTTTAAAAACATCAAAAGGTTCGACTTCAACATCAGCACAAACTTTTCTTCCTGGATTTACCAGATCGGAGTCCGCAGCGCTCTTGACCATCTCCGAAGAACCAAAAAGAGAAAAATCGGTCAGGCACAATCTCTCTCGGACCTTCCGAGTGAGCCGGAAGCCCGGGGCTCATCACCCGAAAAATCGACAATCGCAAACCAAGCCATGGCTCATGTGAAAGGAGCCCTTCACATGTTATCACCGAAACAGCGCATCATATTCGACCTCAGGCATCTTCAGCATATGGACATCAAAGAGATCGCCGGACATTTGCAGTGCAGTGAAAGCACCGTAAAAAAACAGCTTCAAAGAGCGGTTTCGAAGTTAAGAGAGCAACTGGAACCGCTTTGGGGGATACGATGAACTGTGAAGAAATAAAAAACCTCATCACCATAAGTGTTTTCGGAAAGTTGACTGACTCGGAGAAGGCCCGACTCGAAGATCATCTCCAAAAATGCCCGAAATGCGCCGGGCTTCACAAAAAATCAGCACAAATCAGTCTTTGTTCCGAAGACGAGGAAGACATTCCCCTTCCGAATAAGGAAAAGTCCTGGCGGGTGATTCGAGCAGAATCCTTTCAGAAAAGAAGAACCTGGCAGAATCTTTTTCCTTATCAGAAATGGGCTTTTGCAGCCTCTGCCCTTGTGGTCGTGTTCATCCTGGGATTTCTCATCGGAAAAAAACTCATCTTCCCCCCTCAAACAACCAGACAACCCGAATTCCTCGCTTTACGAGCAAACGACTTGTCCATTCAGCGTTACGCTGAAAACCTCGAGCTCCTCCTGATCTCTTTCATGAACCGAGCGGACACCCCTAAACAGGAGCAGACGTCTGAATTGGAGAAAAAAGTCATGGAAGATATGCTGGTTCAAACCCAACTGTTGAAACATCTTATTTCGCAGGGAGATGACCCTTATCTTCTCCCTCTGATAGAGGACCTGGAATTCATCCTGGTGAGCATTTCCAACCTGAGGCCTCAGGACCAGAATTCTGCGGCCCAGCTTGCCCGCATGATCCGGGAGAATGAGCTTAAATTTAAAGTCAAAACTCTTTTGACTTCGAAAACAACCATCTGAAACGGAGGATACGATGAATATATTAAAAAAATTCTTGTTTATTAGCCTGACGAGTCTCCTGCTGACCTCGTTGAACCCGGCCGCAAGCCTGCCGCACACATCCGACTGGAAGGCGGGATGGGCCGGTAACGACTCCGATTATGAGGGCACCAAGTTTGCGGACGAGGAGCTCGACATATTCCTGAAAGCCAAAGACTATGTGTTTAAAAGATACTGGAGAAAAGCCAAAGAACAACTGGAGTTCTTCCTTGAGAAATATCCTTCCAGTCAGTTGAGAGCCGAAGCCTTATACTGGCTGGCCCAATCGCTGAACAGAATGTCCAGAGACGAGGTGTACAAGGACAAGGTGATTGCGCTCAAAGAGGACGCGTTTCAAAAACTGGAGCATCTCATCGGACAGTATCCAGACAGCGTATGGATTGACGATGCCAAGGTGCTGAGAGTGGAAATCGCAGGAGAGCTGGCCTTAATAGGCAAGATAGAATACACAAGCATAATTCAGCACATCTATGAAAAAGGAAAAAAGACAGAAACCGAACTCAAACTGATCGCCTTGAACTCATTGATCATGCTGGAGCCGGAAGCCTCCATCCCCCTCCTCAAAGGTATCCTGGTGAAAGAAAAAGACCTGCAGGTGAGGAAAAATATCGTACTCCTTTTGGGAAAAAAGTACGATCGCAGCGTCCTCACTCTTCTGGAGGATGTCTCCAAGAACGACCCGGATAGAGAGGTGAGGGAAGAAGCCAGTTACTGGCTCGAGCAGATCAAGATCCGCTCGATCCCGGTTAACCTGAACTATTATCTCTTCACGGCCCATCTCACAGACCCGGCCGAGCTCAAGCGGATTCCTGAAAACAAGATAAACTACTACACCCTCCCACGCATCAAACCAGGAGATGAGGAAAGATCCAAAAAAGAAATCATCAATTTCTTTAACGGCAAGCTGCTGGATTTAAGGCGTCAGTCCTTCGGAAGAGCCGATATCCTTATGGCCATGTTCGGTTCTTCGGTTTCCCACAAGCTTCATGGCTTCTTGATCAATTTTCCCAAAGAGGGATTCGAGAAAGCGTACGACCATTTTTCCGGGAAGGTCCTTTTTAGAGATTTAGAGGCTCGTAAAGACTATTTTGCCCCATTTACAGCTAAAGATGAAAACGAGACCCTGCTCGCCATGCGCCGTGCAAATGGAGTCGTTCTTATGTTCTTGCAGTTTGAGTCACGCCTGGAGCCGGAACTCGAGGAGGAAACCGAAGAGGAACCGATGTACAGTACTGATTTCAGCAATATCCTCGGATGCAGAGTGCTCTCCGCAAGAAAAAGCTGGGAATCCTATGACACCGATCCGATGGACTTCGGGCAGGCCAAAGCAGAGATTCCAGATGAAAAAGGAAAATGGATTTTGAAAGGCTATATCATGATGATCAAAAAAGAGCGGCGTTTCATCGCCCGCAGAGCCGTGCTGACCAACCCGGAGGGAAAAGTCGTCGCCCGAGCCGACCAAATCATCGTTCCGATAGATAATCCCTCGCAGTATAAAGCCACCGGAATAAAAGACAAATAAAGAGAATTAAAAGGGGACAGGCAACTTTTCTAAAAAAAAGTAGTCTGTCCCTTTTTTTTTATCCCTTTTTTTTCGTAAGCCTATTTGTATAATCTAGGAAAATTTCTTCTGTGTTTTATTGAAAAGCATTAAGTTGATCACGTACAGCATAATCCAACCTATATAACTGAAAACAGATATCCATTCCAATAGCGCGCCGCTCGTTGTTCCTTCTGTTAATACATATATAACGAAAATAAGATTGTAAACCGCCAGCACGAAACCTGAGTAACTGATTATCTTATTCAATCCGGAATGTCTTCTCAGATAAAGGCTGAAGAGGATGAGAACAGGTATTAACGTTATAAAAATCAGTAAACTCCATAGGAAATGTTTTTGATAATCCGGGACTTCCGGATAAACGGCTGACATGAATATGGAAAACCCGTTCAGGGATCCAAATATCAAAACGGCCCACAGGATTTTACTTCTTTCTCGTGATACGTTCCAGAGCACAAAAACGACATAAAATATCAAAAGAGATAATCCTGTAAGCATAACTCCAAGATTGTAAAATACAGCTCCGCTGGGATTTCTATTCATGTTTCCAAGAACACTCAAATAATGAAGATTGGCGGAAAAGTTTCCCGGAAAGCGCTGTATTGCCAGGATCGTATATGCACAGTAAAACACAGAAGCCGCAAATCCTGCCGAAATAGTAATCCACTTGATGCTGGCGGCCACACTTTTCCTCAAATCCATGATGGCCCCTCTTTGTCTATTTTAATAAATATCAATTTCATATCTGATTCTTCCTCCTCTGTCCGCTTTTTTTCTGGCATTGTAGCAAACTTAGCTTCCTTTTGATAACCTTAGTCTGTGTGAACATGAGAACTTCACGTATTATACTGTTGATGCATCGGGAAGTGATTTATTCTTATACATGAGTAATACACGAAATCAAGCTACTCCTAGAACGAATTTCACCAAATGAGCGGCTACTACACTGAAAAATTATCAGCTGAGCGCCTGAAGCTGTGTTACGAGATCGCTCCTCCAAGGGTTAAACAATATCTTGAGGCAGAAATAGAATATGTGCTGGATAGGTTAAAAGCCACTGATAGAGTGCTCGAACTTGGATGCGGATATGGCAGAGTACTCACGAGGCTTCTGGAAAAGTCAGAAAAAATCGTGGGCATTGACACATCGTACACAAGCTTGCGCATGGCACGCGAATACATCGAAAATATCTCTTCCTGGTTTCTTATTGAAATGGATGCCTCTGAACTTGGATTCCAAAATAATTGCTTCGACGCCGTGGTGTGTGTCCAGAATGGCATCTCTGCATTTGCTGTCAACCAGAGAATGCTGCTTGAAGAATCCGTGCGCGTCATCAAGCCTGGAGGAACAGCGCTTTTCTCAAGTTACTCAGACCATTTCTGGGAGGAACGCCTGGAATGGTTTCGTCTTCAGGCCAAGCAAGGACTCGTTGGAGAGATTGATGAGGCTGCTACTGGCAATGGAACCATCATATGTAGAGATGGCTTTAAGGCTTCTTCGATCGGCCCTGAGGATTTTGCTGCACTGACATCAGGCCTTCCGGTGAGATCCGAAATAACCGAAGTGGATCATTCCAGTATATTCTGTGAAATTCGAGTTGAGAAATAGCACACGCCAAAAAAAGGGACAGGCTGCTCTTTCCATTGAAATCGGCTGTCCCCTTTTTTTAAAATTTCAGTGTGAGCCTGTACCGGTAGCCCAGGTCTTTCAGTTTGAATTTCAGTGACCGGATGACTTTGATTTCCGGGACGTTCCATTTGGCAATACAGGCATAGACTTCTTTGTGCCCCTGCTTGCGGGCGTATTCAATAATCTTCTTATGAAGACTTTTGGAAATCCCCTGGTTCCGAAAGGGCTTGGAGACAAAAGTGATCTGCAGAAAAAACTCCGGAGGCGTCCATTTGGTTGAGACAGGCAGTATGTCGTACATGTTATCGACTTCCGGAGCCCCAAGAGACGGATACCCCATCAGGTACCCCACGACCTTGTCGTCCACGACGGCCACATAAATTTTGTACTTGTTCCCAGGCTTCAAGTAACGGTTCCGGTAGTCTTCGATACCCGATTTGATCTTCACATCCTTGAACTTCTCGGCCAGCTCGGATTCCAGTTCCTTGACCAGGACCAACACCTGATCCAGGTCTTTTGGCTTGTATTCCCTGATCTTCACATCCAAGGCCATTTCTCAACCTCAAAAACGCACCGAAAAATTAACACACCTCATTCAAAAAAGAAAGGGAATGTCTCGTTTTGGAGCCACGATCGACAAATCACAAAACATCATTTTTTGTGTTTTAGCCTGGATTTTCCCCATATACGGCAATCCATCAGATGCTGAATGCCGAGAGAGAATCCCCTCTATCTTCTTTTAAGTCTCTTGATCTTCTCCAAATACTGCTGAATCCTGTCTTTGAGCTCTTGATCCTGAGCGTGGGGAAGGATCCTCTGGAGAATCTCGGTCGCTTTGTCGTAGTCTTTGTTGTTGATATAGGCAACGGCCAGATTCACAGCTGTGGCCACGTTGTTCGGCTCGATGGACAGCGCATACTGAAAACTGGCGATGGCCTCTGGATGCTGACCCTTCTCGTTCAGAATGACTCCTTGAAGATTAAAGGCCTGGACCGAACGGCTGTCCTGCCGGATCGATCTTCGGGCATAATCCAAAGCCTCATCCAGCATTTTCTTCTCATAATACAGCACGGCCAGGTTAAAACTGGCCAGGGAGCTTTCATCAATCGCATAGGCTTTCTTGAATTCTTCCTCTGCACTATCCAGAAGGCCCAGCCGTTTGTACACATCGCCCAGCCTGACACGCGCCTCGGAATTATCCGGTTTCAACTCCAGGCTTTTTTCAAAAGCCTCAGCTGCGGCACTATAATCCATTTTTTGCGCGTAAGCCACACCCAGGAGATAATAGGAAGGATAATAGTCGGGGGCCATCGAAATCGCATTGTTCAAGTGCGTGATGGCCTGGTCCACCAAATTGTAATTCATGGCCACCAGGGCTCGCTCGTACTGGTCTTTGACATTTTCCGCCTGTTTCTCTTCGACCTTGGACCGAGAAGAAGCACACGAAATCACGCACACGCTCAGGATTAATACCAGTGAAATCTTCAACGGACTCCTTGTTCTTTTCGTGAAAAGTTCCATTCCTCTGGTTATTAATCTTCGCACAATTGAACGACGAACTCAATTCCTTTCTCTGCCTCAATCCGGAACCGAAATGCGAAGACAGGATCACGATCTTTGTTTACATTTCATGTGAAAGATAGTAAAAAAGCTACGAATGAAAGGAAAATTGCTATGAGCCAAAACAGAATAAAACACAGTTCTCATTTTCAACCGCACTGCTGCCCCCATGTGGGCGCGAAATCAGCAGGTGCGAATACTCTGACCCGGAGGACATTTCTCAAGGGAATGGGAGCCACGGCTATAGGCGGCATGGCTCTGAGCGGGCTCTCCTGGCCGCTCCTGTCGGCAGAGGGGACCGAGAAGCTCATAGAGAAACGAGTTCCTCTCAAGGTCAAACCCATTCTTGTGTACAGCACTCCCGAACGCAGGCACCAAACGAGCTGGCGCGCCTGGGGGGCGATCCAGACCCAGAGGGATGCGGATGAGGAAGTCGTCCGGATCAAGGGTGAGCTGAAGAAGATTCAGAAAGAAGCCGATTTCCCCGTCGATTTCCTGCCCGTCTCCCGCGTCCGTGGGACCAAAGACCTGCCCGCAGTGAAAGACCTCGCATTCTCTCATACGATACTGATCTATGCGGCGGGAGGCTGGATGGATGTGTTCCACGAGCTGGAAAAAGCAGGAAAAGACATGATATTTTTCTGCCGCCATAAGTCAGGACCCGTTTATCTCTGGTATGAGATCATCAGCCCCCGCTATCTCAGGCAGCACACAGACACTTTAGCTGTCGAGGGAGTCGACGAGGACGATGTCGTGATCGACAGCCAGGAAGAGATTCTCTGGCGTCTGCGGTCGCTCTGCGGCTTGAACAACATGAGGGGCACGAAAATCCTGGCTGTGGGAGGGCCCGGCGCCTGGTCCCAGCCGAAAGGAGTGGTCCCTCAACTGGTGAAGGACATCTGGAACTGGGATATCCAGACAATCTCTTATGACGAGCTCGGAAAACTGATCAAGCAAGCACGCTCCGACCAGAAAGCCGTAAAAAAGGCACACCAGCAGGCTTCATCGTATTTGAAGTCGCCAGGCACTGCGCTGGAGACTAAACTCGAGTTTGTGGAAAATGCCTTCCTTCTCGACCATGTCTTTCGGGCTCTGATGAAGAAGCCGGACTGCTCCGCCATCACGATCAACGGCTGCATGGGGACGATCATGCCCTACGCCGAAACCTCAGCCTGCCTGACACTGAGCACTCTGAACGATTCCGGCTACCTGGCTTTCTGTGAATCCGATTTCGTGGTCATCCCTTCGGGCGTGCTGCTGGGTAATATTTCCGGAAGACCTGTATTTTTAAACGACCCGACCTACCCGCATGAGGGAATCATCACTCTGGCCCACTGCACAGCTCCGAGAAAGATGGACGGGCAGAAAAGGGAGCCTGCGCGGATCCTCACGCATTTTGAATCTGACTACGGCGCCGCACCCAAAGTGGAGATGAGCAAAGGGCAGGTCGTGACCAACATCGTCCCCGACTTTTCGTCCAAGCGATGGGTGGGCCTTCTCGGGGAGATCGTCGACGCGCCGTTCATGCCCATCTGCCGCTCGCAGATCGACATCCGCTTCACCTGTGATGACAAGGTCCTTGCCCAAAGAATGCCCGGTTTCCACTGGATGACCGGCTATGGCGACTACATGCGCGAAGTGGGCTATGCGCTGAAACGCGTGAACATCGAATGGTGTCACCTGGGATAATTAAAAAAAAGTAGCCTATTGTACTCGCTCAATAATTCGGTAACATTCTCATTATGTCATTGCGAGCGAAGCGTGGCAATCCCATATAAACAGGTGCCTTTATTTCATTATTGACAATTTTAATTTTATGAGAATGCCACGCTTCGCTCGCAATGACACTTTCTTCTTCGACAAATAAAAAAAGGGGACGGGCAACTTTTTTAAAAAAAAGTAGCCCGTCCCCTTTTTTGCTTTTTTGCTTTTTTGAGCATAAAAAAACCCGGCAACTTCCTACTCTCCCACTCAGTCGCCCGAGCAGTACCATCGGCACCAAAGAGCTTAACTTCCGTGTTCGGAATGGGAACGGGTGTTTCCTCTTTGTTATGGTTGCCGGGAGTATTATCAATAAATAAGATAATCAACCAAAGACGCTTCCCCTTTGAGATAATCTCTTTTAAATTATGAGATTGCCACGCTTCACTCGCATTGACATTCTCTCTAAAGAGAGATCCCCTTGGGAAACGCCCCCAACAATCTTTCACAGAACAGCATTTTTGTCTTAATAAACTTTATGGTCAAGCCTCACGGTCTATTAGTACTGGTTAGCTCAATCCGTTACCGGACTTACACGCCCAGCCTATCAACCTTGTAGTCTACAAGGGACCTTTAGCCCCGAAGGGTGGGAAATCTAATCTTAGGGCGAGCTTCCCGCTTATATGCCTTCAGCGGTTATCTCTTCCGAACGTAGCTACCCAGCGCTGCCCCTGGCGGGACAACTGGTACACCATATGTTCGTCCGTTCCGGTCCTTTCGTACTAGGAACAGCTCCCCTCAGATTTCCTACGCCTACCGTGGATAGGGACCGAACTGTCTCGCGACGTTCTAAACCCAGCTCACGTACCGCTTTAATGGGCGTACAGCACAACCATTGGGACCGACTTCAGCCCCAGGATGCTATGAGCCGACATCGAGGTGCCAAACAGGGCCGTCGATATGAGCTCTTGGGCCCTATTAGCCTGTTATCCCCGGCGTACCTTTTATCCGTTGAGCGACGGCCCTTCCATACGGGACCGC
>CAYGBC010000025.1:0-21602 GCA_964348015.1 uncultured Eubacteriales bacterium | reverse complement strand
TGGAAAAAACATAGGTGTCCTTTTTCGATATTCTACATAATCTTGACCCAACCGCTTCATGAGTTCTGGCTCCTCAATAGTTTTGAGTTCCAACACATTCACCAAAATGAAAAGAGGTGTGAATATCACAAGGAGAGAGAATGATCCAAGCAAAATCCCAATACCAAAGAACAGCGCAAATACGCCTGTCAGCATCGGATTCCGCGAATAGGCGTATGGACCAGTCGTAACCAATTTTGGTGGAGGGTTGAGAGGAACCGGAGTTCCCTTGGCTCTAAGAAAAGTAAGAACCGACCATCCGACTAAAACAAAAGCAATCAAAAAAAGAGGTGACGCCAGAATGATAGAAAGCGGCTTGGTGAATATATCGGTAATGCCAATTAACTTATCCACTTGTAGGGCGAATATGATAAAACCAAATACAAACAGGAAAAAGAAGAGCGCCCCAAGAGGTGTAAAAAAGTTTCGGATTTTTCTGCTGCTTGTCGCCAAATTATAAATCAAATCAATCCATTTTGTTTTGAGTGTCATGATCCTAATCCTATTCTGATATCCTTATTCCATTCTAACACGATTTGTCCTGACAATGAGAAACCACTAAGCTCGGGATTTGCTACTCCAGATTCTATTGCTCTATCCCCCTGAGCTACAGGGGTACCGTGTTTGATTATCTTAATTCATCAAATCTCTCATGTAAATCATCCACACAGATATAGAGACATTACATATCCCTTGACCCGAAAAACTCATTCTTCTATACTCCTCCCTGAAAAAGCAAACTCATATCCAGTCGAACGCATCTAAACAGGACTCTTCGGATAGAACAATGTCGGGAATAAAAGATTGGTTTGAAACATTCTTTCGTGAAGCCTCTGAATGGGCTGAGGGTAAGTTCGGTCCGTTGCGCTTATTATTATGGCTGTTTTTACTCTACATTCTTTTGCGCCATCTCATGGACCCGATGTATCAAAGCATCTTCAAACCACTGAATCTGGGAATTCATGAACTCGGTCACATCATATTCTCACCCCTTGGGCAATTTCTCATGATCGCAGGTGGAACAATCGCTCAATGCCTGGTTCCGTTGATCTCTTTTTTCATGTTTTTGAAGCAACGAGATTTTTTTGCCATCACTGTCTCTTTCTGCTGGATGGGGACAAATCTTTTCAGCGTCGGGGGTTATATGGCGGATGCACGAAAAATGGAACTTCCTTTGGTGACTCCATTTCGCGGAGAAGAGATCATACACGACTGGAACTATCTGTTCGGAAAACTGGGATTGCTCAATTCAGATACTGCTTTGGGCGGTTTTGTGAGAGTTTTGGCCATTATGAACATGGTGATCGGCCTGGGTTTTGGTGCATGGCTTCTACTTAAGATGTTTAAGAAAAAGAAGTAGGCCTGGATTTTTTAAAGACATGGCATGCCATTCAATGTTGAGGAAAAGGGGGATTCAATGAACACACGAAAAATTTACACATTCTCCTCAGGGATTTTGATTTCACTTGCTCTGGCTTATCTGGCCTTGGCCTATCCCACAGTATTTCCGACAGGAACCACGATTTACAAACCTAACGAGTGCTACAGCAGCTATATCCTGATCGCAGACCACGCATCCCTGGGAAATCATCCCTCGGCTAAAGTCAGGACCCAAAGCCAAATCACGGACGATATCCGCCTGATTGACATGAACGGGACCGTGGTCCACACCTGGAAGGTTATCCCCTACTTCAACAAACGATGCAGACTGCTGTCCAACGGTCATCTTCTCTATGTCGGTCCCAACAAAACGATCATCGAATATGACTGGGACGGAAACGTGGTGTGGACTCATGAGGGTATTGATTCCATAAACGACATGCGCTGGCTGCCGAACAATAACCGTCTCTTCCTTGCCCACGAACCGCTTCCTGAAAAATACCAGAAACAGGTCAAGGACGTCGAAATCTCTCCCTGGTGGCCGCTTCGAAAAAGAGGAAGCGAAGAGAAGCAACTGGGAAGCGACATCTATGAAGTGACTCCGGATAAAAAAATTGTCTGGGAGTGGCATGCTTACAATCATCTTGACCTGAACAGATACTCACCGGTCACTCCGGAAGGCGACTGGCTTCACATGAATACGATTTTCCCTCTTCCTGAGAACAAGTGGTATGACGCGGGTGATAAGAGGTTCAAGCCGGGCAATATTCTGGTCAATCCGAGAAACATAGACACCATGTACATTGTGGATAAGGAGACCAAAAAGATAGTGTGGGAATGGACCCACAATTACAAGGGAGGATTATCCCACTGCCACGAGCCAGAGATGATCGAAAAAGGATTGCCCGGCGAGGGAAATATCATTCTGTTCGACAACGGTCTTTTCCCCAGGCACAGGACTCACTGCGGACAGACGTTCATCATCGAATTCAACCCAGTGACTAAAGAGATCGTCTGGAAGTATGAGACGGAAGGCTATGCCAACATCAAATTTTTCAGCAAAACGATGGGATCGCAGAAGAGACTCCCCAACGGGAACACGTTTATTGCCGAAGATAACACCGGGAGGCTCTTTCAGGTCAAACCGAACGGCGAGATCGTCTGGGAATACGTGAACAGGGGTGGAACCTGCCGTCCTTTTCCAGTGGCCTATGATCACTGCCCGCAGTTAAGAGCCTTGCCGAAGCCTCCAGAGCATGCGGTCACACCACCGAATAATCTCGAATGGCACATCCAACCCGATGTGTTCCGTAAATAAAGTCGTGATCGGGTAACCAGCTCCTTTTTAAACTTCACTCTGAAAAGCGAGTTTTCTAAAATCCAATGAAAACATAAAAATCTGCGATTAGGAGTTTGCCAGAGTGAAAATATTATCGGAGTATTGGCCACTTCATTAAAAGCGGTCTTATATGTCAATATCAAAAGCTATCCCACCAAACATCAACATCCTGAAGACCCTCCACCTTATTCTTTAAAGTAATCCTTGCTTTCGTTTTATTTGATTTCTTTTGCTCAAATAGGACTATCTTGTATAAAGCTCTAATTTTTCTGAAATATTCTCTCGACTTATTCATCGCCTCTTCCAACGAATACATCTCCTCATCACAAAGGCTTGGGAAGTCAGCATTCTCCCGGTATCCTCTGATAAAAAATTTCTTTTTCATCCTATCCTCCTTTCCAATACTCAAGCTTCACAATACAGACCTCCTTTTGCCCTGTGGTTTATTTGAAAACATTTAGTAAAAAATTGATTTCACATCTTCCATGATAAGTGATCATTTCATTCTCTTTTATTTCCGTTTAATGTCTCAACAATCTTGAATTAGGAAGAAAAGCGAGGAAGTAAATTCTGATATCCCTTGATGTTTTTGAGAATGGACTCTTAATTGCACAAGGGAAATGGTCACTTTCAAAGATACACTACCTCTGCTCGCATATCTCTCATCCCATAATACAGATTCAATTCTTCTTTGATCTCCTGAATAATCTCAGCAATCACTCTCACTGTATGCTCCCGTTCTTCATGAGGAAGGATGCGAGTTTTATCTTCTTTCAATTTTTTAAGCATCTGGATTTCTTTTTCCTTGAGCCATACTAATTCCTCAACCATTTTCCTGGTAATATTTTCTTTTTTTCTCATCCGCTTCCTCCTGTTCCAAGCTCTCACATATTTAGTCGGAAATGCCCACAACATCTAATTTCTGTGGTGCTGGCTCAATCTCATCGCCTCAACCGTTTTCTATTATGAACCACTCACTCAATCAGGTTTCTTTTTTCCCCCTCCAGGGGAAAATATCATATCAAGTTTTATATGACCTCTTTTATGGTCACCCCAAGAGGTGAAAGAAGGGGTGAGAAAAATCATCTCTAAAATCATCTGTAAAAATAATAGAGTCTATGAATTTTCTTTAATTGAGGAAGAAAAGTAATAATATGACTTGGGCGGAGGTAATAATGCAATTTGGGGCGAACGCAGGTTATGCGATGGCTACTGTTTCTCCATTTCTATATTCAACAGATCATCTTCATCAAATTCTTTCCCACAACTGCGACATTCATAACGAGTAACTTTTTCGCCTTCCTCATAGCCCTCGATCTTTTTGCAGGAACCGCCGCAGTTCGGACAGCTTATTTCTTTCTTCACATCTCTTTCTGCAATGACTCCATACAAGCTGTTCGCCGGGGGTGTGCCCCTTTTTTCATCGGAAACTTTGGTTTCTCGAAAATGAGGTTTATCTTTTCGATTATGAGAGACTAATGCTTGTACGACTTCCCAGCTAAACTTCCCCTTCCGAGCCATATCCGTGATTTCCTCCAAGGCCGTCCGGTTATCATACGCAGTGGGTCGAAAAGGCCTTGGCGAAAGAAGGGCATCATAAATGTCACACACGGCAATGATCTCTACCATCCTATCTTCCAGTGAAATACCCAGAGGATATCCAGAGCCATCTCTTCGTTCATGGTGCTCTTTAGCGACTCGCGCTGCAAAACTCTGGGAATCTTTAAGAAAATAGCTGAGAAGTACAAAACCAGCTAAAGCATGGTGTTCCAGAATTCTCCTCTCGCCTTTGATTAAAGGTTCCGACTTTTTCAATATCTTCAGTGGAACACATGTCTTGCCGACATCATGTATGGCCCCACCTATAAGGGTTGCAACCCAGTCACCGGGTTTATCCAGTAAATCTCGAGTCAGGTTTACTGACATGGCGAATACAGCAAGAGAATGAGTGTATGTATAAGGGTCATTTTCTTTAAAAAAGTCGAGAGATTCCAGGATGGGTTGAATTAAACTCACCTTTTTCATTAAGGTCAAAGTGATAGTTTTATTGAGCACTATATTGTAAGGAGTTTTTTGGAGCATACGCAGCAAATCTTGATAAACAGTGCTATATTCCAAAAAGGAATGCGCCTGATACGATGTGCCCTTATTGGATGCGATCAATTCATCCATGGCCTCCGATGTTAACTCCTCGCCAGCTGGAAGAAACAATTTGTTGTCCAATGTGGAAACTGGGTAATCGAGCTTAATGGTTTTCATTGAATCGTATCTGATTTTCTCTCTATAAAAGTACCACATCTCATGCAGAATTTGAAGAATCTAAAATTTCTGGAGTCGGTGGCCTGGCTCATAAATTCTGGACACTCATCAACAAATTAGGCTGCAAGCTTGAAGCAGCTGATGACTATAACCCACGAAAATGAATCTATGTGATGTGGTATGTTGCATGCGTCCGGTTTCCTTTTACCTTTTTGTCCAAATATTTTTTAGCGGGTTAATTAATCCGCTGCTGAATATTCAACATCCATTGCGGCCTGGAATACGCAGGATTCATGTGAATCCTCCTTTTCAATCCAATCTGGTTGTTTGTCTTTTATTGGAAAATTTCTTTATTTTTAAAAAAAATTAATATAAAGTGATTTCTTTTCGGAAACCGGGAGAGGGTTCCGGAGCAGTGATCAGGGATACTTCGTCATGAGAGCCTCTCCCATAACTTGAGAAAGGAGGAAAGCTTGATGCGAATTCAATCTTTGAAACATCACAGTTTCATTTTTGTCCCGCTGATTATTTTTTTGCTGCTGGCAGGGATCAATTCCGTGTTCGCGGCTCAAAAAGTCCCTATCAGCTTCAACGACTACCATGGATACACGAAGACGGCGGCCTACGTCAAAGAAGTGGCCAGAGCTTATCCGGACATTACCACGCTCCTTGAAATCGGCAAGAGCCACATGGGACGGCCGATCTATGTGCTCGTGATCTCGAACATGAAGACAGGGACTACAATTGATGCGCATGTGGGACTGCGCCACATGCGGAAAGAGGGAATCAAGAATGTCCAGCCGATGAAACCCTACCAGGGAAAACCAGGATTCTGGATCTGCGGCAGCACACACGGAAATGAATACACAGGGACGGAAGTTTGCTTGTATATCATCGATAAGCTGGTCTCAAGTTACGGTTCGGATGAGGAAGTCACCCGGATAGTCAATGATCAGACTTTTTACATCTGCCCGGTGGTCAATCCTGACGGACTGTTCAACAGCCTCGAAAAAGGGATCCCGCAGAGGCAGAACAGCATGAAAAAAGACGATGACGAGGACGGCAAGATCAACGAAGACGGGTATGACGACCTCAACGGAGACGGCCACATCACCCGATTCCGTTATAAAAATCCCGAAGGCCAGTACATTATAGACGACGAGGATCCCCGCTTGATGATCCGTCTGAGAAGAGGACAGAAAACAGACAAACCGCGTTACTCGGTCATCATGGAAGACAAGGACAACGATAGCGACGGTAAGCGCGGTGAAGACAGGGAGAGAGGGATCGACCTGAACCGCAATTTTCCCGAAGGCTGGTTCAGAGAGGACACCATGGCCGGAGGCCAGGGCGACTACCCCACTTCCGCACCCGAAATCCGTGCGATAGCCGAGTTCTTCACCAATCACACGAACATCCTGATGGCGCAGAACTACCACACATCCGGCGGATTCACCTACAGGCCGATGGGAACAGCGCCGCCGACATCGCTTCATCCCAAGGACGTCGCCATCTTCGATTTCATCATGGGGAAAAAGTATCTCGAGATCATCGGCGAGGAAGTCCCCCAAGCTTGGCAAAATCCTGAAGCTTTAACCATGCTCAAGGAAAAACTCAAAAAGACATCCAAGAATAAATACGCGATTGCCCGGGGTTATGAGCTTCCCCGAGGATGGAGAGCCAGTTACAGAGAGGAGAGGGACCGGCGCTACAACTACGGGATGGCCACGGATTGGATGTACATGCAGCTGGGCATCTACGCTGTCACGACCGAGCTCTGGAATCCTCAGAGAGATATCCAGGACTTTCCTCAATTCGAAGGACCTGATGCCAGAATCCAATCCCAGCGCGCACTCCTGAAATACCAGGATGAAAAATACGGAGGAAAGCTGTTTGTCCCCTGGAAGAAGTTTAATCATCCGGAGCTGGGAGAGGGAGAGATCGGCGGCTGGATCCCGAAATACCGCAGCAACGCATTCCCTGGAGAACCATTGATCGGAGTCTGCGAGAAACACTGGCAGTTCGAGAAGTTTCGGGCCGGACTCCAGCCTGAAATAGTCATCACAGACGCCAAAGCGCGCCTCCTCTACACGGCCAAAAGCGCCAGTGAGGCTGTCGCCTCCCAGCAAGGGGACCAGGTGACTATCAAAAAGGGCAAATCCCAAGGCAAATACAAGATCATCGAAGTCACGGCAACGATCGAAAACAAAGGAAAACTTGCGACTCATCTTGCTCGGGGCGCGGATCTGGCTGGAAATCGGCAAGACGTTGTCTGGCTGATCGGCGACCGCGACATGATCACCTATCTTCAGGGGTCTCCCTTCCAGATCCTGGGAGTCATCGAAGGAACGATGGAAATCCCTGGCTATACGGCAAGAGGCGCGCCAGGTCCCCAGCAGACACAGAGGCAGCGCATGATGATGTTTTACCCGCCCGGCTTTCCGATGTTCCGGAGAGGACCGAGGTACGGTCCAACTGAGGTCGAGCAGACAGGCCCGAAGCGCACAGTCACCTGGCTGGTCGCTGTCAAAGGAGACGCTCCGCTCAAAATCGTGTCAACGTCGCAAAAGGGTGGCACGCAAGTCAAAGAGCTTTCCATACAATAAGGGAGGAAACCGATGAGAACACAAAAACAGAGAAAATACATCACAGTCTCCATCTTAGGAGTTTTCCTTCTGACAGCCTGTATGGTTCCGGCTTTTGCCCAGAAGAAACAGCAGGAAAGTCCTGGCGGCTACCACGGCGAGCTCGATTTTCCGATAAGCTGGAAGAGGTACTACTCCTATGCGGAATGGACCAAGATCATGCACGACATACAGAAAAAATATCCCCATCTGGCCGATATCCAGAGCATCGGAAAAAGCCGGATGGGCCGCGACCAGTATCTGATCACTATCACGGCCAAGTCGACCGGAAAACATCAGGACAAACCGGCTATGTGGGTGGACGGTGCGATTCACGGGAACGAGGTGAACGGGATCTCCTGCTCCCTCTACCTTATGTGGTATCTTCTCACAAGGTATGATTACGACGAATACGTCCAGGACCTGGTGAACAACTGCACATTCTACATCCTTCCCGGGCTCAACGTGGATGCGAACGACTCGTTCGTGCGGTTTCCCAATACTCCGAATAATCCGCGGGAGCCGTTCAGACCTGAGGACAATGACGGCGACGGGCTGTACGATGAGGACCGGACAGAGGACGTAGACGGCGACGGCGAGCTTTCCACCATGTACATTGAAGACCCCGAAGGAGACTATAAGCTGTCCCCCGATAAGAGGCAGTTCATCCGAGTAAGTGATGAAAAGGAGGCGGTCCAGCGCTTCCGCAGGATTGGCTCGGAAGGATACGATAACGACGGCGACGGCATGATCAACGAGGATGATATCGGAGGTCCTGACCCGAACCGGAACTTTCCTTACGGCTGGTATCTCCGGGCGGGAAATCCCTACCCGATGTCCGAGCCAGAATGCCGGAACGTGTATGAATTCCAGCTGGCTCATCCCAATATTTACGCCAGCTTCCACTACCACAACACCGGACGGCTGATCATGCTTCAGGCCCCCCCTGCAGTGCCCAGCCGGAATCAAACGCCCGAGCAAAGGCAGCGCATGCAGGAGATGTTCCAGCGGCGTTTGGAGGAAATGAGGAAAACGAACAAATACGCTCAGCTTTTTGACCGCCAGGTGGCTCCGGATTATCAGCATGACATGGATGTCCAGACAGAGATTGTGACCATGGGCACAAGGATCATGAAAAATTACCGCGCGGTTATCGGAGGTTTGAGCGGCCAGGCCCACGCGGCCACCTACTACATGCTCGGCGCCTACGCATACTTGATTGAGCTCTGGGGCTCACCGGCCTTCGAGGCGGACGAGGATGGTGACGGCCGGGTTTCCGATGAGGA
This sequence comes from uncultured Eubacteriales bacterium, assembly GCA_964348015.1. Classification (GTDB taxonomy): domain Bacteria; phylum Acidobacteriota; class Aminicenantia; order Aminicenantales; family Aminicenantaceae; genus SOIA01. Next base: position 12,675 of record CAYGBC010000025.1, on the reverse strand, counting down.
ATATCTGAAATGGATCGATACTGAACTGACCGGCGAGGGCTGGATCATGCCGCACAAAGTCAACCATCCCGACCTGGGGAAGATCTGGATCGGAGGATCCCGCAAAAAGCACACCGTGAGAACGCCTCCTGCCCGGTACATTGAGATGGAGGCGTTGAAAAACGCACAGTTCGTGATGTACTGCGCCAGCCAGTTTCCCAAGGTAGAGATCGAGGAGGTCACAGTCACACCGGCTACGGATGACCTGTATTGGGTCGATGTGGCCGTCAAGAACGACCGTGTCTATCCCACATCCTCGGACCGTGCAGTCCAGCTTAAGAGAGCAGTCAAAGACAAGATTACAGTCTCCACATCCAAAAATATATCCGTTGTGGAAATCCCGAAGGGTTCGACCATCATCGATCCTCTGAACAAGCTGGCCACTTCCCAACCGATCGTCGAGAAATCTGCTGAATTCAGACTCAAAGGGAAAGAGACCCAGCGGTTCTGCGCTCTGGTCAAGATGGACGGGTCCCAGGGATGGGTGGAATTTCAGGTCAAATCCCAGCATGGCGGGACCGACACACAAAGAATCAACCTCAAGGTGAGCCGATAAATAGGCAATAGCACCTCAAGATAAAGAAAGAACGGCGCAGGGAAGAATTCTTGAATTACTGAAGCTTTATGCGGTCAGAATGCGAGAATTAAAGATATTCTTCTGCTTAAAGTCCCTAATGAGCATTGTCTATTTATTTGTGATATTCAAGAAAGAAACAAGTCAATTGTTATCCTGTTGAAAAGGAGACAACGATGACTGTTCTCAACCAAGGCAAAAAGAAAAAATAATTTGGAACAGGTAACGGGTTATGTCCGGCTAAAACTCAGGGAATTCACGATGGATAACGGTCAGATCCCCTTTCAAGTCAATCCCTTCTCCGGTCACATGAATCTGATAAGCTCCCGCCGATGCGAACTTATAATAGTGGATGAAATAGGCCTGCGGGCTGTCCACTTTCTCTCGGACAAGATCCCATCTGTACTGATTGAATCCTCTCTTGGCTTGGAAAGGAGTTGACCAGACAGACTTGCCCATCTTGTCTTTCACGCTGATCGTCACGTTCGCTTCCTCCGGGAGATAGAATGTGATCGGAACCTTTTCCATAGTTTTGTACATCGGGTCACGGTGTGTGTCCTTGATCCAGGGCAAACGGGCTGCCGGCGTATCAAACAGCATGGGATCCTGGGGTGTTCCATCCTTAAACGCCTCCTGGATCGGACGGATGTTCATTTTGTAAATTCCTCTGCCGTGAGTGCCAGCCACAAGGTCCATCTCTCTCTCTTGGATGACTAAGTCCGAAATGCAAGTCGCCGCCATATCCGGCCCCAGCAAGGACCAGCTCTGTCCACGGTCTGTAGACATATAGACACCCCTGTACAGGCCTGCATACAAAATATTCTCGTTCACAGGGTCTTCCAAGATGACGTAGGCGACTTCATCCGGAAGGTTAGATGTAATCGATTTCCAGGATTTTCCATAATTTTCAGAGACAAAAAGGTAATTCTTCAGGTCATCATCATTGATCCCGGTGACGGCCACGTAGACCCGCGACTGACTGAAGCGGGACGCACAGATGCTCCGGATATACCTGTCCGGGAGTCCATCGGAATGCTCTGTCCATTTTGAGCCGTCATTATGAGTAACCCAGAAAGCGCCTCTATCCATTCCTGCATACAGAAGACCTGGCTTCAACATGGATTCGGTGATCGCCCCGACCGCCCTGGACCTCTTTTTCTTATGAGCTGAATTTCTCAGGTCCGGGCTGATCAGAGTCCAGTTATCTCCCCTGTCCAGGCTTTTGAAAACGTAATTGCCGGCGTGGTAGAGTGTTTTATTATCGTGCGGTGAAATGATATACGGCGCCACAAAGGCATAGGATACCCCTCCCTTATATTCCTTGGGCAAACGCGGTCGTATGAAAACGGAACGATCAGCCTTCATATCCTTGCGGCGTATCCCTCCGTGCTGGCTCGAGAAATAAACAATATTCGGGTCCACAGGGTCGGGCACTGTGTAGCAACCGTCGCCTCCGGACCAGGCATCCAACCAGACATATTCCCATCCATCTGCGTAGACGGGCTTCCACTCTCTGGCCGGGCCGTAGACTGAGGAGTCGTCCTGAACACCGCCGTAAACGTAATAGGGATCCTGATTATCAACGGAAATGTCATAGAACTCCCCGGCCGGGATGTTGTTGTAATGCATCCAGCTCTTTCCCCTATCATAACTGACATAGAAACCCCCATCATTTCCGAGAGCCAGGTGGTCGGGATTGAGAGGATTGATCCACATCTCGCAGTGGTCGAGATGCAGGGTTTCGGAGGCATTCGGAAAAACATGGAACACATCACCATGGACGATTTCAAATGTCTGGCCGCCATCTGTGCTGTGGGCCATCCTTACGCCCAGGGCAAAAACCTCTTCATCATCCTGCGGATTCACATAGCAGTCGGTGAAATACCATCCGATTCCCGGGAAGATGTAAAGGTTATTTTTATGGGTTCTCTCCCAGTTTTGACCCCCATCCAGAGTCCGGTAGACTTCGGCCGCAATATTCCTGTTTTTATTCAGGTTGTCCACCAGGGCATAGGCTTTATTGGGGTCAGACCAGGAGACAGCCAGGCCGATGCGGCCGGTCTTCGGGCCGTCTGGAAGACCACCTTTCAGGCGGTTCCAGGTCTCCCCGCCATCTGAGCTTTTATAGATTCCGCTTTCCTCTCCGAATATTGTGGGATTATTTTCCCACATGGAGGCGTACACGATATCCGGATTCGAAGGAGCGATAACCACGTCGTTGGCTCCTGTGCGCTCGTCCACGTACAGGACATGTTCCCATGTTTTCCCACCGTCTATTGACCTGTAGAGACCTCGGTTCGGATTGGTAGACCAGAAATGCCCCATAACGGCGACGAAGACAACATCCGGATTCTGCGGATGGACAGCGATCTCTCCAATATGAAAGGAATCATGAAGCCCCGTGTTCTTCCACGTTTTCCCGCCGTCATCCGAGCGGAAAACTCCTGTTCCCGGCATCGTGAAATTCCTGGCTTTTTTAAGGCTTTCCCCAGAGCCAAGCCAGATGACATCAGAGTTCGAAGGGGCAAGGGCGATGTCGCCGATCCCGAGAGCGGACTGGTTCTCGAATATCGGTTTCCAGGTCAAGCCGTGGTTGACGGTCTTCCACAAATTCCCCGAGCCAAAAGCCACATACATGGTTCCAGGCCGAGTTGGATCCAACTGGACAGCCTCCACTCTGGCCGAATTCATGACCGGCCCGATCGAGATCCACTCCAGGCCGAACTCCGATTCCTTTTTCAACTTCAAGTATTGCTCCCATGAATCCAGAAGCGGGCTTCGGGCCTCTTGGGCCGTAGTCAAGAAGAAAGACCCGAGGAAAACAAAGATAATTATGAAGGCGAAAATGCGTTTATTCCTCATGATCTAAGGCTCCTTATCAAAATTTAAACTCAAATGGTCTTTGCTTGAAAGGCGATTCATTACTGATTAGGGGATGTCTTTCATCGTTCAAATGGCAGATTAAAATAACACACCCGCTGGAACGAGTCAAAGCAGAATAAAGGTTTAGTGTTGCCCTTAACACAGGATGGTGACTAACCGATTGAGCGGGGCACAGAAAGAGAAAATACAGAGAAATAGTGAACGAAAATTCCTGACTTGAGAGAGACAGAGGATGCAAAATGAGCTCAGGTTTATTTCATTTTATCCAGGACCTGCTGGAGTCTCCTCCGGATCTCAGTGATCTCTTTATTCTTATCATCACGAACCGGAGATTTTTCAAGAATATCTTTCTGCAAGTCGAACAGCCTGCCGTCATCATAGAGTTTCCATCGCTTATCCCGGACAAATCGGCACGGCTTCCAGAACTGCCAACGGGGATCATAATGACATAATACCCATTCTCTGGGTGTTGCTTTTTTCCCTTTCAACTGGGGCAGAAAGCTTATTCCATCCATGGTCAGATTCTCTGGAATCTCTGCACCGGCAATTTGAGCCAGCGTTGGAAAGAAGTCAGTGAAGTCTATCAAATCGTTACAGATTTTCCCTGCAGGTGAAGAGCCGGGCCAATTGACGATAAAGGGAACATGTGTCCCCGCATCGGTGGGCGTCCCCTTGCCGCCGCGGATAATCCGGTCCTTCATTTCTGACCGAATAGACACATGCGTCCCGTTATCGCTGGTGAACAGGATCACAGTGTTTTCTCGAATCCCGAGCTCATCCGCTTTTTCAACGATCTTCCCGACAATGTGGTCCGTGTAAGCGACCATATCCGCAAAAAATCTTGGGCTTTTCGTATCTCTGGCCTCAGACAGGTTGGAATTCGGAGTTCTCACAAAAGGACTGTGAGTGAGAACCATCGGATAATAAATGAAAAACGGTTCCTTTTTCTTCCGCTCCATGAATTCCTTGATATACTGCAGGAACACATCAGGCCCATATTTCCCCTTGAGATCATCCCGGATCGCTCCGTTTTCCTGGATGAGAGGAGACCAATAACGCGATCCGAGCCGGTCCACCTGCCAGAGGCAATGCTCATCGAATCCCGCCTTATCTGGATAGGTGCCGACGCCCTTATTCCGGGCGGCGAGCTGCCATTTGCCGACCACACACGTGGCGTATCCGGCTTTCCGGAGAATATGCCCGAAAGTGATTTCTTTGGGATGGAGCGCTCCGAATTCTGTGTAGTTCCGAAAATTGTACTGCCCGGTCATGATCTGGACGCGCGAGGGAGTGCAGAGCGGCTGGGAGTAGCAGTGAGTGAATCGAATTCCTGTTCTGGCTAACTTGTCCAGATGAGACGTAGTGTAGGACAGGCTGCCGTAACAGCTCAGGCCTTCATACCCGAGGTCATCGGCCATGACGAGGATGATATTCGGCTTTCGTCTCTGGGTCAGGTTAGGAAAAGAGAACGAGGGCAGAATCAGGGACAGCGCTCCCCAACCTGTCGTCTTTAGAAAGCGGCGTCTGTTGTATGCGGAAATGCTCATTTCATGGCTTTTATATTAAAGCATAAATTATCTTGACATAATAGACCATTCGTACACAATATTATTCATCAGTGTCCTTATTCAAAACCTTTATCTCTATTGGGAAATAAAATGAAAGAAAAATTCCTTACGATTGGCATTTTATTGATGGCGCTTCTTTTTCTGCCAAATCCTGGGAAACTGAATTCCGGAGAGGCCCAAGTCACACAAGAGTCCTCCTATCAATACCGAGTGATAGTCGTTTTGAAACTGGTGCAGGTCTTCGTAACGGATAACAAAGGGAATCCGATCACAGACTTGACCAAGGATGACTTCATCCTGTACGACAACGGAAAACTCCAGCCGATAACGGACTTTGAGACCCATATGATACAAAGGCCTGTCCGTCCGGAAGAAACTGAAAAAAAGGTGGAAGAAGAAATCGCCAAAACAGCTCTCCCGCCAAGTCAGGATACAGCTTCAAGGATGAACCGGAAATTTTTCTTCATCTTTGCTTCGTCAAAACTCGGGCTCCTTCAGTCAAAAAAAGCAGCTCATCACTTTATCGATACACAGATTCAACCGACTGATGAAGTCGGAGTCATGTCCTACAACATCGTATCCGGATTCACAATCCATGAATATCTCACATCAGACATGGAAAAGGTACGAAAAGCGATTGATGGCGTCGAGGAGACGGGAGAAGGCATCAGAGACTCAGGGGCGCAAACCCTTGAAGGAGAAAGAACTCGGGCAGAAAGAGAAGTCAGAAGCGCGAGAGGAGAAGGAGAAGAAGCTCAAAATCAACACGGTCTCGCCGGACCTCCCCGGGGGGGAATCAACTTAAGTTCTTACTTTGTAACAACTGTGGATCCAGAAACACAGTCTCAAATCAGCAAATCCCATATCTGGGTCAATTCTTTCACAGACCTGGCCCGAGCTCTCCGGTATATTCCAGGATACAAAAACATCGTACTTTTTTCAGGAGGAATCCCGAGAGCTTTTGTGCTGGGGGCTCACCAAACATTAAGGGAAAAATACGAGGATATGGGCAAAGAATTCGCCGCGTCCAACAGTCCTGTCCACACCGTCAGCACAGTCTGGCCTCAACGAGTCCAAACACTGGAAATGCTCTCCGAACTGTCCGGCGGAGAATATCTTCACAATGTCAACTATTACGACAAAATCGCCAATCAAATTCAGGACGTCACCAGCAATTATTACGTTCTCGGCTACTACATCGACGAGAAGTGGGACGGCGAATACCACAGTATCGAAGTCAAGGTCAAACGGAAAGGATGCCAGGTCCATGCCCAGGGCGGGTATTTCAATCCCAAGCCTTTCGTTGAACTCGATGATTTCGATAAACAGCTCCGCCTTGTCGATCTGGCGTTGAGCGAAAATCCTATCTTCCAGGAGCCGCTTCCTCTCTCCACGATCGCTCTCCCCTGTTCAAAGACAAAAGAAGCCAATCTCGTGCTCCTCTCTGAAATATCTCAAGAAGAAATGGAAGAAGTTCTCGGCAAAAAAACAGAACTGACCACATTCATTATCAATCCAGAGAACAATGTCCTCTCATCGATCAAAGCGGACCTAGATTTTTCCTCGCTCCGCCAAAAGAGGATCTATCCTTATATCAGCGTTTTCCTTGATCCCGGTTCGTATGAATGCCGCGTCATCATCCGGAACATGGAGACAGGCCGCGCCGCCAAAGCGTCGACTTCAGTCGATATCCCTGAGCCCGTCGAATCCGGAATAACGCTGCATCCTCCTCTATTGATCATTCCTGAGAAAAAATCCTACTATCTTAACCTGACAAGAGTTGAGGAGGAGAAGAAGGAAGAGAAAAAAAAGAAGGAGAAAGTGAAGGAGGAAAGTCTTTCTTTAGCGGATATCTATCCGTTCCTCTCTAACGAACATTCCCCGCTCGTCGGAAATCTGGAGCAGGGAACTCCAAAACTCCTGGCTGTTGTCCTCAGTGCTGTGAAGGACATTCCAAACCCGGATATCGAGCTCACAGCGTTTCTCTTCGATTATGAGATGACAGAGAAAACTCCCCTCCCCTTTTCCATTCTTGCCTCAGAGAGGCAGAATGGAACAGATGTGCTCCTGTGTGAGCTTCAACTGCCGGAAATAAAGCCTGGTGAGTACTTCATCAAGATCACAGCCGAGGAAATGAAGACGGGGACAAAAGCAGAGACCAGCCAGAGCTTTAGAGTGAAATAACGTTCCTTTAGATTAGAAGCGTCTTGAGCGGACGCGGAAATCCACGTTGTCTTTAACCCATATCCACAATTTTTCCTGTTGAGCCAGCTCCAGCCCGGGCTCCATCTGTTCCTGCCAGCCCACCATCACTTCCCCGGCAACCGTCCAGATGCGGACTCGTCTTGCCGGGACGTCCTCTTTCCAGTGCTGGGCCACTTTGGGCTCCAAGTACATGAGCCGGACAGTGACTCTCCGCGAGAGAAACTCCAAAGGATCGAGATCGATCTTCTCATAAGCGGATTTTTCTTCTGAAGTGCCCAAAGCCGGTATCCCGTCTGTGACGATGACGATAGATATCGGGGCGAGAGTGAGGCTTCTGTCCACAGTGAGGTTTGCTACCTCTTCGAAGAAAGCGTTGAAATCCGTGATGATGTCTTCGGGCGGAAACCACTCTCTGAGCTCTTTTTCGATCTGGGCCACATCCTTGCCTTCAAGGTCGTGGATCGGATGAAAGGCCTTGGGCTCATCCTCGATCGTGCCGCCGACAGAACCCACGAACAGGGCCCGCAGTCTGCTCAGCCCGCCCAGCTCATTCATGTGGCCGTAGATGTAATGGGACAGGAAAGCGATCGCATCATCATAGTAGCCCGTGCCTCGGAAAGAGCCGCTCACATCCACTCCGACAAACATGACCAATCGAGGTTTCTGCTGCCCTGACGGCCCCAAACATGTGGCAGTAAACATTAGGAGGACCGTCAGGACAATACCCCAGCGAGTGATAAAATTGAGTTTTCGCATCAAACTTCATCTCCTGTCTTTGGCATCATGCGCTTGGCCACAAGAATCTCCCGCGTGTCCATCACATCCTTCAATTCTTTGAACGGAAGGTTGAAGACCGGCTTCGCTGTCAGCAAGATCATGAAGAAGTTCAGGATCACGGCCAAAACCTGAAGAATCGGCAGCGTGAGAAATTCCAGCAGTTCATTGAACTTCCGATGGAGCCAATCAATCTCGTTCTTGAAGTCCTGGATCGGCTGCTGCCACCATCTCGAAGTTTCTTTGAAATCAGGAGGCGCTTCTCTCTGCGCGCCTGCGGCCTGTTCAACGGGCTGGCGGGAAATGAGGGCCAGAAGCGGCGGTGTGCCGTACTGCGCGAACAGGAACCAGGTCATGCCACGAATGGCGATCCACCCAAAGCTCGAGACGGTCAATGTGAAGAAGATTCCCACTCTCACGCCTGTCTGCTGGACGATCCATGGGGTGATCGCATCCACCAACTCGCGGTACAAGAACATCACCTCAAAGCCCATCACGATCAGTTCGATGATCGTCATCTGGATGATGAGTTTGACTTTCTTTGTCCGGATCGCATCTGCTAATGCCTGGAGAGCCGCAAAACTTCCCATGATGATGATAAGCAAAAAGATGTACAGGATAGGGGTTGTGAGAGGTGAAACCTCGTCCGTTCCGACGATATCCATCAGAACTTCTGAAATCGTCGGGAACAGGACGAACGTGAAGATGCCCGATTCGAGCATACACCAGAACACGAGGATCAGGAAAGCAATCCAGGGTACTCCGGGCCTGAAGAAGCTTTTGGTCATCCGGCCGGTCATCGCGAACGGAGCGCTCACAATATATTTCAAGGAGACAACGATGAATTTTACAGCGAGTCGGGCAACTGAGAAGATCCATCCCAGAACGACTATGACGAGCCGAAACAGACCGACCCAGAAGAGCCAGACAGCCCGTGCTCCGTCCCACCAGGCGAGAAGCAGAGTTGTGACGAAGTTGATGCGCTTCGAGCGAAAAGGAATCGTATACAGCGAAAGCTGCGTGCTCCACAGGGCTCCCAGCAGGAGGAGAAGCGGGAAAAACAGAAACAGGAACTTACCCACAGCCGCCCAGGCTGAGCTGGAATACAAGAAGAAATCGAGAATCGACTTCTGCAGGGGGATGATCCACTTGATAGGGACCAAAAGAATTCCGAAAATTTCTTGCCATTGGTCAGCAGTTAAAGTTTCCATTTGATTCATTGATATCACCCTTCCCTAAATAAATTTGTGTGCCTAATAAGATATATTGAGCCCTGAGGTCTTTTCAATGCCCTTTTAGGAGGAAATGAAAGGTGATTTTCGCCTCGAAAAATAGCCAATACAGAGCAGTCTCATCTCACCTCTAGCGATTAGTTGAATTTGAAATTAACCTTGTGTAAGCCAGAGCACCGATTTTATGACCTCCAGTTATAGGATTTTATAAATTTAGTCGTTTTTATGACCTGGAGTTATAAAAACGTGCTTCAACTCTCCCTGAAAATTAACTTCATGCATATCCGCTAAAGGTCAGAAAAGTCCTGATCTCTGCCCCAACCGGCCTTGACAGAGCAGGCGAAAATGCCTAATATAGAAACACTCTTATAGGAGTGTTATATGAGTGTCAAACAAAAGACCCCGGATAGTAAAGTCACGATCAAAATCCCGGGTCCGCTGTACAACCGGATATCCAAAATTGTCGTCGACAGCGGATTCAACTCAGTCACTGATTTTGTTGTCTACGTGTTGCGCGACCTGGTTTCCACCAAAGAAGAGATCGACACGATCAAAAAAATCGAAGACCCGAGCTTGAGCAAGGAAGAAATCGAAGCGATCCGGAAGCGTCTGAAATCTTTAGGATATCTGTGAACTGAATCACTCAATCTGCATCTGTAGATCTGAGACCTTATTGAACGGAGGAAAATATGGGGCAAAAACTCGTCCCACCGCACGGCGGTGAACTCAAACCTCTTCTTGTTGAAGGGGAACAGCTCGCGCAGGAAAGAGAAAAAGCGAAATCACTTCCGGCTGTCCATCTCACCTCGCGCGAAACTTCGGATTTGATCATGATGGCCATGGGCGCATTCAGCCCGTTAGAGGGTTTCATGGGACAGGAAGATTACATTGGGGTTGTCGAAAGGATGCGGATGACGGACGGGACTCTCTGGCCTGTTCCGATAACTCTTTCTGTTAGCCAAGAACAGGCAGACAACCTGCAGATCAACTCTGAAGTCGCGCTGGTCGATGAAGAAAGCCGCGCACTCATGGGCAGCCTGAAAGTGGCAGAGAAATTTACGTATGATAAAAACCTTGAGGCCAAAAACGTGTTCCGCACTGAGGACGAAGCGCACCCGGGAGTGGCAAAGCTCCTGGCCCAGAAGGACGTGCTGCTGGGGGGACCGGTGAAAGCTTTGAGTGAAGGCCCCTACCCGGAGATATACGGCTCCCGCTTCGGACGGCCCCCCGAGACACGAAAGCTCTTCGAAGAGCACGGCTGGAGGACGGTGGCCGGCTTTCAGACGAGAAATCCCATCCACCGAAGCCACGAATACTGCACAAAGATCGCCCTGGAAGTCTGCGACGGGATTCTGATCCATCCGTTGGTCGGCAAACTCAAAGCGGACGATATCCCGGCAGATGTCCGGATGAAATGCTATGAAGTGCTGATGGAAAACTATTACCCTCAAGACCGGGTCGTATTGAAAGTCTACCCGATGGAGATGCGCTATGCCGGCCCGAGGGAGGCCATCCTGCACGCCATATTCCGGCAGAACTACGGATGCAGCCACCTGATCGTCGGCCGCGATCATGCCGGCGTCGGAGATTACTACGGTCCGTTTGACGCCCAGACAATATTCGATGAGATCGGTGAAGATGATCTTCACCTCAAACCCCTGAAAATCGACTGGACATTCTGGTGCTATAAATGCGACGGGATGGCATCGATGAAAACCTGCCCGCACGGCAAAGAAGACCGGGTTCTGATCAGCGGCACAGACCTGAGAAAAATGCTGGCGAACGGACAGATGCCGCCCAAAGAATTCAGCCGGCCCGAGGTTGTCCAAATCTTGATCGATTATTACAAGAATTTAAAATCTGCCTGACAGATAGCATCATAAATCCATGGAGAAATTCTGATGACCGAACAAAAAGCAACAAACATCACCTGGCACAAGAGCGCTCTGAGCAAACCGGACAGAGAGAAGCTTCTCAGGCAAAAAGGCGTGGTCATCTGGTTCACGGGGCTGCCAAGCTCTGGAAAATCCACGATCGCCCATATCGTCGAGGAGGAACTCTACAGACGCGGCCATCTGTGTTATGTCCTGGATGGCGATAACATCCGGCACGGCCTGAATAAAAACCTCGGATTCTCACCTGAAGACCGGGAGGAGAACATCCGTCGGATAGGAGAAGTGGCGAAACTTTTTGCCCAGGCCGGCGTGATCACCATGACGGCATTCATCTCCCCTTACAGAGGAGACCGGGACAAGGCCAGACAACTGCTCGAAGGCGGAGAATTCATCGAAGTCTTTGTGAAGGTTCCGTTGGATGTGGCCGAACAACGGGATCCCAAAGGTCTTTACAAGAAGGCGCGCGCCGGAGAGATCAAGGAATTCACCGGGATATCCGCTCCCTACGAAGAACCGGTACAACCCGAGCTCACGATCGATACGAGCCTTCACGATCTGGAAGAGAGCAAAAAGATCGTCATCCGCTATCTTGAAGAGAAAAAGATCGTCGCTCCTGGATAAGCGCCGCAAACGGCTCAGATCTCACACTCAAATTTTCAGAAGATAGAGGATTAATCTCTTTCTAAATACACAAAGTGCCTTGCAGGGAATGACACCCAAGGCGTTGATATCACTGGCGAGAAGATCACCAAAGAGCCTATTATTTTTTGAGTTCATACACTTTTTGAGGGGAGTATTCCAGGATAGCCCTTCTTTCATTCTCCGGGTCAGGTTCTTCATCTAGATAGAATTTCACTGTGAGCGTCAGGTTATCGAGGTCGTACTGCGCATACCAAAGTGTGCGGCCTGGTGCGAACTCAGGATTTTCTGGGATATAAGTCGGGACAGCTACCTGGGCATTGATGGCAGCGATTTCCTCGAGAGTGAATTTCTCCTTGGCCTTTATGGATTCATCCAGCATTTTGTACCTTCTCATGCTCCAGTTGAGATCGGTTTCCGGGAATTCCTCTACCTTTTGATGGTGGAAAACCAGATGGTTTGTCACACACTGAGGTCCATCCCCATCGATGATATAGTTCCTGTTACGGGTAGGAGAAAACTCGAAGATGAAGGACTTTCCGCTCCTGTCCCCTATAATGTAGTGGCAGGGGATAAAAGAATAATAGTGTTTTAGAGAAAGTAATGCTTCTTTGGCTTCTTCCACGTTTTTGCAGTTGTCCAGGAGGTAGCGCATGCCCATCAATTCGTGCATTCCGACTTCATTGCCCGGTTCCCGGCCGACTTTCGGGCCCGATTCCTCCTCGGCGAGGATGGCCACAACAAGTCCTTCGGAATTGATACCGTCGAGAACGCCCCCGAGATACTCGAAAGCACACAGGGATAAAGAGGAATATCCTTTATCAGGATGGATCTCGAATAGGATGGGTCGTGCCATCATGGCCAAT
>CAYGBC010000024.1:0-10305 GCA_964348015.1 uncultured Eubacteriales bacterium | reverse complement strand
CCTTTCCTCCGAACAACTTAAAACCGGTCACTCCCACGAGGAAAACCACAAAGAACACAGTCAAGGATATGAAGATTCTTCTTTTGCTGCTTATCGGTTTCATGGCTGATGCTCAAGATTTATTGAAAGAATCCAGTCTTCAAAAGAATTTTGGCTTGCGTGCATTTCCCTGAGCCCGTCCGATTATATCGGATTCGCACTTTTCTGGCAATAAAGAGTGAATGAAGAAGGGACAGGTCTCAATTTTCCATTTTCGATTAGCCAGTTTCTTTAAGATGAAAAATTGAGACCTGTGGAAAATGGGGGACTGTCCCCAATTATACGCTTTCGCTTTTCTCGAAGAAGTAGGCTCCCAGCGTGATCATCACCGAAGAGAAAATCAGCAGAAGAATGAGATTGTAAACGATTGAAAAAGAAGAGACGCCGATCAGAGAAGCTCTCAACCCATCTACGCCATAGGTGAGCGGGTCGGCCTTCGAGATGTACCTCAGCCACGTCGGAAAATTCTCCAGCGGATAGAGCGCGCCGGAGAGAAAGAAAAGAGGGAATATCACGAAATTCATCACGATGCTGAATCCCTGCATGTCTCTCATCTTCGAAGCGAAGATCAAACCCAGTCCGAGAAAAGTGATGGCTATCAAGATCATGAACATGAACGCCAGGAAAATCGACGAAACGTTCGCGATCTTAAAGCCCATGATGTAGGAAATACCGAGAATGAGCGTCGCCTGGATCAGCGTGGTCGTCGCTCCTCCGGCGATCCGGCCGAGCACGATCGACACGCGGCTGACGGGCGCCACCATGATCTCCTTCAGGAAGCCGAATTCTCTGTCCCAAAGGACCGACAGTCCGCCAAAAGTGGAGGAAAACAGGATGCTCATCCCGATTATGCCGGGAACCAGGAAGGTGATGTAATCGACTTCTCCAGAGATCCCGGGAACGGCCAATTTCCGGAATCCCAACCCGAGAAACGCGAGAAAGAACAGAGGCATGGCCAGAGCGCCGATGATCCTGGACTTTGCCCTCATGAACCGCTTCATCTCCCGGAGCCACAGGACATAGATGGCGTTTCTGTTGAGAATCATCTTCTTCGCATTCTCCTTCCCATCCGCGCTCTGATCATCGCTAAATTCCGCTCAGACTGACTGGCCTCCTCTTCTCTGATCGTCCTTCCCGTGAAATGGAGAAAAACATCCTCAAGGCTGGGCTTGCGCAGAAGGACACAGGTGACGTTGACTTCGTTCTCTTTGGCCACATGGATCAATTCCGGGATCCGTCTCTCTCCTTTTTCCATCGTCAAGCTCAGAGTTTCATCATGCCTGGTCATGTTCTTGACCCAATCCAGGCTGTTGATCCGGTCGACCAGAGCTTCGGCGTTTCCCTTGATCTCCAGGGAAACGACATCTCCTCCGAGGATATCCTTCAGCCGGGCCGGTGTATCCATGGCGACGAACTGCCCCCTGTCCATGATGGCGATCCGGTCGCAGAGGAAATCCGCCTCTTCCATGTAGTGAGTGGTGAGAATTATGGTGACTCTTCCTTCTTTATTCAGCTTTTTAATATAATCCCAGATGTGATGTCTTGTCTGGGCATCGAGTCCGAGTGTGGGCTCATCGAGGAACAGGACTTCCGGCTTGTGGATCAATCCTCTCGCGATCTCCAGCCTTCTCTTCATGCCGCCGGAGAAATTTTCCACCAGCACGTCTTTCTTCTCGGTCAGCTCGACGAGTTCGAGAACCTCTTTGATTCTCTCTCTCCTCTCCTCCCTTTTGATCCCGTACATCATGGCGTGAAATTCCAGGTTTTCCCTGCCGGTCAATTTGATGTCCAGCGCCGGCTCCTGGAACACAACTCCGATGCTGCGGCGGATGTCATCTTTGCTCTTGGAGATATCATACCCGGCGACTTCCCCGTATCCGGAAGTCGCTTTGAGAAGCGTGGAAAGCATGTTGATAGTGGTCGTTTTTCCCGCGCCGTTCGGCCCGAGGAGCCCGAAAAGTTCGCCTGTATCCACGGAGAAGTCGATATGGTCCACGGCCACAAGCCCGTTGAACGTTCGGGTCAGATTCTCGACTTTTATAGCGTATTCATTCATAGCATTTTTCATTGATTGATGACTCTTGAAAAGAAATATATTAACTCAAAATCATTGATTGAGCCAGTCTTTAATACGCTTGTGGAGCTGCTCTTCAACCTCGACCATCCAGGACAGGTCCTCTCTTCGGCTGGCCATGTGAAAGTATCTGTCCGGCACGTAATCCTCTGGATAGGAGAGGAAACGCGTCTCTGCATAAACGTCCTGCAGTTTTTTCCAGGCGTTTTCGAACTCCACAAGGGCGAGCTTAATTTTTTCCTGGCCTTTCAGACGTTCTCTTCTGGAATAGGTGTCCCAATCTCTAAGCGCCAGAAGCATGTGAGCTGATGTCACCTGGAAATCATTTATCACAGACAGAAGCTTTAAGTGATAGCGGTTGCGGCGGGCTTTACGGAGAAGCGATGCGAGCTGCGCTTTGATCGCCTCGTAGCTTTCGGCCTCTCTCTCCGCTGCCTCGATCCTCCCTTTGTATTTTTTTCTCCATTTGCCGAGATTGTTGATATCAGGAAGGTCTATAAGCTTCTCGATTCTCCTCCGGTTCCCCTTCTCGCATAAAGCGGTATTCCAGAATGAGACCGCTCGAAACAAATCCGCATAGAGATACGTGGCGTCCGCGCATTCCCGCCCGAACTCCCGCTGAAGATAGACTTCCTCGTATTCCTCAAGAGAGCGCGTTTCGGGATTCCAGCTGAATTCCGCAGAAGCGATCAACCCCCTCCAGTAGGTCTCCATATGCGGAGAAGAATCATCCCAGGCCGTGCACAGCATGCCGTCGATCTTCTTCTCATCCGCCAGCCGAATGAAACTCTGGATGATGTTCACGCGGTCATCCTGCGGCAGGAGAGGATGGACATTCTGGGCTGCCGTCGCGATCCAGGCTCTAAGGCCTCTTTTTTTGAACCATTCCAGCGCCCGGATGTTTCCTTCCTGCCGGGCCAGAGTGTAGTTCCAACGCATGTACACACAGTTCTTCGGGTACTGTTCGAGCACACTGTCCAGGATCGGCTCTCCTTTCTTCCAGAGCTGAGCGGCTTCCTTCCGGTCGCGGTCGCTCCACATGGTTTCCCACACTCCGGCATACTTGAAAATCATGTCGTCCCAGAATATCGGGATGCGGCCGTGCTCCTGAGTAAAATCACACACCCTATTGAGCCAGTAAAGATTGAGGGCCAGCTTTCCTTCTTTCTCCGCACGATCTCTGCAGCGTGGACACTGACCGATCTCTCCGACCTCATCACCGCCCACATGAAGGTACCGGCTTCCCGGCGTCGCATCGAACGCATCCAGATAAAGATCGAACAAAACTTCATAGGTTTCCTCATCACAGGGACAGAAGGCCCACCGGCTCTTCGGGTCTTCCCGAAGATGAGCGTACTTCTCATGTTTGAGAATAAACGTGGCGTGCCCCAAGCCCTGAACGAGAGGGATGATCTCCACATGACGTTCCCGCGCGTAACGCGTGAGCGCGGCCATTTCATCGATGCTGATGGCCTGAGGCGCGCCGACGAGCGGGCGGCGCCTGTATCCTAATTTATCCTCGAATTCGAAGATAACCGCGTTGATTTTGTAATGCGCCAGACGGTCTATGGAATCATAATAATATTTCATCGAGTCCAGATGGTGCTTGACGTCGATATGGACCGCCCTGAAGGAGAAAGCAGGATAATCCACCGCCTTGAGGTTAGGAACGGAAGAGCCGTAATCACGTGAATCCTCCAGAACCTGCTCGAGAGTCTGACAACCATAGAAGAGACCGGCTTCTCCTCTGGATTGAATCCTGACCCGGCCCGATTTAATCTCCAGGACATAACCCTCCCGGGATTCAGGCAGCTCCTTCTCTTCCGAAAGAGCAAGGATCAGCGTTCCTTTCCCGGATTCATCAACGAGAGGCAGTCGGGAGAGATTCGGACCCATAACCGGACGCGGAAAATCCCCTTGTATCCGGATATTCTTCAACTCGCCCGCCTTCAAACCTTCTCCTCTATAGAGTTTCACTTCGCGGACTTTGGGCAGGACTTTGAACGGAAGAGGTGGCGCCTTGATACATGAGAGAGAGAAGGCGGCGCACACCACAACCAGGCATAAGATTTTTCCGAAAACGAATCCACGTTGAGTCATCAGGTTTTCTCCTTATATCCAGAGGCGATGCATTTCTTTTTACGGGATTGCCGCGCAAGCTCGCAATGACACCTTTAATCCAATGACTTTTGCGGGCTGGGGGTGAAAATATCCTTTGCCATCCCACCATCCGTTGACATACGGCGGGGCCGGAGCGACGGCCTCGGGCATCGAATGACTCCTTCCTGTTGAAAGCTCGAGCCAGCCCCGGTCGACTTCCAGCCGAATCTCCGGTTCATCCTCGTGTCCTTGAACATCGGAAAGCGTTACGAAATGGGTCCACGCTCCGTCTCGTCCGACTATCTTTCCTTCCACATAATATCCCTGCGGTTTTCGGTGATCCTCCTGCGCCAGGAAGCTGTAGTCCTTTAACACGATGTATCCGGGAATCTCATCGGGCGGGGAGGGACGATCGAAGATCTCTACCTCTTTACCGCCCCACTGTTTTCTGTGCGCGACAACTCTTTCCATCAGGACGTCATCTCCCTTCACGACCACAAACTGAATGTGTCCGCTCTGGCTCAGGTGAGCCGGCCACTCTCCGGGCGCATACAGAAAGAAGTAAAACCAGATGTGGTTTTTTCCTTCAAGCTGAGGATCATGCGTGTACCCGCTCACTTTCTGCAGCGGATACCCCTCCTCATCCAGCACGATCCCATAAAGCTTAAAGCCCGGAGAAAAAATTTCGGGCAGGTCGATCTTGACTGTCAGGAAGTGTGTTCCTTCCCCGATAATCTCGAACTTTTCAAACGATTCGGCCAGCCGGTTTTGATCGGGTTGGCTGATCGCATCCGCTTCAGTCTTATCCGATTTGCACCCAGAATATGTTAAAGCCACTGAAATCATGAATAAGCTTAATAAGATTGTCGACTTTATTTTCACCTGAAATTCTCCTTCTTTCAATTCCTCTGGTTTTGTCGAATGAGGACGCTTTTAAGGAAATGAGTGACGGACCACAAACTTCCGCAAAAACTCGTTTATTTTTTTATCTGATCCCAGTTCCTGATCCTGTGTCTCTCGACTTCATAATACCCTGTGTCTGGATCGGTACCAAAAGTGTAAATGTATCCTTTCTTGATCACACGGGGATTCACCTTGTGGATTTTGACTTTATAAATATAAAATCCCTCCGGGCTGAACATGTCATAATAGGTATCCTCTTCCGGATTCAGCACTGACTTCGGCTTGGGAAGGAAGAGATGCCCCTCATCATCCTTGATTATATTTGTGAAAAACGGCTTGTATTCCGCGAATTTGTATAATTTTTTCAAATCTCCCTCAGACCACTGGATGCTTCCTCCACGAGCCCGACGTCTCTCCAACTGTTTTTTCACATACTCATCCTCTTCTTTCTTCGAAGTGGGCTGGCGTTCTTCTTCTTTTTCAATCCGGCGCATCACCTCTCCTGAAGAATTCGCCACGAACAACGTGTATTCGGCAGAATAAGCGTACATTCCTGACTCATCATCCAAAGGACAAAAATATAAATTAGGGCTGTATGGGGGAGTAGTGCCGATTGCAATTCCTCCCTGTCGAATCATGACGCCAGGATGAGGAAAGTTGACTACTGTCGTTATTTTTTTCCCATCTGAATCCATCATGACAATATCCACGGTACGGTTTTCTTCACCAAAAGTGGACGACTGTCCGAATAAGTTGCCTTCTTTTGTTACGCCGAAATTGTAGGATGGAGAATCTGGGATGATACTTCTTTTATATTCCTGGTTCTTATCAAATACGTGAATTTTCCTGGGTTCGCTAACGTAGAGCTTACCTCCCGGTGTGAGATACATACGAACGGGCTGCTGGAATTCGCCTGGCCCTTCGCCTTTTCTTCCTATTGTCCTCAGATACTTTCCTTCTTTGTCATACTTTTGAATCCGACAATCCATATAATCTAGGACAAGAATGTTTCCTTCATTATCGACTTCAATATCTGAGATTCGCCTAAAATTATAATTCTCATCAAATTCCTCCCCGCCGATGACCAGATCCTCCTCCAGCTCGAGTGCGAGTTCTCCGTGCAGAGGCTCCGCAGGATTATGGATGACTTCAACTCCATCCACTTCTTCTATCGTGCCTTCCCATCCCTCTTTTTCTCTGACTGATGTGCAGGCGGCGAGAAAAGAGAATAAAACACAAGCGACCAGTATAAATTGTGTTTTGGATTTCATTCTTCCCTCCACTGAACAACTATAAAATTATGATATATCAACAGACACTTTATGGAAAGGCAAAACTTTGGGGATTAAAGGCTCAGCCGTGTAATCTTTTGAACTTTTTTGTGGTTCTCTTTTTGAAGATAACCCCGAAAAGAATCGGAAATCCCAAAATGAAGACAACCAGGCCAGCGGTTATCGCCGGTCCGAGGCGGACCATCGAATAGCTGAACGCTATGAGAGGTAGAAGGTGGAGTCGAACCGCAACTTTTAACGGTTTGTGCTTGGAGATAATTTCGGCTATTCGCGGCGAGTATCTGTAATACAGTTCCACGAATCCGCGGCCGGGCTCGCTCCACATAAGATACTCATCCCTGAAATTCCGCAGAACCTGCACATGCGGATGAAAGGGCGATTCATACGCCGCAGTGGCGATAAAGCAGTTCACTCTGAATATCTTATTCAGTGAATCATCAAGATCTTGTTCTTCGCTCGGTAGGATAAAATTAGCTGTAATCGATTTATTAGAGTTAATCCTCACATGCACAGGATTGGATGTTCCCGTGATATCCCCGCTCCACTCGCTGAATTCATACGCGCTCTCTGGGACTGCGGTCACGATCACGTCCGCTCCGTAAGAATAAGTATGTATGCCGGGCTCTGGGATTGTGGTCCCTCCTTCCTCAGACTGAATGGTCAACGTGTATTCTAAGGGTGAAAAATTGGCAGTGACACATGTATCTTCACTCATAGTCACAATAATCTGATCACTCCCCTGTGTCACATCGCCGCTCCATCCTGTAAATTGACCGGATTGGGGGACGGCTGTTAGCGCAACCTCTTCTCCCAACACACGCATGGAAGTCCCGGGAGGCGGGTCAGTCGTCCCTCCTGATGTGGCATGAACCGCGAGGAGTGGATTGTTCGAACAGAGCTCATACTCCACAGCCTCCGTACCGTATGTGCCTAAACTCGTATCCACGAGTTCGCGGATCACATTGCAGTAGAGAGGGATGACTCCAGTATCTGTGGGGCTGACAGTTGTTATAGTCACCTGTGCGGATGAATCCTGCAAAAACTTACACGGGGAATCGATTTTTCCATCCGAGAAGAGCTTGATTACTAGGAAATCAGAAGATCCAGAGCCATAAGACGAAATGGAGCCCGCAGCAATGTATCCCCCGTCACTCGCCTGCCGGAGTGTACGAGCTATCTCTCCGGAATCCGTGCCAAAAGTCCTCTGCCATTCGATATTTCCTGCAACGGAGAGCTTGATGATCCAGAAATCATCGCCGCCTTTTCCAAAAGAACTGGTTGTGCCTCCGACGACATATCCTCCGTCGGCTGTCTGCTGAATAGAACACGCGCTGTCCTCACCGGTTCCTCCGTAGGCCTGCTGCCACTCGATATTACCCAGTGCAGAGAGCTTAATGATCCAGATGTCTTCTCCACCGGCTCCGAAAGACTGTGTCATCCCCGCAAGGATATACCCTCCGTCGTTTGTCTGGTGGACAGAGCCAGCTCTTTCTTCATAAATCCCTCCAAAAGTCCTCTGCCATTCGATATCCCCCACAGAGTTCAACTTCAAAATCCAGATATCCTCTGAAGAAGCAAAAGATAGAGTATCGCAAGAGAGAATATACCCTCCATCATTCGTCTGCTGAAGCGAAGACAAAATGTCATTCTCGATCCCACCATAGGCCATCTGCCACTCGACATCACCAGCAGAATTCAGCTTCGAAATCCAGATATCATTTCCACCGGCTCCATAAGTTCGAGTATCCCCCGCAAGAATGTACCCTCCGTCAGCTGTCGGCTGAAAGACCCGCGCGTATTCACCATTGTTGATGAATCTTCCGAAAGAGCTTGTCGAGTCGTATCCGCCGGAGGAATTCAGCTTGATAACCCAGATTTCATCTTTATATGTATAGTTATCATCTACATCGTATCTCCCAGCGTGACACGCAAAAATGTATCCTCCATCGCTTGTCTGCTGAAAGGAGAGAGGAATTTTATAGTAGCTGCCTCGATAAGCTGATTTCCATTCAATACTGCCGTTGGAGTCAAGCTTCAAAACTCTTAAATACCAATCAGAGTTCTCGCCGCCGGCCACAACATACCCGCCGTCTCTCGTCTGCTGGATGAAGTAGGCCACATCCCTTTCGTCATCTCCGAAAATTTTCACCCACTGCGCGTCGAGAGGCCTAACGGTGGTGAAAATCAGGAAAAGCGCCGCAAGCGAAATAATCTTTTTCATTCTTTAGAACGTGTATGTGAATTTTAAAAACAATGTGTTTCCTGATGTTTCTTCAACTCCAAACCGGCCTCTCCCGCTTTGATAAGTCAGCTGAGCAATACCATACGGAGGCAGAAACCGGTAAGTCAGCTGGAATTCGAGATTCAATTTGTCGATCATGCTGTTTGTCTGAAGGAGGACTTTTCCGGAGAAATTCTCGCTGAAATTATACAATCCATTCATCCAGAGTACGAATTGATTTCTTGGGGATGTCCCGTAAAAGAAGATGCGGGCCAATTCAGTCTCAAAGGCGACGGTCTTGGAGAGACGGAGATTCTTCCCGACTTCTAACATCTGAAACCGGCCCCCGAAATTCTCCCCGAAAGCAACGTACAATACAAAATAGTCCCATTCATCCATGTTGAAACCCGCACCCAATTTGGTGAGATTATTCCGGAAATCCTGCTCAAAGAGCACATCGTCCTGGGCCTTGAATTCCTCCGTGTGGAGAGCGATCAGCGTGAAGTTGCTCTTCAAATCCAAACGGAATTGTTGATCGACCTGCCAGCTGCGCAAAGTGTCGTCCATTCCCCAGTAAACATTATAGTTCGAGTCGTACCGGACCTGGCGAAGGGCTCCTTTATTCCTGAACAAAATGATCCCGAGTCCTGAATCCAGTTCTCTGCGGTTGTCATCCGGGATGTACCCCACCTGATTGACGTTATCCCCGAAGTTCTCACTTATGTGAAAATAGCCGATGTGAAAGTGGAGGTTTCTGGAATCGAAGCTGGGGCGGAGTGAATACGCGAGGTTCTCGCTGCTGTAGTCTCCGTAGCTTCCTGCGAACTGACCTGAAATGTTTATAGTTCGCGTCAACTGGAAAGACGCATCGACGCCGGCTGTGCCGATGTGTGTCCCGTCAATCAGCTTATTCGCCGTCAGAAGGCCGATGGATGATTCTTTCCCTATACTCTGTCTCAAACGAACGAGCGAAAAATGAGCCGGGTTATTGCCTGTAGAGGCATCGCTTTTAGAGTACACATACATCCCGGAAAACTCGAGCCCTCGTGATCGCCCGATCAGCTTGAACCCCCCGTAGATCATCGGGATGCGCTTGGAGTAGAACAACCGGATGGGCTGCTCATAGAGGCCTGAGCCCTCTCGAAAATATTCTCTCTTTTCGGGGAGATGGACTTCAAACCGCGTCAAATTGATCACTTCCTGGTCCGGCTCAACCGTGTAAAAGTCGGGATTCAAAGTCAGGCGCGCAGACGCCCTCTGACTCAAGGTATACGGCAGGTCCAGTCCCCACTCTCCCCATGAATCGCCCTCCGGCTGCGCGGAACCGATCACATGAGGGGTAACTTTAAATCTTTTTATCTCCTTGATGAGGTCAATCCTGTCCATTTCTCCAAGCGTTGAAACCTTGAACGCGGGGTCGAGTGGGCCTTCCCAGAAAACACTCATCGGCTGCCGGGCCACAATCCTCGAAAAACTCAAACCCACTGCGATATTTTCTTTGGGATCAAAGCCTAAACTGCTGAGGTCCACAGCCATCTCCACGCTCCATCCGTACTCGGTCTTCTGGCTTGCGGCTTTCCATGCGCCATCCCATGCGAGGTCAGCTCTCTGGCCGTCCAGGGTGATCCGCCCGTCCAGTTGAGACCCGAGGAGGTTTGTCCCGAAATAATAGAAGT
>CAYGBC010000023.1:0-8900 GCA_964348015.1 uncultured Eubacteriales bacterium | reverse complement strand
TCAGATTACCTGGGAATCCTGGAAAAAGCCTACTCCGAATAAAGGAACCTTAGCTCAAAATTTGATATTTTTATGTCGGTGGCAAGCAGGTTTTTTCAATGATCTGGTAAGCTGTTATCCATTTAGTGTCATTGCGAGCGAAGCGCGGCAATCCCCTAAGATAAAAAATTTTTTTTCTTACGAGATTGCTTCACTTTGTTCGCAATGACATTTTTTACTATGAGATTGCTGCGCTTCGCTCGCAATGACAATCATGTAAGAATCTCACTCTTCGTTCGTAGTGATGGGCAAAATTTGTTTCTTGGAATAACACAGGAATTAACCAGATAGTTTTAGATAGCTTCTTCAAATTCTTTGGGGTATTCGACTGTCCCCCTCTTTCCTCTGAGCGCACCTTCCACCAGCTCCAGAGCAAGGAAAACCTCTACAGGAACTTCAAACGGAGATTGGATGTCCCACTTGCTGGCGAGCCTGAACCCGAATCTCGGATAATAATCCGGATGCCCGATCACGATGACAGATTCGTGTCCGAGGGCTTTTGCGGCTTCAAGTCCTTCGAAAACCAGCTGGCGGCCGACTCCTTTCCGCTGGTATGCGGGAATCACCGCCATCGGCCCCAAAGACAGCGTGGAGTATGTCGATCCACAAGAGTGGACGGTTACCGGATAGAAGAGAATGTGCCCGATGACCTCTTTATTCAGCTCGGCCACGAGGGATAACTTTGGGATATAATTTTCGGTCTGTCTCAGCTTTTCGACCAGCAGTCCTTCGTTCTTTTGACCGAAGGCAAGATCGTTGACTTGTGTGATTTTCGCATAGTCTTTTTCTGTTTCTGGACGGATGATAACTCCTTGGTTCATGGCAGCATTCTTCCCTGTCATGTTTTGTATTATAACGACCTGTCAATATTCGCGCCAGACGCTGAGAGCAGGATCGGCATTACCGTCCTTCGATGAGGATTTGAAGAATCTCCAGTTCATCAGCGTCAAACCAGATTTTATAGCAGGACATGCATTTGTCCACCGGGATGACATAATGCAGACTGTAGGGCCTGGGCACCATGCTTGAACCGCAGCTCGGGCAGGAGATCCGCACAGATTTAGCGAAGGCAATTTTTTTGACCTGGGTGGGATTCTGCAGGAAGCTGTTTTTGAAGTCCAGGGCTTTCTGGATCAGGTGGTCCGAGAATTTAATTTCTTTCCGTGTAATGACCCGCTCTTTGAACGTAGAATCCATCAGCTTTCCGCTGCACTGCGGACAGATTTTCACCGGGACGCCTTCATAATAGCCACCTTGGAGAGAGACACGGCAGCGGGGACACTTGTTTTGCTTACCGGGATCAATAAATTGCCGCTTTCTGATTTTCCGGATTGCGTCTCGAATCTGCGGAAACTCCCTGGCCCGGGCCTCGATGTCTTCCTGAATGTTCCTGACCTTGGCCAGCGGGAAAAAAGACCGTGTAGACAGGAGCTCCTCGAGGGAATAAGGTCCCTGCCAGTTCCCTTTCCGATCCTGAACAGACCACACTTTCCCTTCTTGTGCATCTCTTTCGAGTTCTGTTGCAGGGATTCTAACCGCGTCGGATGTTTCTTCCCGTGACGACACGACAGTGCGGGCCTTTTCCCGCTTTTTCTGAATCTCCCAGACTTCCTGGATTATTCGAGCCGGTCGTGTCTTGAGCATGTTGGCGAGGATTCTGATTCTTCTCATCAGAGGAGGATGAGAGTTGAACACTCGGGCAAAAAATCCGTCTGATTCACTTCCTTGGGATTCGGGCGGAACGATGAACAGCGGGCTGTAGGTGGCGTTGAAGTCTCCGACAAAAGAGTTTTTCAGATGGGCCTTGTAGATAGCCCTGCCGAGTGCTTTCGGGTTGCGGCTCAATTCCACGGCTGCCGAATCCGCAAGGATCTCCCTCTGTCGGCTGATGAGCGTACTGAGCAGATGCATCAGTATGTTGGATATGAACACGGCCGCGTAGACCATGCCGTGAGCCACAGCTCCGCCTCCCCGGGGATGAGCATGGTGTCTGTACGATGAGACATCGGGCTCGATCGCTTGCCTCAATCGCTCGAAAAAATTGGCGAGAGAGCAGATCAGGGTGATGTAGAAGGTGTCGCCGCGGAGGATGTGGGCCAGCTCGTGAGCGACTACGGCCTGGAGTTCATCTCGTGTGAAATCGGCCAGAAGCCCCTCGGTGACGATGATATTCGGTGTGTCATCCGCAGACATCACGGCCATAGAATTGACCGCATAGGAGGGGATGACATGCGGATTGACCTTGGGCAATCCGGCCGCGATCCTCATCTCTTCCACTGTGTTGGCGAACCGCTGGTGGTACCGGTCGGTAAGGTCCGGAGCCCGGGCATCCAGGCGTTTGAGAATGAATTCCGCCCCGAATCTCCGGGCATCCACGTAGTGGAAGGTTGCGATAATGATGGCGACTATTGCATCAAAAAGGAGGATTTTTCTCAAGAAATCGGCAGACAGCCAGGCGTCTTTGCTCAGGATAAGACCGAAGCTCAATACGAAAACAAAGGTTATGAACCCGATGGCGAGGAAGTAAAAAATGAACAGGAACAACACCAGGAAAACGCTTTTCTTTTTCTGCTTGCTCTGAATGTCGTAAAAATTTAAAGGGATTTTTTTGGCCATGATCGACTCTTTTGTTTTCCGGGCCACTTCAAATTTGAGTCGCTCCTATAGTATAAAAAATGATTTCAAAAGAAAAGCAGACAAATGGGGACGTTCCCGTGTTTGTTTGATTTCAGGATTTGGCTGTGTTATAAGCTTTTTCCAGGCTCACCCTATGAAAATTAGAAAGCAAAGAGGAGGTGCTTCAATGCGCAGCGAAACCCACATAAAGAGAATTCTGTCTATTATTCTGTTCGCCTGCTTGATCCTCGCGGCATACACGGGTGCAGCCGGACAGAAGAAGCCTTTGACCTTGCAGGATATGATGAAATTCAAGCACATCCGCAATCCGGTCATTTCCGAGGATGGATTGTGGATCGCCTACGGCGTGCAGCCTGACAGAGGGGACGGGGAGGCGAAAATCCATGGTCTCAGGTCGAATAAGGTGTACACCGTAGAGAGGGGGAGCCGTCCCGTTATCTCCAAAGACTCCCGCTGGGTCGCGATGATCGTCAGACCAAAGGCAGTTGATCTAGAAAAAGCAAGCAAGAAAAAGCCCAAACAGGGAATGGCCATTGTGGAGACTCGAACCGGGGAAGTCCTTCAGTTCGAGAAAGTCGAGCGCTTCGCCTTCTCGGATGATTCAAAATGGCTGGCTTTCCAGCATTTCAAGGAAGAAGAAAAGCCCGAGGAAAAAGAGAAAACTCCGGAAGAAGAAAAAGAAAAGAGCCCGCCTGAAAAAAAAGCGAGCCAGAAAAAAAGAAAGACCGGCAGCACTCTAATCCTTCGCCATCTGGACACGGGCAAAGAAATAAAGATTCCGTACGTGCTCTCATTTGCCTTTGATTCCACAACCCGATTCCTCGCCTTTGTGGTCGCGGAGCCAGAGGGAAAGAAGAACGGCCTCTACACACGGGCGCTCAAGAAGGAGGGGAATCCACAGAGTGCGGTTGCCAAACATGCAGACGGATCCTTCACCGGTCTGACCTGGACGAAAAAGAAAAGCAAGCTGGCCTTTTTATCAAAACCTGGAGAAAGAAAGGATAAAGATGTCAAAGGTTTTTCTCTCTGGATCTGGGATGGAGATACCGGAAAATCAGTAAAGGCCGTCGCGGCCGCGTCCGCTCCTAAGGGATGGCTGATTCCCGAGAAGAACAGTGTTTCCTGGAGCAAGGACGGAAAACGCCTGTTTTTCGGATTCAAGCCTGAAGAGTTACATGAGGAGGAAAAGGCCGAAAAAGAAGACGAGAAAGCTGAGGAGGAAGTCGATCTTTTTGACGTCGAAAGGATTGTTGAAAAAAGAGAAGTCGATGTCTGGCACTGGAATGACCCTCTGATCAATCCCAACCAGAAGATCATGTGGCCCCGCGTGAAAAACCGGACGTACACAGCTGTCTTTCACCTGGATTCAAAGCGGATGGTGCCTCTCGCCGACAGAGATGTCCCCTCGGTCCGGATTACCGAAAAATCCAATTTCGCCCTCGGAGTCTCAGATATTCCCTATCAAAAAGAAAGGACCTGGTACGGACGTCTGAATGACATCTACCTGGTCGACATCAGGGAAGGATCGCGGAAAAAAGTCGCATCCCGCCTGGAAGACCGATTCTCCCTTTCCACAGGCGGGCGCTATATCCTTTATTATAGAGATAAGCACTGGCATCTTTATGACGGAACCACAGGCACGACGCGAAACCTGACATCTCACATCAAAGTTCCGTTTTTCAACGAGGATCATGACTATCCGTCCAAAGTCCCCAGCTACGGCACTGCAGGCTGGGTAAAGGAGGATAAAGCGGTCCTTATTTATGACAAGTATGACATCTGGCAGTTCTCCACGAAAACAGGCCAGGCATTGAACGTCACAGGCGGAAAGGGAAGAGAAACTCAGATGTCGTTCCGCGTGCTCAGGCTTGACCCGGAAAAGGATTCTTTTGACGAAAAAGAAAACCTGCTCCTCTCCGCCTACCACAACCGGCTGAAACACTATGGATTTTACTCCTGCCGAGTTGGGAGTGCGGGAACAAAAAAGCTGCTGGAAGAGAAGAAGAGGTTCCGGTTCCTGGACAAAGCCAAAGACGCGGATGTTCTGATGTATACTCGGGAAAGCTATCAGGAGTATCCGGATATCTGGGTGAGCAGCCAGAAATTCACATCGCCACAAAAGGTCACGGACACCAACCCTCAGGTCAGCGAGTTTGCCTGGGGGAGCGCCGAGCTGGTCGAGTGGAACAGCGTGGACGGCATCCCGCTTCAGGGAGTCCTGATCAAGCCGGGAAATTACGAGCCCGGGAAGAAATACCCGGTTGTCGTTTATTTCTACAGGTTTTTCTCCCAGCGGCTCCATGAGTTCAACCAGGTTGTCGTCAATCACAGGCCGTGTTTTCCCTTTTATGCCAGCAACGGTTATGCGGTATTCCTTCCGGACATCCGTTTTGATGTGGGGCATCCGGGCTATGCGGCGACAAAATGCCTTGTGCCCGGAGTCCAGAAGTTGATCGACATGGGCATTGCAGATCCCGATGCCATCGGTCTGCACGGACATTCCTGGAGCGGCTACCAGGCGGCTTTCGTTATCACTCAGACACATATATTCGCCTGCGCCATAGCCGGAGCGCCGGTCTCCAACATGACGAGCGCCTACAGCGGGATCCGTTGGGGCTCGGGCCTCGCACGGCAGTTCCAGTATGAGAAATCTCAGAGCCGGATCGGAGGGAGTCTCTGGGAGTATCCGGAGCGCTACATCGAGAATTCTCCGGTCTTTTTCGCCGACAGGATCCACACACCGCTGCTCATCCAGTTCGGGGACGAAGACGGCGCGGTTCCCTGGTATCAGGGGATCGAACTCTATCTGGCCATGCGCCGCCTGGGCAAGGACTGTGTGTTTCTCCAGTACCGCAAAGAGCCTCATCATCTTCAGAAATACCCGAACAAGCTGGACTACACCATAAAAATGAAGCAGTACTTCGACCATTATCTCAAAGGCCTGCCGGCTCCAGACTGGATCACGAAAGGCGTTCCTTACCGCGGCAAATAGCGGCTTGTCTTGAAGTAAAGACAAGATGAGAAAATCAGCTTAACCTTTGCAGAAGATGAAGTGACATTTGTACTGCGTGAAGAGGTGAACGGTCCAACCAATAAACTCACCTCTCGCTTACAAGAATGTTAGGTTTGATTTAAGGTCTTCCGAATGCTATTTTAAAGAAGGTTCGTTGACTGGAAGATATCATAAGGAAAACAGAGTGGATCACCGTACCCCTTATAAGGAAGGAAAGAAGTAATGAAAAATCCTAAGAACTGGCTGTGGTTCTTCCTGTTCGGTTCACTCTGGGGAATCAATGAAGTCGTGATGGGAGAAATCTTATCCCAAAACAAAGTGCCGCATTTTTCTATTTTCCTTGCGGCCATCGCCGTATTCATACTGGCAGTAGCCAGAGGGATCGTCAACAGACCCGGGTCCTCCACAGTGATCGGAACGTTTGCGGTTCTCTTCAAACTGGCCAACGCCGCGCCGTTTCACTGCCATCTTCTCGGGATATTCTTCACGGGATTGGTTTTTGATATCTTTGCTACGGTTTTAATGAAAAAGGAGAAGACCACTCCGATACGGAGCAGCCTGGCAGGTGTACTGAGTGTCTATTCATCGAATGCGCTTTTTGCCGTTATCATCACCTACATCGTGCGTTATGAATACTGGACGAAGGAAGGATTGCCCAAAGTCCTCTCGCACATTTTCGTTGCGGGGACGATCAGTGCCGTTTTGGCCTCGGTCTTAGTCCCTCTGGGATTCAGGATCGGTGTCACCAGCGGAACTCTCGCCGAGCGTCAGCCCAGATGGACTTCTGCCGGGACAGCTGTGTGTGTTGTGATCATCTGGATACTGGCGCGTGTGTTGAGCTAAGAAGGACTGTTCGCGTCATTCCGATTTATGATGCCTCCTTAGCGCAGAAAATCCGCTTTTATCCCCATTTCGAAGTACCTGGCCCGCCAGGGAAATCCGGGTTCTGTGTAAAAGAACCGGTCGAAGATGTTCGTGACTTTAATAAAAGGCTCCATGATCCCCCACCGGAAAGCGACAATCACATCTAAACTGGAGAAGGCCGGGATGTCTATCGATTCACCCGATCTGAAGTCATACCAGGAAGAGCCGGAAGCGGTCATCCCGAGCAAGTGGATGCGGAGTCCGCTCGTCGGATATATTCCCAGGTCAAAGTTGAAATTGTGTGCGGGAAGCGCATCGAGAGGACGGTCATCACTGACATTCTGATGATCCAGGTAGGTGTAGTTCAATGTAGCGCTCATCCAGGGCAGGGATTTTTGGAACTGCATCTCGAGCCCATTAATATAGGCTTCGCCCACGTTGAAGAAGCGGCGTGTGCCATCGGGCAGTCTGACACTGTCGATCATATCCTGAAACCGCGTGAAAAAGAGCGAGCCTGTGAGGTAAAAACCTTTTCTGTAAGTGAAGCCAAGCTCAAAGACATTTCCCGTCTCACTCAAGAGTTCCGGATTGCCGGACATGCTGGAATACAGCGAACGCATGGATGGAAACTTGGACTTTTGAGAAAAGGAAAGATGGAAAGCCAGGGATTCCACAGGAGAGAATTTAACTCCAACGAGAGGATTGACTTTGGATGTGTCTTCTCCCTCAAATTTTTCCAGATAGTCAAGACTCAACCCGGCGATCAGCACCCATTTGGAGGAGAGTGAAAAATGGTCCTCGATTCCCAGGCTAAACGTGCCCTGGTCGTATCGTGTCCACGGCAGGCCCACATCATCCTGAATGCGGGCGACATCCTTTTTATAAGACAGGCTTGCCTTCAATCTGTTTGACGGAAGCAGTTTAAAATCTCCCAGCGCATAAATCCCGTAGACCGAATTGTCGTAAGTGCTTTCAAAATCCAGGTCTGTCATCTCTTGACTCGAGTACTGTTCCAGAGTGTTGTCATACTGAACATAATAGGCCCTGAATTGGATCGTTGAATTGCCTCCGACTGCGGTGTAGCCTCCGGCATTCAGAGAATACCGGTCCCAGTTTTTGAAACGCCAATACCGGGGCCTGCCTGGGCCGAGATCCCATGGGATGCCGTACTCTGAGAGATAGACCCCTCCGTTGAGCAGGATCTCCGTCCGGTCCGACGGCATGTAATAGAGCTTGAGGTTCAAATTTCGTCTCTGGTAATCGCTGTTCAGCCTTTCTGCATGTTCCGATCCCTCCTCCGGATACAGGAATCCATCCGAGTCCTGGTACTGAAGCGTTCCGGCTAATCCAAACCGGTTCCACTGATGATTCGTGTCCAGACTGATGTTCCGGGTGTTGTTCTCACCGTAGGCGGCATTCAGCGTGAGCTGCGAACCGGAACCGGGCCGTCTTGTGATGACATTGACGATTCCCCCCAGCGTGTTCGGCCCGTACAGAACAGAGGATGGTCCCTTGGTGATCTGAACAGAATCCATCCCTCCGGCCACCACTGTTTTCAAGTCGAAAGAGCTGAAAAACGGCTCATACACCGGAATCCCATCGACCAAGAGGACGATCCGCCTCGAATCCATTCCCCGGAGCTTGAGGACATATTCGTTCTTGTTTCCCAGAGTGACGTAGACTCCGGGCGCGTGTTTGATTCCTTCGGAAAGGTCGAGAGGCTTCATCCTCTCTAACGCAGTGAATCCCAAGCGTGTGACCGTCGATATCGGAAGATCTTTGGGCGCTTCAGCCACGACCAGAATCTCTTCTGTGATCTTCACCTTTTCCTGGGAAGTCTTCTTTTCTTTTTCCTCTTTGGTTTGCTTCTCCTGAGCTTGAAGCAAATGCGAGGCAGAAATAAAAATCAGCAAAAGAAGAAAAGTCAGTTTAGTTAAAGATTTCATCCGTCCACTTTCCTTAGGTTCGGATCATTCTGCTCAATCTGAATAATGAAGATTTGTTTTCTTTAAAGAGCATAAATAAAAATTGTACCGAAAATCACCCTCCTTTCCAAGATTAATCCTTCCTTTAACTTGATCACGGTTAGGTGTTCCTATGCACAATCTGTTGCCAATCTGCTTGATGGGGAGAAGTCCGTATTTCAGTTTGACACCCCCCTCCCAAATTGATAATCTTTTGCCAAGTAAGCTGAGGGAAGAATGGGCGTAAAGTGTCCAAAATGCCAATCCGATAATCCCGACACCCAAAAATTTTGTGGCGAGTGTGCCACGCCTCTTCCATCTCAAAAGGAAATACCTCTTACTTAGACCCTCGAAACACCCACAGAAGAATTAACTCGAGGAAT
>CAYGBC010000022.1:0-47794 GCA_964348015.1 uncultured Eubacteriales bacterium | reverse complement strand
CCGTAATCCACTTCTCCCTCGTAGTAAGGATCATTCGTGCTTTCAAGGAATTCTTCAGTCAAATAGACCGCGTTGTTCAGATAGTAGTTATCCATATCCCCGCAGTAGATGTGGATTTTACCCTTGAGTTTGGGGCCGAGAGTCTTCCAATCGCGCTGAAGGATGTAGGAAAGGTCATAGTTCTCTCGCCAGTATTCTGCCACAGAATGGTCGATCTCCCCTGTCAACTTGTCCCAGATCGGCTTCGGATATCCTTCCTCTCCCACCGGAGAATACACCGCCTGCCAGATATCCCACTGGGCTCCGGAACGGCTGTTTGTACCGATGGCAAGCTCTCGGTGGTTCATGTCTTCCAATGTGCTGCTGATCTCGCCGAGATAGTTTCGCCGTCCCGGCCGGTGTGTTCGCTTGAACTGGCTTTTCAGGTAATAGGCGTTCTCGTGCTCGTAGATATTCACGATGGCGTAAGCTCTGAAATCGATCGGATCCGGACAGGCTGCATAACAGCCGTTGTAATCATCCGGATAAAATACCTGTGAAGCCAGAGCTTCCCAGCCTCCGGTCGAGCCGCCGTAGAGAAACCGCGCCCACCCTTCTCCGATGCAGCGGAATTTTTTCTCGATATACGGGATGAGCTCGTAGGTGATGGCATCTCCGTACGGTCCCAGGTTCTCAGAATTCACTGCGTAAGAATCGTCGTAATAGGGATTTGCATGCTGAATTTTTATGATGACCATCCTGGGGAAGTCAGGGCTTGTCCAGTCTTTATAGAATTGGTGAGCATGTTCCTGGACGATCCTGTTGTAGCCATGAAGGTTGAACCTGGCGCTGTACGTGGGTTTCAGGTCGGGATCCGGAGGCGCTTCCCGGAATCCACTGAACGTGTACGGAAAATGTCCATGGTTGATCACGAGGGGGTATCTCGCTTCAGGATGTTCCTCAAATCCTTCAGGCAAAAGAACACAGGCACCGAGGTACATCGGTCGTCCCCAGAATTCTGTCAAGAGCTTACTCTTCATCTTCACATGTTTAATGTATTTGGTATCCCTGGGAGGAGGGATCAAAGGCATTCTTTTATCCAGAGATATCTTCAGGATCTCCTCCTTGCGGGGATCTATACGCATCCTTTCAGGAGTGCTGTAGAGGTTGCCCGGGGCACGGGTCCACTGCTGTCCCTCTCCCCTGTCCATCGGGAGCTTGACCGTATGGCCGTCAGAGCGGTGGAAAGTCTCGTACAGATGGAGGAGGCCCTGCACCCAGTATTCACCCGCGGGAATCTCGGCGACGCTTTTCAGAGGATAGCCGAAAACACTCGAATCGATAACTGCAAGTTCTCCTGGTTCCAAGCCATCCACATCGACGCCGAAAACCAGTTGAGTGTTCGGGCCATCGCTGACCTGGAAACGGGGTTCCCGGGTTCCGTCCGATGAGATCAGCAGAAGCATCCGGCCGTCCACAGGCTTTTTACCGAGTTTTTCTGAAAAAGAAAGCCCGAAATGAAGCTTACAGTCTTGAGTGTTATTTTCCGGGAGTCCTACAAGCGTCATAACAAGAACAACGACGGCAAAAGGCGTTATAAAGCCAGCCAGCATGAGTATTTTTTTCTTCATCGGAACCTCCTCAGGAAATATGAAAAATCATTTTAGCGAATAATACACCGCTTATAGCACAAGGAAAATTCGAATGTCAAAAAGCATGATGTGAAGATTCCAATCGATTGGTGATCATTTCGTTTGGACATGTGCACATCCAATTCATTATGTCTTTCTCTTCATCCTACCTTTACAAAAGTCTGAATTCTCACTATAGTAGGTCAGGATTTATTTTTCGAGCGAAACAAATGTCTAAGAATGAAGCGAGGGCCTCATGAGATATAAAAAAATCACAGCGGTTCTGATCGTAATATTCTGTGTATATCTTTCGGGAGTTTACGGCACATCTGGCGAAAAGCTCTACGCAGACCTTGTGATCAAAAACGCGAAAATCGTCACTATCGATAAGGATAATCCGAGAGCTCAAAGCGTGGCCGTGAAGGGAGAATTCATTATAGCGGTCGCCTCTAACAGCAAAATTAAAAGATACATCCGTAAAGGAGAGACCCAGGTCATCGATGCCAAAGGACGGCTCGTCGTTCCTGGATTTAATGATGCGCACATCCACTTTATGAGCGGTGGAAGTTCGATGATGAACCTGGATTTCCGGTATGTCCATGATGTCCAAACGATCCAGAAAATGGTGGCTGAGAAAGTCAAAGAGTCCAAACCCGGAGAGCTGATTCGCGGAGGAGGCTGGGAACATGAGACCTTTCCGGATAAGAAATGGCCGACCAAAGAAATACTCGATGCTGTCGCTCCGAATAATCCGGTCATGCTCAGCCGGGCAGATGGCCATTCAGTCTGGGTGAACAGCTATGTGATTGAGATGTCCGGAATCACCAAAGATACACCTGATCCTCCGAACGGAACGATCGTCAAAGATCCGGTGACAGGCGAACCGACTGGAGTATTCAAAGAAGGCGCACAGGGCCTTCTCACAGTGAAGAGCTCGGTCACGCTTTCACCAGAAGAACGCGAGCAACGGGCGGATAGAGCTTTGGAGCTCGCCCTCGATGCTGCCAGGAAAACAGGCATCACGAGCATTTCACAACTCAACGGCGGTTACGACCGCTTCCAGAAATTCAGAGATAACGGAAAACTCACACTGCGCGTAACGTTCAACATGGGTTTGACTGCCGACGAGGACCGTTTGAATGAACTGGATGAACTCCGCAAACGTTTCCCGCAGGAGAACAACTGGATCCGGTTTGGTTACCTGAAGGGATTCATCGACGGAACGTTGGGTTCCGGCACGGCTCTGATGTTTAAGCCCTTCAAAGATGATCCGAGCACGAGTGGGCTTCCGATGATGCCTTACGAAGAATTTGAACAGAGGATTGTCGCTGCCGATGCCAGAGGCTTCCAGATTGGGATTCACGCCATCGGAACGAAGGCCAATAACTGGGTATTGAACGCCTATGAAAAAGCCCGGAAAGTCAACGGTAAGCGCGACAGCCGGCACCGCAGCGAACACGCCCAGATTCTTCTCCTTTCGGATATCCCGCGTTTCGCAGGGCTCGGAGTCATAGCTTCCATGCAGCCCACTCACTGCATTACGGACAAGAGGTTTGCGGAGAAAAGGATCGGACTAGAGCGCTGCAAAGGTGCCTATGCATGGCAGAGCCTTCTCAGAGCAGGTGTACGAATCGCTTTTGGGACAGATTGGTCGGTGGAACCGATCGATCCACTGGAAGGACTCTATGCTGCGGTGACGAGAAAAGACCGCGCGGGCGAGCCAGGTGATGGCTGGTTTCCAGAGCAGAAACTCTCAATGGAAAAAGCCATCGAGCTGTACACTTTGGGTTCTGCCTATGCTGAGTTCATGGAAGGCCGCAAAGGCATGATCAGAAAAGGCTATCTGGCCGATATGGTGATCTTCAACAACGACCTGATGACCATTCCTCATGATCAGATCATGACATCAGAAATCGATTACACCATAGTCGGTGGAAAAGTAGTCTACAAAAGAGAAGGAGTGGAGAGTCCTTAGAAAGTTTTAACTTTTTGACGAGTCACTCCCCTAAAAAAAGGAGGAGTAAATGAAAAAAAAGGCTTTATTTTTAGTTTCTATTTTTTTAATACTCATTGGCTGCCTCCAAAAAGAGCCTCAAGAATTGCTACATCTTGTTCTGCAAGTAGATACAGAGGATGCGATAAAAATTGAAACAGACATGGAAATTTTTCGTCTGAAGGAACATCTCAAAAACAATTTAGTGAATTACAAGACCATTGTGAGAGACAAGGATGTCGCGGGCAGGTTCACCATCCAGGAGTTTGAACCGGAAAAAGAGGCTCTTGTTAGAGAACTGATAGATGAACATTTGACAGAGTGGGATGCTTCTTTCAGAGGCAACAGTGTTTCGGTTGCCATGAAGCAGAACACAATCACCTATTTAGAAGATATGTGCGTATTACAAACAGTCGATGTGATAAGAAAGAGACTAAAACTAATGGGATTAAGAAGAGCAGTCATTGAGAGAGATGAAGGAGATAAAGATAGAATTATTGTTGAGATTCCGAGTCTTCGGATTAAAGATCCAGAAAGAGTTAAGAGCATAATAAAGACACGAGCTTTTCTCGAATTTAGATTGGTTCAAGCCGGACCTGCCTCAGATAAAGAGGCGTTGCTTCAAGACTATGGAAGTGAAGTTCCTGAGGGCATGGAAGTTGTTGGCCCAAGCCAAATAGAAGAAGGCTATTACCTCCTCAGCATAATGGCTATTGTCACAGGAAAGGACCTTAAAAGTGTTCGAGTCACAAAAGATGAGTGGAACAATCCAGCTATCCAAGTCAATTTCATTCCTGAGGCGGCGGAAAGATTTTCCAGATTCACTGCTGATAATATCGACAGGCCATTAAGCATCGTCTTTGATGGTAAGGTCCAAATGGTGGTAATAATCCGTGACAGAATCTCTGACAGTGCAGTCATTCATGGTAACTTTACTGCCGAAGAAGCAGAAGATTTAGCTTTAACGCTCAGATCAGGAGGTCTTCCTGCTGGGATCAAATATTTAGAAGAAAAGATTGTCGTAAATTGATATCAACGAAATAAAAAAACAAATTACTGATTATATTTACCAAAAAAATATATTCACTTCTTTTGGATAAGAACTATCTCGATCAAAAATATTGCTTTATCCGTTTAAGCCCTGGCTCCTGGATTGAAAAAGATGGCCTATCGAGTTAGAATCTACAAAAGGGGGAAGATGAGAAAGATCCTTATAAAACTCGCTGCTCTCTTTTCTCTGGCTTTCCCGCTCTGCATTTCGTGGGCACAAGAAGTGGAGATTAGAACCGAAAATGGCATGACTGTCATCTATAATCCGAAGGAGCCTGTCTCTATGCCGGGCATTCCATCGAAAATAATTCTAAAGAAGGATCTGGTCATTGGCGAAGATACAGAGAAAGAGGATTACTGGTTTTCTTTTTTGAATTCCCTCGCGGTTGATGCTTCAGGAAACATCTATACGCTGGATCCAAAAGAGGTCAAAATAAGGGTTTTCGATTCAAAAGGAAGACTTCTCAGGACTTTTGGCCGCATTGGCCAGGGACCGGGTGAATTCACCGGACCAGGTAGAATAAAGGTTATGCCTAGTGGTGTCCTTGTTGTGTATGACGTTTTGAGTCGCAGGTTCACATACCTTAATCTGAACGGGGAGTTTCTGAAGACTGTTTCAGCAAACAAACTTCCTATGGGCTCAGTCAGAATCGACAGCAGAGGATTCGTGTATCAATATAAAAGGGGACGGGGATACAAGACAGTCGAGGAGCTGGTTAAATACGATCCTGACTTGAATCTGGTCATGAAATTTCATTCCTTTAAAAAAACTCGAAAGCGGGGCGTGAGCAATCCTTTTCCAAAGGGTTACTATTTTGATTTAACGAAAGACGATAAACTGATATGGATTTTATCTTCAACTTATGACATACATGTCGTCGATCCCAACGGCAAAGCCATAAAGCGAATCGTCAAAGATTATGATCCTGTAAAAATAACAGATTCAGACAAGGAGCGATTCATTAAAAGAGAATCCTCCAAAGACGCTCCATTTCGTTTTAAATTCGAATTTCCTGAATATTATCCTGTTGTTACGGGGCTTGTTATTGACGAAAAAGATCGAATTTATACCCTGACCAGCGAGAAGGATGATAAGGTCGGCGTTTACTACGATGTTTTCGATCCATTGGGTCGGTATATCTCCCGTTTCTCTCTTCCTGAGGACGAACAGGTTTATGCCGTCAGGAACAATAAGCTCTATTGCATAATAAGGGAAAACGAGGAAGGCATCCCTCTGGTCAAGAGATACACCATGGAGTGGGAGTGAACATAAACTGAATCTAACTAATCCCCTGCTCCCTTGGATTGAAAAAGGACGCTGAGCGAATTAGAATTTATATTGGGGGACAAAAATGAAAAACAAAACTAAGATTGTTTCATTAGTTCTATTTCTTTCAGCCTTTATTATTCTTGTTTCCTGTGAACCCAAAAAAGAAAAAATAGAAAGATATATGGAAGATGGAGTGGAAGTCATTGTTAATCATATTGAGCCTTATAAAATCAAGACAGAATCTGCGGGATTTAATCTTGAAGAAATATTCACCATTGATACTGAATATTCTGATATAGCTAGAATTGGATTGACTGATATAAGATGTTTTGATGTTGACT
This sequence comes from uncultured Eubacteriales bacterium, assembly GCA_964348015.1. Classification (GTDB taxonomy): domain Bacteria; phylum Acidobacteriota; class Aminicenantia; order Aminicenantales; family Aminicenantaceae; genus SOIA01. The sequence goes on along the minus strand of CAYGBC010000022.1, from coordinate 41,530 downwards.
CGAAGGGCAATATTTATTTTCTGAAATTTATGTCAAGCACGGGGGATAATGTCTTCAAATTTGATAAAGATGGAAAATACATTACGTCTTTCGGACCAGTAGGACAGGGTCCAGGCGAATTTCAATATCCGTTTCACCTTGAAATTGATAATCAAGACAATGTTGCTGTTACAGACCAAGCGAAGCTAAAGCTTGTGATTTTTAGTGGAGATGGAAGATTGAAAAAGGAAATAAATATTACTCGTTCTGATTTGCGGATTGCAAAAGTGTCCTGTCTTGAGAATGGAAAATATATCACCTTCGGACAAGTGATAGGTTCGTATAGAGAAGAATATATCCAAATTCCTTTGAGATTATTCAGTGCTCAATTTGAAGAAATAAAAGAGCTTGATAGGTATAATTTTTTAAGCTCAATGGTAACAAAAAAACGGAAAGGCACATATCCAATTTGGGCTTGGAGCGTGTCAAAAGGAGCTGTTTATATAGGTAATGAAGAGAGAGGATATGAGATATGGGTATATGATTTGGAAGGGAACTTAATTAGGAAAATTAAAAAAGAATATAAAAACGTACCTGTCTCTGATGAATATAAAAAGGCAATAATGGAGAAAACACCCGAAAATCTTAAAAAAATAACCTTTTTCCCTGATTCGTTCCCACCCTATCAGTCTTTATTCACAGACGATAAGGGGAGGCTTTTTGTCATGACGTATGAGGAGGGAGAAAATCCAGGCGAATTTATGTTCGATATTTTCAATCCTGATGGTGTTTTTATTGGGAGAAAGAGTCTGAATGTTTGGATTTGGGAAAGCCTTGCCAAAGCAACGATAATAAACAATCTGTTTTATTGTGTTCAAGAAAAAGAAAGCGGTTATAAGAAATTTGTTGTTAGCAAAATGAAGTGGGAATAGTCTTTTAGAAATCCCACTCCCTAAATCTCTGGCTTTTCTGGATTGAAAAGGGTATCTGAATGAAGAAAGTGTTATGAAGAAACCTGCTTTAATCCTTACTTCTATATTTGTTTTTACTTTTATCATTCTTGCTCAGACAATTATTGAAAATCCTGAAAAGCCATTGAGTAAAAATGCAGGTCGTGTAATCCAGTTGAAAGAAGTGATGCGGATTACAGATGAAGAAGGGAAATTCTATTTCTCTGGTCCGTGGGATATTAAGGTAGCGAAAGATGGTTCCATTTTTATTCATGAGCCTAACAAGCTTTACAAATTTGATGTCAATGGAAAATTCGTGAAAAACCTCTACAAGAAAGGCGAAGGACCAGGAGGATTGAATCAAAACCTTACCGATATCATCATTGGAGAAGACGAAATTATCCTTGCTTCATCGATTATGTATAAAATTATCAGATTGGACATGCAGGGAAATTTGATTCAAGATATCAGGCCTGAATGGAGGTTTTCTACTCTCATTGGGTATTACAATGGAAAGTACTACTTTACTCAGCGTGAGAGAAAAGGTTTTGAAAGAATAAATGGAATAAAAGAGAGTAATTACAGGCTTTGTGTTGTTAGTAAAACAAGAGAGATTACTCCCACCTCATACATTTTTCCTATTACAATCTCAACTCAAGGCGGTGGCATCATTTTAGTTAGTTGGCTCAAAACATTTAGCGAGAACCAACGTTATGTCTATCTTTTTCATACACCCGAATATCTGGTAAAACTGCTGGATTTAGAGAAAATCGAGATTGTCAGGATTTTCAGGAGGAAGTATGAGCGTGTGAAGCATATCCTTCCAGAGAAAAGCAAGATGATACCTATGCTTCCAGAATTTCATAATGACATTTATAGATTAGCCATCCATAAAAACAATCTCTGGGTCATAACTTCAACGGTTGACAAGGATAGAGGCATCTTGGTCGATGTTTTTAGTCGTGAGGGAAAATACCTGGATAATTTTTATCTGCCGCTGCGGAATATAAAAAGAGATGACCACCTCTATGCACCCATGGTTGTGTATAAGAATTTTCTTTATGTTATCGAGATTGGAGAGGATGAACTGATTTCAGTTGCCAAGTATGAAATCATTGATTAAGAAGAAGAGGATTGCGCTGAGTAAAACCTAAATCCCCAAAAGCCCTGGCTTCCCTGGATTGGAAAGAGACGCTGAGCGAGTTAGAATTTGTATGTGGGGGTAAAAATGGCGAACAGAAGTAAGGTTATATCAATCATCCTATTTCTTCCGGCTTTCATTATGCTTATTTCATTAGGGGGACAAAAAGCTGAATGGAAGGGAAAAATAAAAAAAGAAGGGGGGATTAAAGTTATCAAGAATCCAAAAGAACCATTAAGTAATAATCCGAAAAGGGAAATATATCTCAAAGAGATTATGAGGATTAGAGATAATGGAAAGGATATTGTCTTTAGATGGCCAGAAAATCTAGTTGTCGATTACAATGAAAATATATATTTTTTAAGCAGTCCGCACCTTTACAAATATGACAAAAATGGGAATTTTGTTTTTAAGATAATTGGAACAGGACAAGGCCCGGGAGAAGCAGACCCAGGACTAAGAAAACGTTTTGCCGTTATCAATGATGAAATCGTTGTCCGTGCTATAAGTCCTCTGAAGGTTATGGAGTTTGACCTTAATGGAGTTCTAAAAGAGGAAATTAAATTAATAGAGCCATTCCGTCTGTTTAGATTTATTGGAAATTTTAGAGAAAAAATTTATGCCGTTCAAACGGAAGTTTCATGGGAGCTTAAAGGAAAATCCGGGTATATAGATTTTCACGGAAATATTTATGAATTTTCCTCTGACTTTCAGAGACATAAAAAAATACACACATTTCCCGTACAATTTTATTTCGATAGAAGTGCCTGGTTTGGACAGGCTTTTTTAGAATTTACGATTAAAGATTTTGAGAATCTTTTTGTGGTTCATACATCTGAGTATAAGATTGTCAGATTTAACTTGAAATCAAATAAAATTGATGAAATTATCACTCGTGAATTTAGGCGTATCAAAAGACCAAAAATAAAAAAGAAACCAGGATTCTTATATGGCCCTGATAGGGAGTATTATCAAGATGTTCAGAAGCTTTTAATTTTCGAAGATAATCTCTGGGCCATTACATCAGAAAAAAACGAGGATAATGAGTGGCTGATTGATGTTTATGATAGGGACGGGAAATATGTTGATAGTTTCTTCCTATGTTTCCCTGATGGAATTGAGCCAAAAAGATATCAGAATATTCAAATTATAGCGTGGAAAAACTTTCTATATTCAGTAGACCAGGATAAAGAAGGGTATTACAGCATTGGAAAATATAGAATTCCTGGACTATCTGACAAGTAATAAATTCATCCTAACAGAAATTAAAATTAAAGTGAAACCCAAATCCTCCAAAGCCCTAGCTTCCCTGGATTGGAAAGAGACGCTGAGCGAGTTATAATAATTACAGGGGGAGCAGAAAGTGGACAAAAAACAAAGGACGTGGATTTTTATTATCGCTCTTTTGCTTTTAGCCAACATCAGTTTTGCAGGCCGCAAAGAAATCACCATCCGGATATGGCTTTTTCAAGGGACAATGGTAGTGGGCGAGCCAGGACTGTCACAAGTCGAGCTGATGCCGCTCTCGACCACCCCGGAGCTCAGCTCACTCAGGGCTCTGGCCGAGGGATCTGAACACGATTTTAGGGCCGCCGTTATTGATACTCTCTTGGACTTAAGAGACTTGCGAACGCTTAGTGACCTATTCCTCTTCAAACAAACACAAAGGGAAGATCTCCCCTTCCCCGGCAAGGTGGTTTTGGGCAGGCAAATAGCCTACAGGATCGATCTGTCGCACAAAGTCCCTTCTCCAATGAAAGTGACACTGCGCGTCGTGCTCTCAAAGACCAAGGAGGGTATAATCCGCCCGGAAAAAAGTGATAGGATAATGCTAAGAAAAACTTTCGAAGCGACCAGGGACGAGGAAAAGATGCGCTTGATTGTAGATCAGACATTGACCGTTGGATTCAATGACCCTGTTGTTGTTAGCGTCCCCAATGAGAACCGGCCTTATTTCATGGTAGTCAAGTTGACAGCTGATGAACCTCAGCCCAAGCGAAGGACCTCGCCGACGCTTAAAAGTCCACCCATGCCGAAGCTCATGCCGGCACCTCGGCCTATCGATAAGATTCTTCCTTCTTACCCGGGGGAGTTGAGGCGGCGGGGTATTAAGGGCTGGGTCGGGCTTCGGATTGCCATCGATGAAAAAGGGATTGTCCGGTACGTGCAGGTCACAACCTCCTTACATCCTTACCTTGACTATGCAGCATGCCAGGCTTTTTGGCAGTGGAGATTTGAGCCTGTGCTCCAAAAGAGAAAACCCGTTCCCGCTGCCTTTGACTATGCATTTAATTTCGATCCGCGAGTTTATGCCGAAGAATTGACTTATATCGAGGAGAATGCAGCAGCTGTGGATGCGGCCACAAGAGAGCAAATGGAAAGGATACTTAACGGGTGTGCTGAATACTGCCGAAAACTTGCCGACGCGGCCCTCTTCTACACTTGTGAAGAGACGATCAAAGAAACCACGCATTCTCTTAGACATCCAGACCGCCTGGCCATGCTGGTGGGCAGGTTCCCTAGCGATTTTGCAGTTCAAGTCACCGAAAGCGCCGATGGTATGATGACGGGCTGGGTAGTTTATAAGCCTCAAATTCTGAGCATCAAGGATGCCGAGAGATTCAGATACAATTGCGACTACCAGATGATCAGGAGGTTCGAGGAGATCAAGGAACGGCGGATCGTGCTCAAGGAAAATGGCCGCAAAGTCGTGGACGAGGTGAGACTATTGGAAGAGGACCGCTATTCCACGCTCTCGCCTGTCGTTTCTTTGTTCAAGATTCTCGATAAAGATCACCAGCCTCTTTTCAATTATCGAATTTGCGAAGAAAAGAGAGTGTCTGGCAAGGATGTGTATGTTTTGGAAGCCGTCCCAAAGTTCGGGGATGCGGATGGCGTCCGCTCCGCTAAAATATGGGTAGAAAAGGGTAGCTTTCAAATTATTAAGAGCGAGATCGAAGGCGTGCCTCTTTACGGATACGAAGATATTTTAAGGGAAGCGGTTTTCCTTAACATCGAGCCGTTTTTCTTGAGGACGTATGAGTATAAGATTGAGAATAACGGAGTGATGTTACCTAGCCGAACGGCGGTTCTGATTAAATATCCGAGTTTAATGTCGAACCGCCGTGAGACAAAATCGAGGGTTGAACTCACCTACAAGGATTTCAAGTTCTTCACGGTGGAGACGGAGACGGTGATCAAAAAATGAGCGCTGATGCGTTATCTCCCACGCAGGAGGAAGCATGATAAGGCGAATTGGCCGCATCCTCATCATAGCTCTTTTCGTATCTTTCACCGGCTTATCCATTGGGGTAAGAAGCCAGGTTCTGAACTTTCGGACAAAGCAGAAACAGCCGCCCTTGGAGATCGTCAAGGTCGCCAACGGCATCTATATGGCCAAAGGGGAATGGGGAAGCAACGTCGGGTTTTGCACATGGAATAACGAAGTCCTCGTCATCGATTCTAAAGCCACGAAGGGTGCAACAGAGAAGGTCCTCAAAGAAATAGCGAAGATCACAAAGAATCCTATTACCAGGGTGGTCTTCACCCACAGCGATCCCGACAGCTTCAACGGCCGCGATGCTTATCCGGATACAGCCAAGATCATCTGCAGCCTCAGGGTATTGGACGATTATAAAAAGAACACGACTGTATATCTGGAGATGAATGCGCCAGCAACGGTTTATGCTTCCTGGACAAGGTCGGATTTTATCCCTGCGATGACATTTAAGGGGCAGCTCAATATCCGCTTAGGAAATGATGAAGTGAGGCTCCTCCACTATGGCCCCGCCCACACGAGCGGAGATACAATCGTCTGGTTTCCGGCAGATCGCGTCGCTTTCATTGGGGACCTCGTCTTTGACGGACGCGAGCCGCTGATCCAGGACCAGAAGGGCGGCAGTACCCTTGGGTTAGTTCGTGTGCTGAGCATCCTGTTGGGTCTGAAGCCAGAAATCCGGACGTTTATTCCGAGTCATGGTGATTCCCTCGATCGCGATATCGTGCAGCAGAACCTCACGACCATTGAAGAGGTCCGGTCCAAGGTCACTGCCATGTTTGATGCCGGCAAGAGCTTGGAGGATGTGAAAAAAGCCTTCGGAGTGAAAGAGCCTCTGCAAGAAGACGGCGCCTGGATCTGGCCGAGCCTGGCAGTTACGGTTTACCGAGAACTAAGCAGAAAGTAGTTTTAATGGCAGAACAAAGTGGAAATCTAATTATTAACAGTTTTTATCGATGTAAACCAAATTCCCTAAAGCCCTGGCTTCCCTGGATTGAAAAAGGACGCTGAGCGAGGAGAATGATATGAAGAGATTAGCTTTAATCTTTACAGTTATATTTATTGGCATTTCTATCATTCATGCTCAGAAAGTTGTTGAAAATCCAAAAAAACCATTGAACAAGGATGCTGGTAGAATTGTAAATCTAAAAGAAATGATGCGAATCAGGGATGATGGTGCAGAGATTATATTCAGAGCTCCTTATGGTTTGAAAATCGGGCACGATGGAAGTATTTATTTTTATGATAATTGGACACTCTACAAATTCAGTAGCGAAGGAAAATTTATATTTAGATTATTTGAACATGGTCAAGGTCCAGGAGAAGCTATTGGTAGAACAAGCTATTTATTAACAAAAAACGAGATTATTATTCAAGCCATCAATCCGCCCAAAATTATGCGGTTTGATTTACTTGGAAATTTCAAGGGCGAAATAAGAATAGAACTATCTAGGACTTTTGATTTTATTGGCTTTTTTGAAAATAAAATTTATGGATTTTTAGAAGAAAGCCCATACGAAGCACTTGGGAGGGAAGAATTTAAGGAAGGATTTGTCGATATCCCTACTTACTTATATGAAATAACTCCTAATTTTAACAAGTTGAGTAAAATATCTTCATTCCCTATAAAACATTATTTCATAAGCAGTGCATGGTGGCCTCGGGCAATGTTGCATTATGCGTTTAAGGACTCAGAGAATTTGTTTGTTACTCATACTTCCGAGTACAAAATAATTAGATTTAATATAGAGAAAAACACAGTTGAAGGAATATTTAAAAGAGCATATGACCGTGTTAAATATCCTCAAAAGGATGAAAAGCTTCCTTCTGATCCTCCCCCTTATAAATATTACCATGACATCAGCGAGCTCCTTATCAACAAGGATCAGCTTTGGGCTTTAAATTCGACCAGAGATAAGCACAATAGACAGTTAGTTGATGTATATAATATGAAGGGCGAATATATCGATAATTTCTATCTTGAATTTCCGGTAAACATCACTCCTCGACATTTTGGATATGGAGCTATAGTCTTAAAGAATGGCTATATTTATACGATTGATGAGCATAGCAACGGATTTTTCAGTATTGCCAAGTATGAAGTCGTGTATTAGGGATTTCTTGAATGGAATCAAAATCCCCTAAAGCCCTGGCTTCCTGAAGATAAAAAGGTGTAGGCATTGTCAAAAAAATATTTGTGCTGCGAATGTGGTTTTATAGGCAAACCGGAGACTTATTTAGAAAAGAAGCCTTATAAAGACCATTTTATGGATTGGATTGTAGGGCCCCCGCGCGGATATTCCTTAGCATACTTCTTCCGAACGAGAAAAAAAAGTAAACGTTGCCCGGAATGCGGCAGTGCCAAAATAACTTCTGACGTCCTACAAGAAAAATGATTTTCTGATATCGTTGATAAAATGATTTCTTTCAAAACGATATAAATAATAGATTAAGTAATAGAGATAGTTTCGAAAGATAAAAACAGCAATTTCAAGCCATGTCTACTAAAGCTTCAGATTGCCTGGGATATAATAGGTGATTTCTTAGTAAATGTGTTAAGTGTAACTTTTAGATTATTCTTGAAGTTTGTAATAGCAAAAGGTGGGATAAAATGAAAAACAAATCCAGAGTTATTCCACTCGCTCTTTTTCTAGCAGTCTTCATGATGATCATCACATTTGGCGGACAAAAAGTGGAATGGAAAAGCAAGAGCAATCTCTTAAAAATCAAATTTGTTGAGGATCTTATAATAGAGTCATCTGGGGAAGGCTACTCCTTTTTTGCTCAAGGAGTTGAAGCAGATTCAGAAGGAAACATTTACATCATGGATAGATATGATTTCAGAGTATTAAAGTTTGATAAAGAAGGTATGTTTACAGGAGCAATAGGGAAAAAAGGTCAAGGACCAGGTGAATTCGAGACTCCTACCTTTATGATTATTGATAAGAGAGATAACCTTTATGTTCAAGATGTTGCCAGGGGGTTATTAGTTATTTTTAATAAGAAAGGAGAATTTGTAGAAAACATCAAAAGAACTGGGATGCTTTACTATTTATCAAAAGTAATGATTGATCCCGATTTAAATATCATTTGTGGATACCAGCCACTTTCCACCATAGATGATGAGCAAATATACAAAATCAGTAAATTTAACAGGGATTTTAATCATCTTTCAGACATATACGAAAAGAAGGGTGTTTTCATTACAAAGAGAATAAGAACAGGTAGAGGAACTTTTAGTACACAAGCTCCCAGATATACTCCTGAAGTCATCTGGACAATGGATTCCGATGGCCGTTTCTATGTAAGCTATAATGATTCCTACAGTATTAAGATTCTTTCGAATAACGGAGAATTAATAAACGAAATAAACAGAAAACATAAACCTGATAAAATATCTGATGAAGAACAAAAAGAGATGTTGGAGAGCTACGAAAAAAGGTTTAAAGGTATATCAAACTATATCGATTTTCCAAAAGTGAAACCTCCGATTTTAAGGCTCTATACTGTAGAGGATTATGTATTTGCTTTAAGGAAAAGAATTGGAAATGAATATTTCTTTGATGTATTCGATAAACAAGGGAATTATGTTGATGAAATAACTTTAGACTTTCTTCCCTGGGTTAATAAAAATAATTTCGTTTACACGCTTAGATTTATAGGCAATATCGAAACACGAGACATAACTGATATAGAAGTATATAGATATAAGATAGTGAGTAACATTGATTAGTCGAACGCACTCTCCCCTTTTGATCCGAATTCTCGAATTAAAAATGAGAGCTGAGCGAGTCAGCAGCTCAGATATAGATGTATTCATTCTGGCCAAAGGGGGGAATATATTAATTTCCATGTTGTATATAGATGAAGGGATACAGTTATGGAAAGAAATAAAATTATTATCTGTTTTCTTGTTCACTTCATCTCGATTTCAATTGTTCAGGTGGGCGTATCTCTTGAAGATGGATGGCTAAACCTAAAGGTCAGGATCTTTCGTATTCTTCCCTTTCAAACCATTGTTAAAGCTAAATCCATTTCAATAAAAGATGGAAAGGTTGGAGGAATACAAGGTGGGATAATCAGAGAGAATGTAACAGCCTCTTTTCCTGATGGGATTGTTCTTCTTGAAACAGATTTAAATCAAGACAATGCTGATCTTGATAGACTAATAAAAGAGAAAGTCAAATTTTCCTGTCTTAGTAAGAGAGTGGGGATTTCTCAAGTTGATACTTTAAATATTTCCATTAATGCAAAGAATTTTGAAACATTTATAGCAGGAGAAGGATTGTATCCTAAAATAATGTATGGGCATGGGGGATATAGGCTTATTGTTGTGCCGTTAGCCATTGAAAAAGACGAACTAATATTGAGAGTGAAATTTCAGGGATTTGAAAAAAAGTTATTGGATCAGACAATTGGCGTAAAATTTGCTAAAACGCTCTTAGTAGGTTTCCCTTCCAAAGATTTTGGAGGCAGAGGTGCTATCTATTGGCTCGCCTTCTCGTTTGAAGACTGTCATAAAAAGAAAATTTAGGAATATGAAATCTTTCAAATAGATAATTAAGGTGAGCTGAATCCAAATCCATTAAAGCCATAACTTCCCTGGACTTCCTGGATTGAAATAGGAACAGATTTAAAGGTGCATTTCTCTCTTATTTGACAGTCCATATAAAAATCAAATATCCTGTTTGAAGCTTAAAATGCTGTGAATTCTTATGCGGCTCGCCATAGATCAATCATCGCATTGAATCTAGTTGGAGAGCCTAGTGCTCATCAAGGGGCTGCACATGAACAAAAATAATAAAAGATTCATTCTAGGAATATCCATCATTCTGGCTGTTTTCCTCGGATTTCTTCAAGAAACGAGTGGCAGTATAGATAAAGAAATTTTCGAGAAGCGCCGGCAGAAGCTGATGGAAAAAATGGATGGAGGAATAGCCTTAATCCGGGGAGCAGGAAATCTCAGCGATTTTTACTATTTGACCGGATTGTACGAGGAGAATGCAGTGATGTTCCTCATCCCGGAGGCAAACGATAAATACATCCTGTTTATCCGTCCCTCAAGTCCTGTCCGTGAATTGTGGTCCGGGAAGCATCCGGGCCTGGAGGAGGCGAAAAAAGTCTATGGTGCGGATGAAGCCTTCCCGATTAGAGAGTTTGATAAATCATTACCGCGTTATCTTCGCGGAAAATCTAAATTTTATGTGAGTTTCAGGGATAAAGAGCTGTATGACAAGATTATTCCGATGATCCGCAGCCCTCAAGGAAGCGAACCCGTTCAAGTCCTCGATCCTCGCTCCTACATTCACGAAATGAGGCTTATCAAAACCGCAGAAGAGATTAGGCTGATGAAAAAGGCCGCGGATATCACGTGTGATGCTTTAATCGAGGTGATGAAGGCTGTTGAGCCTGGAATGTTCGAATATGAGGCAGAAGCGATTATCGAATACATTTTTCGGTCAAGCGGTGCGCAGGGTCCTGGATTTCCCTCTATTGTCGGCTCTGGCCCAAATTCAACGATACTCCACTATGACGCCAACGAGCGGCAGATGCAGGATGGAGACTTACTGCTCATGGATGTGGGCGCAGAATACGGGCACTATAAATCCGACGTCACCCGCACAATACCCGTGAACGGAGAATTCAGCAAGGAACAGCGAGAAATCTATGAAATTGTCCTGATGGCACAAAAAGAAGCCATAAAAATCGCCTCTCCAGGAGTCGGGATTTATGAGATTAACGACAGAGGTGTCGAAGTAATAAAGGAAGGCCTGTACAGGCTGGGCCTCATCACAGACAAGAACAGTAAATGGCAGCATCGCGCCTGGCTGATGTACAACATCAGTCATTGGGTGGGTCTGGATGTTCACGATGTTGGAGGTCGAGGACCAGCCGAAGAAAAAGGCTGGAAGCTCAAACCCGGGATGGTGTTCACTGTGGAGCCGGGCATTTATATCCGTAAAGAGACTCTGGATAATCTACAGACGATGCTGGGACGTGCAGGCATGAAAAAGGAAGAGCTTGATGATTTCATCAGCAAAGTGAGCCCTGCAGTCCAGAAGTATGCAAATATCGGGATAAGGATAGAGGATGATGTTCTCATCACAGAGGGTGGTCATGAAATCCTTTCCGCGAAGGCTCCGAAAGAGATCGATGCTATCGAGAAACTCATGAAGAAAAAGAGTTATCTGAAGAATATAAAATAAGCTCTGAAAGATGCCTTCGTGTGCTTATCAAACGAGATGAACGGATTTTAAAAAAATGGGGAGCGAAAGGCTTTATTCTTGGCTCTGCTCTTCTTCGGAGCTCTCTTGTTCGCCGGCCTCTTCAGGTTCCTCGTTCCCTCGTTTTTCCACGAAGCTTACTGGCTCATCTTTATCCGGCATCTTGATTTCACCTTGAATAAAGCTTCCCTCGGCGATTGCGATTTCCGACGTGCTGATATTCCCGACAACCCGGCCCTCTGGACGGATTTCCACATAATCAGCAGTTTCGACGTCTCCGGTCAGCTCTCCCTCAATTATGACATAGGTGCTGCTGATTGTTCCCTTGATCTTTCCCCCGTTGTTGATCTTCACCAGCTGCTCGCATTTGATATCTCCTCTGAAATTCCCGGAGATCTGGATGCTGTCCTCAGAATTGATTTTTCCTCTGAATTTGGTTTTTGCTGCGATGACCGATTCAATCGGCCCAATCCTGTCTTCCAGCCTTCTTTGCTTATCTTCTCTCTTTGGCATTTTCAACCTAAAGTCTTTACAAAATTATATAGTTTTTTGGGGACATGTCAAATCCGGGTTTGTTTGGAAAGCCCTTCTGAATCTATTCGAGACAAATTTTATTAATTTTGATTTTAAATTGTCCTCCTCACTCAAACGCAGTTAGAGATGCGGTTTATCAGGGGAAATCTCAGGAAATCGTGAAGAGAAGTTTGTTTTTACACGGTGTTCTCATTATATAAAATGAAAGCAATGTGTTCACAGAACATACTTGAATAGCGTATTATCTAAAGAGAGGTTTCAGATGAAAAAAAGATCTATCTCTATTCTGTGTTTTTCAATCCTATTTCTGGTCTTGTGCATATCTGCTTTCGGGCAGGACCATTTTATCGTCGGCAAAGAGGAAGGAGACGGTTTCTTAATCTTTCCCCGACATGTTCGAGAAGGTCCTGATGGAAACATCTATGTTTTTGATTGGGGGGATTCCTACATCAAGGTTTATTCCCCTGAAGGCAAGTACTTAAGAAAGATTGGCGGTGAAGGCCAGGGTCCCGGAGAAGTCCAAAGAGTTGACGGGGCAAACTTCGGGTTCACGCAGGACAAAAGGCTCTACTTCACAGAATATATTAGAGGTCACAGGTGGGTCACGTTCATGGAATTATCCGGAGAGTTCATCAATGTTTTGACGCCGGAGATAAATCAATTGTTCGGGATCAGCAATTCTTATCCTCTCAAAGACGGGAGTTTCCTCATTGAATTCTCTTTCAATTCAGCTCCTGAAATGACAAAAGACTATTTCTTGTACAAAGATCCGCAGGCGCTCCTCAGGATCGACTCAGAGGGAAAAGTAGTTTCAGAGGTCATCAGAAGAGAGTATTTCACGATGATCTCGAGTATCGGGGATGGCGCCACATCGAATCTTCCTTTTACTCCGGTTTTCCAGTGGATTTCTTTCAAGGATGACACGGTTCTCTTCAGCGATGGGCTGAGCACAAATTTTCACGTGTACGATTACCAAGGAAATTTCATGCGTGAGATTGTGACCGATCTTCCCAAACCAGAAAAAGTCACAGGAAAGGACTTGAATGCATGGAGAAAACAAAGAGAAGAATACATGATGGTTGCGAATCCAGATTGGTACAACCGGTTTGGAAGAGTCATCGATAAATACAAGAAATCCCTGTATGACAAGCCCAATATGAACGAATTTACTTCAACACCTGAGGGAAATATACTTGTGGCTGGTCCGACCGACTATGAAGACATCGAAGGGGATTATTGGATGCTTGATGAAAACGGAAAAACTCTGGCTCACATAAAGACAACAGTCGGAGGATTGAGAATATTTGAGAATTTTATTTTCTTTGGCACTGTGGATGAAGATATGAATATTTTTCTACACTGTGTAAAGAGGAAGGGATCAGAACAAGAAGATTTTTTAAGAATCAAAGATATCCAGGATGTCGAATAAGGCTTTCACGTGATGGAATTGAACAAAGATTTAGATTTAATGTGATTTGCATCATAAAAAAAGGAGAGAAGTCGCCTGGAGTAACGACCTCTCTCCTGTTTGTATTCAGATAAAAATCAGATTCAGTATTCCCTATTTATCGAACCAGAGGTCCTGGAGCACTGAGGCCGTCTTCAAGAATTTTTTATCACCTACTGTCAGGACGAACTTGAATTCTCCGAATCCAGCGGGGCTGTAGGCATAGTTGATATCACCCGGATAGCGGTACCCATACTGTCTGTACCTTCTGACTAACTGCCTCATCTGCTCAACTTCCTTCTCGCTTCTTTTTCTCCTCTTGCTCATGTTCCAGACAACTTTGTGGAGGCCCGCTTCGCTACTTCCTTTGATCTCGTTGATCTCCATGTTGCCCTTATACACTGTGACCTTCACATCACCTTTGACTTTGTTTTTCAGATAGTAGTAGATCACAAGGCCGTTGGGCTCGCTCTCTCCCGGGAAATTGGAGGAGCTGGAGTTCATCCTTCTGGGATTGACCCACTGTATTTTGGATTCGATGTCGAAGAGGTGCGCATCTGCGGCCATGACTTTGGAGGTTAACTCCTGCAGCGGAGAAATGTCCGCGATGAATATACCGCGTCCGTGCGTGGCTGCCACAAGGTCATTTTCCCTCGGGTGAATGACCAGGTCATGAACAGGCTGAGTCGGCATGTTGGTTTTCATCTTTGTCCAGCTTTTCCCTCCGTTGATCGAGATATAGACCGCGAATTCCGTTCCCACAAAGAGAAGGTTCGGGTTCTTGTGGTCTTCTTTGATAACGTTGATCGGCTCGGCCGGGAGATTAGAGGCGATCGATGTCCAGGTCTCTCCATAGTCCGATGTCTTGTACGCAAAAGCTCTGAAATCGTCTCTCCGGTATCCCGTGTAGGAAACATAAGCTGTTCCCGGGTCATGATAGGAGGCCGTGACCCGGCTCACCCAGTATCCGGGATTACCGGTGATCTTGTCATTCAGTTTTGTCCAGTCTTTGTTTGCGGGCTGCTTCACCCAGACGTTTCCGTCATCCGTTCCGACCCAGAGCAATCCCTCAACCAGCGGGGACTCATCAATGGTGGTGATCGTGCAGTACTGAATGTTTCCGTCTCCGCCCTTTCCGGTCGTCAGTTTCTTCGGATCGTTGGTGGTCAGGTCAGGACTGATTTCAGTCCAGGATTCGCCCCGGAAAGAAGACCTCACGATAATGTTCCCGCAGTGATAGATCACATCGCTGTTGTGAGGAGAGACCAGAATAGGAGAATTCCAGTTCCAGCGGAGTTCCCGTTTTTGCCGGCCATACGCTATGGATTTTCTCTCCCCTGTTTGGAGATCCATCCTTTGCAGCGGACCGAACTGAGATTCGTTGTAGAGGTAGCGGTTGGTTTTCCAGTCGAACACGTTATACATGCCGTCACCGCCTCCCACGTTCTGCCAGTCTTCGAGCCGGATCGGGCCTCCCCCACGCTTTGTGCTGGGACCCATGTGCGAGCCGTTATCCTGGAGTCCGCCGGCCACACGGTAAGGATAGGACATATCCACGCCGACCGCATAAAACTGGGCCAAAGGCAGGAAATCCGGATGGTACCAGTTTTTACCGCCGTCATACGTCACTCCCATTCCGTGGTCGTAACCGAGAAGCATATGATTAGAATCCTTGGGATTGATCCAGAGAGCATGATCGTCTCCGCC
The DNA here is from genome assembly GCA_964348015.1 of uncultured Eubacteriales bacterium. GTDB lineage: Bacteria > Acidobacteriota > Aminicenantia > Aminicenantales > Aminicenantaceae > SOIA01. The sequence goes on along the minus strand of CAYGBC010000022.1, from coordinate 26,271 downwards.
GAATCTCAACGGACGTCTCTGCCAGGTTTTCCCACCGTCCCGGGTTCCCCAGGATGCTGCGCTCAAGACGTGAACCACCTTATCATCATTGGGATCGATTATGATCTGCCCGTAATAATAGGCCGGCGCGCCGCCTATACTCTGGTCATCAGGGCTGACCTTGCGCCAGGTTTTTCCGGCGTCATCGGAGCGGTAGACTTCGCCGCCGATCATCCCCCGGCTGGATTTGCCCTCGCGCAACTCTTTGAGCCTCTCCTCATCAGACATGCCGGATTTGTTGGCATTCTCAATGGTGGTGTACAGGATATTCGGATTTTTTTGGTAAATGTCGATTCCGATGCGCCCGAGCATTCCGCCGGGAAGCCCTCCTCCGAGCTTTGTCCAGGTTTTGCCCGCATCCGTTGTTTTGTAAATCGCACTTCCCGGACCACCCAAATTGAATGTCCAGGGTTTCCGCTCTTTATCGTAGGAGCAGGCGTAAAGGATATCCGGGTTGGTCGGATCCATGGCCACATCCACCACACCGATATCCTTGCCGTCGGCCTGGACAGCCAGCACTTTCTTCCATTTCTTTCCGCCGTTGGTCGACTTGTACAATCCCCGCTCCGGGTTTTCCGAATACAGATGTCCGAGGGCCGCGACATAGATAATGTTCGGATTTTGAGGATGGATGACGATCCGGCCGATATGATGAGATTCTTCAAGACCCATGTGCTTCCAGGTTTTCCCGGCATCCGTGGATTTGTACATTCCGTTTCCCCAGTAAGAGCTTCTGGAGTTGTTGGCTTCGCCTGTTCCGACCCAGACAATGTTCGGGTCCGACGGAGCCACGGCAATGTCTCCGATGGAAAAGACTTTCTCGTAGTCAAAGATCGGCTCGAATGTGATGCCGCGGTTCGTTGTTTTCCAGAGACCGCCCGAAGCCGTTGCCGCATAAAATGTGTGCGGCTGCTGCAGAGGCACAGCAAAGTCCACGAACCGCCCGCTCTGGCGCGTCGGTCCGATCGCCCGGTATTTGATGTTTTTAAAAAGGTCTTCTGTGACATTTTGGCCCGCCATATCCGAGGGAACGACCAAAACCAGACAGAACAGAAAGATAAGCGCTATGAAATTGAAATGGTTTGTCTTGCTTTTCATGATTCACTCCTTCAGTGGATTTGATGTATATTTTTAGTAAAACAAGGGATGAGGATGGGAAGGTTGGATTTGACGAGGCAGCTCATGCACCAGCTATTTGAAAAATAAGAATAATCCATAATAAATCAGATAGAGACAAAGGTCAACGAGAAAATGAAAAGTGAGTATTAGACCTTGCGGATGATTTTCAGATAGAATAGGCTCAAGGAGAAGGCGATGGACCGATTCAAACACATCTCAAGGGCATGCGTGTATACGGTAGTTTTTGCAGCAGCCCTGATCATCCTCTCCCCTCCCCCGCATCTCTTAGCAGAGGAGATTCCGTACGGGACCGGCACATGGGATTCAGACTCTTTCGGCAACCACCGCGCAGTGGTCCGCGTGAACCAGCAAGGGGATGCGGTGTGGGTCCGTGTTCAGTGGAGAAGAAGAGATGCGGATCCGGAGAAAAAAAACATCATCATAATCGATACGCAGACTGGCACTCGAATTAAAAATCTCTGCCGCGTCGATATCAACAGGGAATTCGGAGATCTTGTCTTTCAGCCGGTGACAGTTCCTGGAGACTATTATGTGTATTATCTGCCTCATGTCATGGTCGGACGGAGCAATTACCCGACTGTGATTTACCCGAAACCCGAACAGACCGCCGAACAGGAATGGCTGGAACACAATGAATTGACTCCTGACAAAATTTCAGAATTCAAAAAAGATGATTTTCCTGCTGCTGAGGTCGTGGAATTTCAATCGATCGATGAGCTCAACAGTTTTTATCCGATGGAAGTGATCGCCACCGCCGAAGAGGTGGAGAAAATACTGAAAAAACATCCCGACTCCGATTATCTCCTATTTCCAGAAGACCGCAGATTCCCCATCCGGATGTGGGATGACCTTCCCTTCAAATGGGTCAAGACGGGCCCTCAATCAATATTTCATGGAGATGCGGCTCGAGGAGAGTTCTATGTCTTTCAGATCGGTATTTTTGCGGCACGAAAAGCAATCGAGGATATCGATGTCTCCTTCAGTGAGATTAAAAACGCCGAATCAGGGACGTCAATTCCGGAATCTTTTCTGCGCTGTTTCAATGTCGGAGGTATCAACTGGGACGGAAAAGAACTGGACAAAGTCTGTTCGGTGGGCAAGGGAAAAATTCAGCCTCTCTGGTGTGGAATACAGATTCCGCTGGATGTGCGCCCGGGAAAATACACGGGGACAGTCACTGTAAAACCAAAAGACATGGAAAAAGCTTCCATTCAACTTACTATAAATGTCACCAAGGAGGTTTTAAAGGATGCGGGTGACAGTGAGATATGGAGGCATTCACGTTTGCGCTGGCTGGATTCTCGGATCGCATTTGACGATCTGATTGTTTCCCCATTCACTCCGGTGATGGTTCAGCGCAGCACGTTCAGCATCCTCGGCAGAAAAGTGAGAATCGGTAAGACTGGGCTTCCTGTGCAGATCCAGAGCCTGTTCGCGCCTGAAGTAACACATATCATCGACAAAGGACGCGATATCCTCTCCGCTCCCATCAATTTGGTTGTAGAGGATGCGACAAATAATCTTTTGCGCTGGGAAGGAGAAGGAGCCTCGATAACTAAGGTGCGGCCCGGCGTCGTTGTTTGGGAAGCGAAAAGCGAATCCGGTGCATTAACAATGAACTGTCTGGCCCGTCTGGAGTGCGACGGTTTCCTCGAGTTCAAGGTCGAATTGAGCTCTACCGAGGATTTGGATGTCAATGATATTCGGCTTGAAATTCCGTTTGTCAGAGATGTGGCCCGATATTCCATGGGGATGGGGCTCAAGGGTGGTTTCCGTCCTGCAGCATTCCAATGGAAATGGGACCAGAAGAAAAACCAGGACTCCGTGTGGCTCGGTGATGTCAATGCCGGGCTTCAAGTTTCATTCCGGGGAGAAAATTATTCACGGCCACTAAACACCAATTTTTATCTCTCCAAACCCCTGAATATGCCTCCCTCCTGGCATAACGATGGCGAAGGTGGATGCCGGATCGAGGAATCCGGAAAAGACACTGTGCGTTTGACTTCTTTCAGCGGGCCGCGGAAAATCAGCGCCGGTGAAAAGCTGCATTTCTATTTCAACCTGCTTCTCACGCCGTTTAAAACTCTGGATACGCAGAGTCATTGGGAGAACCGGTTTTACCATGCGTACAAGCCGATAGACGAAATTGCCAAAACAGGGGCGAACACCATCAACAACCATCATGCCAACGAAGTCAATCCCTATATCAATTATCCCTTCATCCACACCCAGCAGATGAAGGATTATGTGAGCGAAGCGCATCAAAAAGGGCTGAAGGTTAAGATCTACTACACGATCCGGGAGCTGTCCAACAGAGCCGCTGAGATTTTCGCGCTCCAAAGCCTTGGCGATGAGATCTTTTCACAAGGTCCAGGAGGCGGCTTTTCCTGGCTTCAGGAGCATCTCGATTCCAACTATATCGCCGCCTGGTTTGTTCCGCGGCTTAAAGACGCGGCGATCATCAACAGCGGGATGTCGCGCTGGCACAATTATTATCTCGAAGGTCTCCACTGGCTGGTCCAGAATATCGGGATTGACGGTCTTTACATTGATGATGTGGCCTATGACCGAACGACGATGAAAAGAGTCAGGAAAATCCTGAACCGGGGACGAAAAGGCACTTTGATCGACCTGCATTCTGCAAACCAGTTTAATCCGAGGGATGGTTTCGCCAACAGCGCCAATCTTTATCTCGAGCATTTCCCTTACATCAACCGCCTCTGGTTTGGGGAGTATTTCGATTACGATTCCTCTCCGGATTTCTGGATGATTGAACTCTCCGGAATTCCTTTCGGCCTTATGGGCGAAATGCTCCAAGACGGCGGGAATCCTTGGCGGGGCATGCTCTACGGGATGACCAGCCGTCTTCCCTGGGCAGGAGATCCCAGGCCGTTGTGGGAGATCTGGGATGATTTCGGGATTCAGGAGACGCGGATGATCGGATACTGGTCTCCCTCATGTCCTGTGAAAACGGATAACGCTGATGTGCTGGCGACAGCTTACGTCAAAAAGGACAGCGTCCTGGTCTCGATTGCCAGCTGGGCAGAGGATATTGTTCTCTGCAAACTGAAGATTGACTGGGAAACACTCGGGCTGAATCCAGTGAATATGGAGCTTCACGCTCCTTTCATTAAGGATTTTCAGGGGAAAACCACTTTCACGCCAGCCGACAGGATCCCAGTTGAAGCTGGAAAGGGATGGCTTTTGATACTCCGCGAAAAGAAAGACAAGGAATAATATGAAGGATTCACCTTCAATTGAGGGCTTTCAAGAAAAAGGCGCCTGGCCCCTACTTCACTTGAATCTCTTTCGTGGCTTCTTGCATTCTTCCCTATTGAAAAATGGGAAAACAAAGCCTGATCCCAAGAACTCTTGACCTTCATTTTTCCGATGATATAAGCTAGGGGCGGTTTTGGATTGGAGAAAAAGAGAAAAACAGAGATAATTTCCTCGTTTAAGGCTCTTGATTTCTCTTTTTCAGCAGATAAACGGACTCATGCAAGTGTTCGAGCGCTCCACACAAAACAAGGCGGCAAAGACCGGAATTCTCCTTGTGGCGGTGCTGCTGATAATTTCATCGCAGAGTTTTGAACAATCCAGTCAAGATGCAAGCCTTGAAAAAAGCGATTATGTGATATTGCTCCATGGATTGGCCCGGTCGTACCGATCGATGAACAAAATAGAAAAAAAACTATCCAAAATCGGCTACAGGGTGATCAACGTGGATTATCCTTCCACCGAGCATCCGATAGAATATCTGGCGGAAAATGTACTCGGAAAAATCATCGAACGCTATCCCACTGACTCTGAAACAAAGATCCATTTTGTCACTCACTCAATGGGAGGAATCATCGTTCGCTATTATTTATATCATCACAAGCTCGACAGTCTAGGCCGTGTCGTGATGCTCAGCCCGCCCAACCAGGGAAGTGAACTGGTCGACCATCTCAGAAACACATATCTGTATAAAAAGAAGAATGGGCCAGCCGGCCAGCAGCTTGGAACGGATGAAAAGAGCGTGCCGCGAAGCCTTGGCCCGGTCAATTTTGAGCTGGGTGTGATCACCGGAAGCTTGAGCTTTAATCCCGCTTCTTCGTTGGTCCTTCCAGGTCCGGATGACGGAATTGTTTCTGTGGAAAACGCGAAGGTCAAGGGAATGACAGATTTTATCGTGATGCCGAACAGCCATACGTTTATAATGAAAAGTAAATCTGTGATTAAGCAGATTATCCATTTCCTGCAGAATGGAGAGTTTAATCATCCGGAATCAGGAAAAAAAAGATACGGCAGGCTGACATTTTCAATTACGGTCTGTGCGCCAATGGAGAGAGCATAGGTCAGATTATGACAGATCCGGTCAGTATTCCTCTCTGGTTAGTGATCATCGGATGTGTGCTCGTGGCATGGGCACTGCTGGACCATATTCTCATTCCGAGTGTGAGATGGTACATCCGCAGGCGCGTCAACATCGTCATCAAAGAAGTCAATAAAAAGCTCGATCTTCAGCTTCCCTCGTTCAAACTGACTAAACGGAAGATACTCATCGACCGTTTGAAGTATGATTCTCAGGTTCTGGAGGCCATGAAAGAATACTGCGCGGAAAATAATGTTCCGAATGAAGTGGCCACGGAAAAGGTGGAGCGCTACGCGAAGGAGATCGTTCCTTCATTCAATGCCTACATCTATTTCAAAATTGGTCGATGGCTGAGCAAATTCATTTCGAGGCTACTCTACCGAGTGAGGGTCGGTTTCATCGATGAGGAGGGCCTGGAAAAGGTTGATCCTCGATCGAGCATCGTGTTTGTCATGAACCACCGCAGCAACATGGACTACATCCTGTTGGCCTACCTGGCAATAAACAGGGTGGCTCTGAGTTTTGCGATGGGTGAATGGGGAAGGTTCTGGCCGGTGCAGCAGCTCTCCAGTGCCATGGGCGCTTTTTGTGTCCGGAGAGGTTCGAAAAATGTTTTGTACCGCCGTGTGTTAGAGCGTTATGTGCAGATGGCTACAGAAGCCGGAGTGGTCCAGGCAATTTTTCTCGAGGGAAAGCTGACCAAGGACGGCAAGTTATGCCCACCCCGAATCGGACTGCTGGATTACATGCTGCGGTCATTCAACCCCAGCACTCAACGCGATGTTGTATTCATCCCTGTGGGTGTCAATTATGACCGAGTTCTTGAAGACAGGACATTACTGTTGGGCCTTGACCCGAAAGCCGAACAAAAACCAACTTCAGCTGCGCTCAAAACCGCACTGGCTTTCATCATGCATAATCTCTGGCTTATGCTCCGCGGTCGATGGTTCCGTTTTGGGTATGCTATCGTGAACTTCGGGACTCCGGGCTCGATGAAAGAATATATGAAAAGGCACAAGGTCGATTTCTATAAAATGAAGAAGGAGGAACGGATAAAGAAAGTGCAGGGATTGGCCCGGGACCTTATGGGTAAGATCGAGAAGGTCGTGCCTGTGGCGCCTGTGCCGCTAATTGCCTACGTGTTCGCGGAGGAGCCGGAAAAAGGTTTTTCGGAATTAGAGATCAAAGGGCGCGTCCAGAATTTAATCGAAGAGCTGGAGAAACAGGGCGCCCGGATTTACATTCCCCGAAGCGACAGGGATTACACTGTCGAAGTCGGGCTGCGCATGTTGACCTTGAGGCATATCGTGCTGGAGAATGATCAGCTCTATTATGCGGCACCGGATGATTTAGATGTGCTCCAGTACTATGCAAACTCAATAGCCCATTTTATCAAGCCAAAAGGTCGAAAATAAGAGAAAAATGAATCGGAATGCCTCTTCACTTTCTGGAAAATATTATGATTTGAAGCTCAGAGGCAACTTTTTAAAATAACATAAAAGAGGTGGCAGGATGAAAAACAAAAACAAAGACAATATGAAAAAACAGAATGAAAAATTCAGTCGCCGGGACTTTCTCAAGAGTACTACGGCCGTGGGCCTTGGCATCACTGTGGGCAGCGCTGAACTTCTGGGCGCAAAAAAGAGACCTAAAAAGCCTCCGGTCAAGTTCGTGGCTAAACCCATGGAAAAAGTGCGAATCGGATTTGTGGGTGTCGGCCTTCAGGGGACATCTCATGTGAGAAACCTGCTCCGAATAGACAATGTTGAGATCAAAGCCGTTGGAGACATCGTGGAATGGAAAGTCCGCAGGAGTCAGAAATTAGTGAAGGAGGCCGGCTTTCCTGAACCAGAGGGTTACTTCCGGAGTGAAACCGATTTTGAGCGCATGTGTGAACGGGACGACATCGACCTGATCATGACTGCCACTCCCTGGCTGTGGCACGTGCCGGTGTGCGTGGCGGCCATGAAGTCCGGAAAACATGCGGCCACTGAAGTCCCTGCGGCAGTCTCTCTGGATGAGTGTTGGGAGCTCGTGGAAACTTCAGAGAAGACTCAGCGGTACTGCGTCCAGCTGGAAAACTGCTGTTACAGTAACCGAGCCCTATTCACCTTGAATTTGGTCCGTAAAGGCCTTCTCGGAGAGCTGGTGAACGCGAGCTGCGGGTACCTGCATGATCTGCGTGTGATCAAATTCAACGGGAAAGATGAAGCATTGTGGAGGACAGCGCATTCGATAAGACGGAATGGAAACCTCTACCCGACTCACGGCCTGGGACCTGTCGCGGAAGCCATGAACATCAATAGAGGCAACCAGTTCGACTACCTGATATCGATGAGCAGTAAAGGAAAGGGGCTGAATCTGTACTGCAGGGAGAAATTCGGTCCGGACTCTCCAGAAGCCAGACATGTGTATGCACTCGGAGACGTCAACACGAGCCTGATTCGGACGAAGGATGACTGCACCATCACGGTCATCCACGACACGAATCTGCCCCGCCCTTACTCACGGGTCGACATGATCCAGGGAACCATGGGGATCATTCAAGGCTATCCAGATCAACTCCACATCGAGGGAATGAGCCCTCCTCACCGCTGGGAGCCCTTCGACAAATACATGAGTGAACATGAACACGCTCTGTGGAAAGATTTGAGAGAAAGAGCTAAAGGTGCCGGACACGGGGGCATGGACTATTTGGAGGACTACAGGTTGATCGGGGCTCTGCTGAAAGGCAAATATCCGGACATGGATGTGTATGACGCAGCAGCCTGGAGCGCGGTTTCAGAGCTGAGCGAGCGCTCGGTTGCGAAAAAAGGAAAACCCATGGATTTTCCGGACTTCACCCGGGGGGCCTGGAGGTCGAACACACCCATTTTCATCACAGACCTTTAGGGCTCAGGTGAGGATCAGGATAAGGGTCAGGATCCAATTCAGCACAAACAAAACAGCAAGAACAACGATGCCGCGGTGAAGGATCTTCATCGGGCGAGTCAGAGATTTTCTCCAACCTGGAATGGTGATATAGGCCAGGTTAAAAACGAATTGAAGGAAAATGTAGTACAGAGTCAGAAGGCCAAGCCGGTGATGCGAAAAGCTTGACGCCAGGTCTCCGTGTGCCGCGGCAACAAAGGAGCGTGTGAGGCCGCAACCCGGACACGGCAGTCCGGTCATCCCGTTGAATATGCATATGCCTGGCAGAGTGATCCCGCCAATGCGCATGTAAGGATTATCGCTCGTCGGAGGAGTGGAAATCAGAGCTCCGCCCAGAATGACTGAGCAGACGATGAGAATTATGAGGTTGGGGAGGAGTGCCCCCTTTCTTTGCGAAGATTCTCCTCCTGGCTTCATCGGCCAGTCAGTGCCAAAATAAAACAGAGCTTAATCGCTTAATGGAATGCTTCTTTGATCTCCGGCTTTGTCAGGACAACCAGACACCAGATGCCGATGGGCAGGCCGATGATGCAGCAGGGACTAATACAGGGAATCATGGCGAGAATGCTGGCAACCATGCACAGTCCGTACTGATTGAGTTCTTTCATCCTGAGAGCGGCATAGATTATGAATGCTGCCACCAGAATGCCGATGAGAGAACTGGCTATGCCCGCAGCTCCTTCAAAAATCTGTGTGTACTGGTCATCGAAATCCTCGAACCTGTCAGCCAAGATCGAGCTGACACTCGTTCCCATAAAGCTCATGATCAGACCGAGAAAACTAAAAATTCCTCCCACGATTCCTGTGGCAAGAAGTCCGATGGATGGTCCAGAAACCTGCGTTTTAGGATCGACAACTACTCGTACAGGCTTTTGTTCCTCAGGCATTATTCCCTCCTATGTGGTTTTGAAGATGATCTTCGTTGACAAATTCAACATCTCGAATGCGTAGCGTTTGATTTCCCCTGTCAGCGTCTCTGCTTCGATATGTCACTGACAGATTGTTCCTGCCGATTCTATTCAATCAAAAATTGAATGTCAACACGAATTGGTGTCCATGTCAAGAATGTAGCGTTTGGATGTAAGGGAATTGTTCCGAATCGGAAGTGATTTTATATGCCACAGAAATTCAACCGCGAAAAATTCGGATCTCGGTATAAAATCATGGAGTCTATTTGAAAGGGTAAAAAGATGACGTTATAATCGAATCTGCATCGAATTTAATTATCATAGGTGAAAGGAGAGAATTGCAGAGCTGTGATTGTCAGAGAGATCCAGGCGAAAAGTATTCTCAACAAATCTAAAGTCTTCGATTACTGCGTGAATCCCTACACCGGATGTGAGTTCAACTGTGTCTACTGTTACGCGAATCTGTTCATGCGGCGGTATTCGGGACACGAGGAGCCATGGGGAGAGTTTGTGGACGTGAAGATCAATGCTCCAGAGCTTTTGAAAAAACAGTTAGAGAAAGCCAAGAAAGGAACAGTCTGGGTATCCTCCGTGTGCGATCCGTATCAACCCCTGGAAGCCCATTACAAACTCACAAGACAATGCTTGATCGAATTAGCCCACAAGAAGTTTCCTGTCAACGTGCAGACAAAATCGAAGCTGGTCCTCCGTGACCTCGACGTCTTCTTGAAGTTCGAGAAAATTGAGGTAGGGATGACCGTTACGACAGATGATGAAAAGACAGCCAAAGTGTTCGAACCCGCGGCATCGAGTGTTGCCGACAGGATTCAGGCGCTCGAAAGAATTCATGACGCAGGAATCGGGACTTTCGCTTTCATCGGCCCCCTTCTCCCTGGAAATCCGGAAAAACTCATAGAACGTCTTTCTGGAAAAGTGGACAGGATTCTGATCGATAAGATGAACTATATGAGGACCATAAAAGCCTTTTATCTTCGAATGGGTCTCGAGGAAGCCGCAACGAACACGTTTTTCTTGGAATACAGAAAAAGACTCATCACCGAGTTAAAAAGGAGGAGTATAAAATTCGAAGCCTTGTTCTAGTTGTTCGAACGAATGCCGTGCTTATCGATAAGTTTGTAGAGCTTCTTTTCTTCCTGAATTCCCTTCAGGATATCTGCCATCAAGGGTTTCATTTCTTTCTTGCTGAAATCACATTTTTCGATCTCTAATTTTTCTGCCTCTAAAATGCAGGAGACTATTTTAATATCTTTGGCATATTTTATGGAATACTTTGGCCCTTCTGCTTCGAAATAAGTCACCTGGACTATCATTTTTTCTGTATCTTTTGTCTCGTAAATCAGAACAACGATATGTTCTTCGCTGTTTGTCGGATTCTCATCCAGGTCAAAATGGAATTCACGCTTTATAAAATATTCATCCTTTCTTCTGCCCAAGTCTAAAACTTCCTTATGTATATCTTTCAGGATTTCCTCGGTTGTCTTTTTACTGGCGGGTTTTTTTGAAAGTATTTCAGAAGATTTGAGAAGGCTGACAGCCTCCAGCATATGCATCGAGAGCATTCCGAGAAATATCAGTCGAAAAAGGACACTCAGGAATGTTTTCCGTTTTTTCATGGGTTTCGCGTCCGTATTCGCCACTTCCATTATAACGCATTCATTATCGGGACACTAACCATATTTTTTCTTTACAAATATTATGTGTATTGGATAGGAGTAAGAGAAATGGCACTTAAATATTCTTCCCTACTATGTTATAATACATTCAACTTTATGCATGGAGAAGGAAATGGATTATCAGGCGAAAACAGTCCACTTGAGTCAAAAGTTTGAAGATATACAAAACAGCGACAGAGAGCTCACAAATGTTCTCAATGCCTTTGCCAGCAAAGGGTATCGTCTGGATAAAATCGTTCCGGATGAGAGATTCGTTTCTGATCGAGATGCGAAAAAGGTCTTTACCTTGATCTTTAAGAAAGATACCGAAGGACCTGAATAATTTATTCCAGCATTATAAAGCCGTAAGGTACCCTTCCTCGTAGAGCTGATTAGAATCCTTAACTTCTGCATCAGTCGTTTCAACGAACTCTATGGCTTTGTCCACCGTCTGGAGCATAGTTTCTTTATCTTCGGGCAGAACGCCGGCAATCCCTCCGTAAACAGCAGTTCCCCTGGCCCAGAGGTAATTTGTCACATGATCGCTGGCCAGATAGCACTTATGAACCGTGAGTTCTTTTACAAAAAGCCGCACTTCTTTGAGCCGTTTTAGAGGTGGAGTGGTTTCGAATTCACCTCTTTCCAGCGTTTTCTTCAAAGGAGTTCCCTTTTTGAGAGTCAATGTTCTCAAACGAATAAAATTTGGCTTTGCCGCATTAATAACTTTTGCGCTGTTCACTGCATGTTCCTTCCACCTTTTCCGGCCCCCGGCTCCGCTCAGAACATAAAAAGACACCTCAAAACCCGCTTTCCGGGCTCTCAGTCCAGCCTCGATTATTTCTTCAGGTTTGACTCCTTTACACAGCCAACCGAGGACAACTTCATCTCCGGATTCCAGGCCGATGTGAAGTCTGTCGAGGCCCGCTTTTCGGACATCGCTCAAGAATTCCATCTTTCTTTTTTTGATGGTTTTGGCTCTGGCATAAGCGGTTATCCTCTTCGCTTCGGGAAATGCCTCTCTGATGATCTTCACGATCTCCGGTAATTCTTTATGGACGAGATTGTCACTGTCGCCGAGGAATATGGATTCTACAGATTTGTAGATCTGTCTGGCTGTATTCACGTCTTTCCTGATTTCTTCAAGGGACTTGGTCTCGAATCGAATGTCTTTGTACATGAAACAGAAAGTGCACCTGTTCCATGGACAGCCTCTGGTGATCCGGATGAGCGCACTTCCCGCTTCATTGGGAGGTCTGTAAGGAGGAAAATCGTACATGTTTCTCTTTCTTCGTTAAAATGAAGGATGGGTTTTGATTATCTTCTTTCCAGAGCCATTTCCACGCCATTGGTCAAAGGGCTGTAGCTGGCGTCCAGCCTTTGTCTGAAAGGCTCCAGAGATCTTTTTGTGACTTCAGGAAGTCCGTCTTGCCAGACCATGCGGTATCGGTTCGATTCCATGGCTTCGATCTCCGCTCCCAGGGCTTCCTGCCACTGCTTTGAAACTCCCCGAAAATCGCTTTCACTCATTTTTTGGTACTGGTTTTTGAGCATGGGCAGAATTATTCTGTGGAGCCATCTGAGGGTCATGTCGCGTCGGATCTCCTCTGATTCTTCATCTTGCCACTCGTTAAACCTGAAGCCCTCGTCGTCTCCCCTGATTTGGAAATCATGGCCATCCAACACGGATTTCTCCAGCCATGAATAATACACGATCGCATAAATGTAATAATACTCGCCCATCCCCATGCCCGAATCTAAAAGCGCTTGAATTCGAGCTTTATGAAAGTCTGCTATCTGGGATATCATTCCAAAACCTGTCGTGATTTTTTTGATCACGCCTCCACGCTCTTCCTCACTGAGCCCCTCCTCGTCTCTGTCCTGGAGAATTCGGAGAGACATTTCCAGTTCTTCTCGTGCAGGAATTATCGCATCTCTGACAGCCAGAAAAGCTTCTAAACGGTCCGGCTTGATTTCACCATCCGGGGAGGGGCTGTATTCTTGAATTTGACCGTGTTGTTCAACCAGAGTGTCCATAAGAACTTCCGAGCTTTTAAAGCCCTCTACGATATTTCTTATGTAGAAGAAACCTCCCATAACCAGGATGATCACGATTAACAGGACAGCGCCGCAGCCGATTCCACAGCCGATAAGCCATTTTTTTGTGGAGCTTGAAGATTTCGGTTTAGCTTGTTCCAAATCTATTCTCCTTATGACTGTTTTTTGAGAACAAAATTACCACAGGACACAATCCGGGTCAAATCAGTCTCATAGGAGAAAAAACTCTCCTTTTGGGCATCCTCAAAATAAAATACGTCTTTCGAAGGATTTGGTTTTCACACAAGGGATTACACGATCAATATCATATCCGTTCATGAAGCAATTCTAAGAAGATAAGTGAGTCATGTTGTCTGGATGAAGACGACTGATTTACAGAGCGAGGATTTTTTAAAAAGGAATGAACTCAGGACCCAAACAATTTAATTCTTGGTATCGCAGGATTCTTGTATTTGCTGTTTAGAGCTGTCTGCCTTTAAAGATTCCAGTTTCTTCCTGGCGTCTTCCACTTCGAACAGGCCTTCCTCTGCATGACTCCATATTGCCAGGGCCTTCTCATACTGTTCGATGGCCTTCTCTCTCTGCCCTGTTTCTTCATACAGCCTGGCCAGCCTGTAACGGCTCATGGGATGAATGAGAGGTCTATCCAGCCCTATTTCCAAGTTGAGTGTGGTGATCCTCTCGTATTCGGCAATGGCCTTTTCTATCTCACCTTTCTTCAGGAAGGCCAGGGCATACAGATCATCGTCAAACGGAAGATTCCTTCTCATGAATGTCACCAAGCTACTGAACGAGACTTGACGGGGAGGCATTTTTTTGAAGAGGGCCATAGCTTCATCCGCAGCGCCTTCCTCGAGCAGGATCAGGCCGTGGAGATAATCATATGTGGACGGTTCTAATTTTTTGACTATGTCCGATTCCGATTCGGCAAAAGTCGACTGCATGGTTGCCAGTTTTGATCTTGCAGATTCTATCTTTCCCAATTTCAAATCCAGTATTCCCTGGTAAAAATTGGATATGACGCTATTCACAGCTTCATCGTCTATGTTGTTGTTGACTCTGAAATTCATTCGCTCTTGACAGTATTTTCGGAAAAGGTCGATCTTGTCCCACTCGTAGCAGATCCATATCTTGAGTCTGTAAGCGATATCGATCAGAGAATTGTCTTCGATCTTTGTGGCCAGCTCGACCGACCTGTCGATTTCCTGGAAGGCTTGATCAAGGTCTCCCAAGATATAATGATAGAATCCTTTCAATTGATGCCCGAAAGATTCCCAGACGACAGACTGAGCATTCGAGATATAATGGTCGGCCCATTTGAACGCCTCCCCATAGTCTTCTTTGAGAGCGTAGATGTAGGAAATTTTGCACGAAGATGGAAAATCCGGCCTGACTTCCATGGCTTCTTTGAATTTTTCGATAGATTCATCCAGCTTTCCCATCCGGAAATACATCTCACCCATCGAATCGAACGGATTGGCATCTCCGGGAGAGACGGACGCATATCTGCGGAAATATTCAAGGGCCTTCTCAAAATCATTCTGGTAACTGTACAGGTAAGCGAGTTGATTCAAAGCATACCCAAACTCGGGATCGAGCTCTATCGCTCTTTTCAGTTCGGCCTCCGCTTCATTATTTTTTTTTAATCTCATGTAATACAGACCTAAATCAAAATGAACTCTTTTCTCTTCAGGATATCTTTTCGCCATTTCCTGAAGGATCTCAAAGTATTTTTCGTCGTTTTTCCCTTTCTCATCCATGCTGGCGAGGATGGCTTTCACATACATCCCTTCCTTTCCCGTGACTTTTTTGCTATATTTCTTAAATTTTTCAATAGCCTCCTCCCATTTGACCCTGTCGCCTAATAATCTATGTGTCTGTGCAAGGTAAAAATGCGCTAAAGCAAATTCAGGATCCAGCTCGACTGCTTTCTCAAGAAAACGCCGCGCATCGGAGTAGTAGAATTTTTCGAAATCGTCTCTACCTCTCAAGAAATAGTTATAGGCTTCCATCGAATTCGTGGTGACCTCTGCGATCTGGACTTTCGGAGGTGCTGCCTCCTTTTCGGGGAGGCCAATCCCGCGAGAGATCTCTCGGCTCAACTCGTCGATCTGTTTGTTGAGGATACTATCCACTCCCTCTCCCTTGGAACTCGTGCTTTTGATCAGATTTTTTGTCTCCACATCGAAGACTTTGACGTCTGTCGCAAAAGTCTCCTCCGCTTTGACAAAACTTCCCAACACAATCGCATCCACTCCTTCCTCGCGGCAGAGCTCGAATCCCAGGTCTCTATCGATAATCTGGACATCCTCTTTTCCCAGGAGCTTCATAAGGTCACGCAGTCTCTCCCATGTGGTGACGCGGATATACCTGTTCTGCTCCAGGCTTGTGATCAGGAGGTTCGGTATGGCTTCCTGGAGGTAATCATAGTTACTGTCCCCTGTTTGGTTTTGGAAGGTGATGACCGCCACTCTAACCATATCCTCGAGAGGAACGGCTCCTGCTTCCTTCGTGAAGAATTTCCATCCGAATGTTCCCAGGCCGATTGCAGCAATCAAGACAAACGCGGGAAGGAAGAGTTTTTTCAGGTTGAAACGGACCGTAATTTCCCTTGAAGTGATGGGTTTTCTCTTGGGGAGCTTGTTTTCTGTGGTTGGTAAACGTTTTTCGATCCGCGTCAACTCCTCGAGCAGTTCTTCAGCGCTCTGAAATCTTTTTTCCTTCTTTTTCTCCAGACATTTGAGTATCGTAGAACTCAGGGACTCTGGAACCTGGTTGTTGATTTTTCTTGGATTTTGAGGAATTTCTTTTTTATGCTTCAGAGCGACACTTATGGGAGTCTTTCCTTCAAAAGGAACTTTTCCGGCCACCATTTCGAAAAGTATAATGCCGAGTGAGTATATATCGGAGCGCTGATCAGCTCTTTTTCCTTCAACCTGTTCAGGGCTCATGTACTCAGGAGTGCCCACCATCAGTCCAGGGCCAGTCACTCCATCTGTTTCCAATGAACGGGCAATCCCGAAATCCATGATCCGTGCAGTTCCTTCCCTATCGATCATGATGTTTGACGGCTTCAAGTCACGATGCACCACACCTAAACGGTGAGCTTCAGCCAATCCTTCACACACCTGCTTGGCAATATTCACGGCACTATTCACGCTCAACTGCTTTGTCATCCGGATCATGCTCTTCAGGTTTTCGCCAGGAACGTATTCCATAACGATGTAATGGGAATCATTGTCCTTGCTGAGGTGGTACATCCGGCAGACGTTCTTGTGGGACACCTTCCGGGCATACTTCAGTTCATTCTGGAAGCGCTCGATCGTACTTTTATTGGACGCGATTTCAGGTTTTATGAGTTTTAAAGCCACTTTCTCGTTGATTGTTGTGTCCATGGCCTTATAAACCGTTCCCATTCCCCCGATCCCCAGTTCTTCTATGATCTGATATCTAGCAGCAAAAGTTGAGCCTGGAGTGAAATCCTCGATCGGGGTCTGACGGGTCATTGTGGGGACTTCCGAGATATCCTCTGAAGTCTCAAATTGGGTCCCACAATGACTGCAGAAACGCGATTCATCGGTATTATCAAAATCACACTTAGGACATTTCATGCCTCTTCTCCTTCCTCCCCGTGTAAAGGAAGACTAGACATAGAGTAAGATATAAATCTACAAGCTAAAAGTAGTGCAAATTACGTGCCAACAGATTGGATTTGAAGCATATAATCGCAATTTTTTTCTAAATCTCATAACTGGATCACAGTCAATTGTATGCAGAGCTTTTGTTTTAAGTGCTTTGACCTGAATCTCATTTAAGGCTGTGTTATTCATTTTTTTCTCGAGTGTGATTCTTAGCCAAACTCTTCTTCATAGGGACGTGTTATCAATGCCCATTGTCAAACTCTCTCTATTTAATAATACGAAAATCCTAACTAAAGGATGCAAAATCTTGTCAGAAAATTCCTTGTATGCATTTCACAGTCAGGATAAAATAAAGTGAGAGAGGGAGAATGAGACAGCCTTTGAACAGAAGCCAGAAAAAGATCCGATGCGGATAACAAAAAATTTCAAGAAAGATGGAGTGGAAGAACTGCAGGAGTCAATTTTTTTTACATGAAATTGAAGGGTATGTAAGTCATGGCTCATTTAGTATTGCTGCAAAAAGATGCTCAACCGTCCATCTTCGCCATCACCAAAGATGCCATTACCCTAGGGAGAAGCTCTGCCAACGATGTGTTCCTGACCGACCAGAGTGTTTCACGGGAACACGCGAAGATCGTCGCTCTTGAAGATGGGGCCTATGAGATACACGATTTGGGCGCCAAGCATCCCACTTCAGTCAACGGAATAGTCATCTCACACCATAAACTGAAAAACGGAGACCGGATCAGGCTGGGCGATTCCGTATTGATTTTCAGAACAGGAGAATCCTGCACCACAACACATGTCGAATTTTTGACTCCGGAAAGTATGACTCAGGAAGCCGTGGAGGTCGCATCCCTGGATGCCACACGAACGGATGTTTTCAGCACGGAGGGAATGGACCTGTCTTCTCTCCAGAAAGATCACCAGAGGCTTATGCTCCTGTATGAATTCGGGAAGAAGATCAGCCTTCATCTTGAAGATCCGCACCAGATGCTGGAAGAAACACTGAATGCGGCTTTCAGAACGTTCGATGCAGAGAGAGGTTTTATCGCGCTTGTCGATGAAGATACAGGTGAACTGACCTGCGAGCTTGTCCAGGACAATACGTCTGAAGAAGAAGTGGAAAGACTGGAAGTGAGCCGGACGATTCTGCATAAAGTGAGAAAAGAGGGAATTGCGGTTCTGACGGTCAATGCCCTTAAAGACAGACAGTTCCGGGATGTCGAGAGCGTTAAGGAATACAGCATCCGGTCGGCCCTCTGTGCTCCGCTTCTCTCTCGAGATGAGATTATCGGAGTGATCTATTTAGACAACCGGGCCTCTGCTGGTAAGTTTTCGGAGGACGATCTCATGTTTTTGACGGCTCTTGCTCATCAAGCAGGAACCGCACTCGGAAACTCATGGCTGCACAGACAGGTAGTCCAGGAAAACATCCGCTTGACTAACGAGATTAAGCCAAAGTTCAAGGTCCTCGGCAAATCGGAGAAGATGAAAAAAGTCTTCATGACCATGAAAAAAGCAGCCCCCTCGGATATCACCGTCCTGATCGAGGGTGATACAGGAACCGGAAAAGAGCTGGTCGCGCAGACCATTCACGAACTCTCCTCCCGCGGCAACCAGCCTTTTGTTGCTGTCAACTGTGCAGCTATCCCTAAAGAATTGATCGAGAGTGAGCTGTTCGGGCATGAAAAAGGCGCTTTCACCAGCGCGATGAGTACTCGTCAGGGGAAATTCGAACTGGCTCACGGCGGATCGATCTTCTTGGACGAGATAGGTGATATGAGCTTAGAGACGCAAGCGAAAGTCCTCCGAACGCTGGAAGAGCAGGAATTCCAGCGTGTCGGCGGATCGAAGAGCATCAAGGTGGATGTCCGGGTGATTGCCGCAACGAATAAAGACCTGGGAAAAGCAGTGAAAGAGGGAAATTTCCGAGAGGACTTGTATTACCGCCTGAATGTCGTTCAGCTGAAGCTCCCTTCTCTTCGAGAACGAAAAGAAGATATCATCCCTCTGGCTGAATATTTCATGGGTGACAAAGCGAAAAAAATATCTCCCAAGGCCCAGAGCTTATTGTTGTCCTATGAGTGGCCGGGTAATGTCCGAGAGCTGAGAAATTATATCGAAAGAGCAGTGGTTCTCGGTGACGGTGAAGTGATACAGCCAGAGGATCTTCCCATTAATGTCAGAAAAGGATTGAAGGTTATCGCAGCTCCACTCGAGGCACTCGACCGTGTCGAAGAGGACCATATCATCAGAGTTTTGAGGTCCACAGATTGGAACAAAAGTGAAGCCGCCAAGATTCTGGGAATCACCCGACAGACACTGGACAACAAGATCGAAAAGTACAAGATTAAAAAATAGACTGATCCCTCCCAATCAAAACCAAAAAATCATTGCAATGTATGAAATTTAGACAATAATTCCTGTTTATTAATTATCTCTATTATTTTCTTTGAATTACAATCATTTTGAACCCTCAAGATAGTGATGGATGTCTAATAATTAGACGTTTTTCACTCATTTCCGCTATGAGCTTATGGAGCTCTATCTGTGATATCCGGTTGGCATGATTCTTGCCCATAGAAGAATAAGATGACTAAGGTTAAAAATTATCTGGATCAAGCTCTAAGCCTTATAGCCGAGAACAAGCTTGCAGTCTGGGACTTCATAGAATCCCAGACGCACCTTGTCCAGATCGTCAAAGACAAGAAAATCCATGTGCTTGTCAGTTATTTGAGCATCTTGAGCACGCGTGCCTGGCTCAATGAAGATTGTCCCCTCAAATCCAATTATTGTGCGGAGAGTGGGCCCTGGTGTGCACGCCAGTTCAGGATGAAAAAATGCCTCAAATGTGAATTGGAGCATGAAGCCATGATGATCGCCAAAGAGCTTGATTCGTTAAAAAGAATCCATAAAAAAGGAGGTGAGAATCAGAAGACGTTGGAAAACGAAATGAATTGGGAAGTGGAGCGAAGATTTTGCTCCAAAAGAAAAGTCTATTTTTACCATTAAGAGGAGAAAGGAGGAAAAAGTGAAAAAAACAATTCTAATCATTGCAGTGTTGTTCTGCATGTTCTTCCTGGTTTCCATGACTGTTCTCGCTCAAGATTTCGGGGACATCAAGGGAGTGGTCCAAGATGCAGACGGCGGCGCGCTCCCAGGTGTGACTGTCAGCCTGAACGGCTCGAAGATTCCAGAAATGAACACCGTAACCTCACAGAATGGACATTTCCGTTTCTTGAAGCTTCCTGTCGGCAGTGACTATGTTTTGAGGTTCGAGCTTCCTGGATTCAAAACCCATGTCCAGGAAAATATAGTTGTCCTGTTCGGTCAAGACGTCAATCTGGATATTACTCTGGAACAGGCGGCTCTCAGTGAAGAGGTCACCGTAGTCGCACAGAACCCGGTCATCGATACCAAAAGAGCCCAGGTCGGGATGAACATAACCGAGGAAATGATCATGGAACTTCCGACTGCCAGGAATCCCTGGGTTCTGATGTCTCTGATTCCCGGGATGCTGGTGGACAGAGAGGATGTCGGAGGAAACGAGGGCGGACAGCAGTCTTCCTACTTTGGACACGGTTCGAGGGAGGACGATAACACCTGGAGTGTGGACGGAGCCAACATCACTGACAACTCGGCTCTGGGCGCAGCGCCGGCCTACCTCAACATCGCCAGCTACGAGGAGCTTCAGGTCAACTATGGCAACAATGACATCAAATCTCAGACTGGCGGCGTCCAGATCAATCTTGTCACCAGGCGGGGTGCAAACAAGTATTCCGGACTGTTCTACCTTGACGTGGAAAGAAATGCCTGGCAGGCAGACAACGTCCCGGATGAATTGATAGACCAGGGATACACCGCGGCAGGAATCAACAGGCTTTATCTCTACGGCGCCAACTTCGGCGGACCGATCGTCAGTGACAAGGCCTGGTTCTATTTGTCCTGGGGAATTCAGGATATCGACGCCCTGACTCTCGCCGGGGGCTCAGATAGAACCTGGCTGGCTTCTGGCTACGGCAGGCTGGATTATCATCTCACTCCTTCCACCAGAATTAATTTCTTTATTGAGTACGACAACAAACAGAAATGGAACAGAGCGGACTACGGCTACACCCAGCAGGAACCTGACACATACTGGAATCAGACAGGCCCAGGATATCTGTATAAAGGTCAGGTTGAACAGATGTTCGGGGACCTTTACCTCGATGCCAAATTCATCTACACAGACCAAGGATTTCACCTTATGCCAGTCACCGGAGAAAGGACAGAGGACGGCTCCGGCCCGTACATGATCTACATCGACTATCCGGAATTCCTGTTGACAGGAAACAATTATGACTACGGAACCGACAGAAACCAGATCAATATGAATCTCAACGGGGTTTATTTCCAAGAAGACCTGCTCGGTGCAGACCATGAGTTCAAATTCGGAGTGGACTATGTCAGTGCCACCACTACGACCTTCGCTTTCTACGAAGGCAACCTGGCCCTCTATTACGCAGGGCCTGCCCCGGCTCTCCCCACGGGTGAATTCTGGATGGCCTGGCTGAATAGAGACTACCTTTTGAATTATGCGTTCACTCGATATTCAGCCTATGTCCAGGACACCTTGACTTTTGGCCGGTTTGCCGCCAACCTCGGACTCAGGTACGATTACGAAAAATCCACGGTTAAAGATGTGGATATTCCGGCCTCGCCCTGGTTCACCACGTATATGCCGGCAGTCCAAATTGATGAGATCGACCCCGGAGCGAGTTGGAACGTCTTTTCGCCGAGGTTCAGCATCTCTTACGACCTCTTCGGCAACGGAAAGGATGTCATCAAACTCTCTGTGGCGCGTTACGGCTCCCAGTCCGGAAACAACATCGCCGATTACGTTAACCCAGTCGGTTTTTCAGAAATTGACGTTATCTGGCAAGACATGAACAGCGATGGACGCGTGACTTCTGATGAGCTTTACGGATACGACTGGGCCACCGGAGGAGTGGCTGACGTGAACGATCCCAACAACTGGATTTGGAGCAGCAGCTCGATCAACATAGATAATCCGGGCTCTCTGGAAATGGTGAACAGATACGATCCGAATTTCAATTCTCCGTATCTGGATGAGGTCAGCATCTTCTACGAAAAAGAGTTGTTCAGAGACTTCGCAGCCCGTGTGGAGTTGTTCTATAAGAGATACCACAAGCAGATCTGGAGACGGGGAATGTTGGCCGACGGGACTGTTGAAACCGAAGACAACTACTATGTGGACAGCTACAACGATACTGTCGATGCGGATATTTACGGGCGTTACGTGCGGTACCCCTATGAGTACATCACCAACCATGATAAAGCCTACGACCAGTACCTGGGTGTCCAGCTTGTGTGGACAAAGAGGCTCTCCAGAAAGTGGATGATGAACGGTTCAGTCACATGGTCGGATTGGAAGAGACACTACAAAGGCGAATACCTCGGGATCATCGACAATATCCAGGGCACTGACATGATTATGGGGCTGAATAATCAGGAGTATTTTGACGAAGGAGTCGTTGCCTACGAGAGCGCAGGTTCCGGCGTTCGGGATATCTATGTCAATTCCAGATGGCAGTTTAAACTCTCCGGATTGTACCAGTTCCCACTCGGAATCAACTTCAGCGGTGTTTTTTATGCCCGTGAAGGATACGTCAAACCCAATAATGTTCTTGTCCTTGCGCCAGGTATCGACTGGATCGAACTCTACGGGAGCGAAGAGGGTACAGCAAAATTCGGAAATGACAGGCTGCCTTCCTTCTGGACACTCAACTTCAGATTGGAGAAAGTCTTTACAATTTCCGAAGATTCCAGAGTGATCATTGCGGTAGATGCTTTTAACATCACCAACTCCGCTCATGCTCTTAAGCAAGAGATGCGCATCACTTCTCCCAACTTCGGTCAGGATCTGAGGATTCTCAATCCCAGAATCTTCAGGGTGGGTGTACAGTTCATGTTCTAAGCTGAAAACTGCACAAATTGAATCTCAAAGCCCCTTCCGCCAGGACGGCGGAAGGGGCTTTTTTCTTGACTCCTCGGGTGTTAGAATTAAATAGTAACGCGAGTTTGCTTTTATCGAGCTTTATCGGAGAGAAAACAGAGACTGAACGCAAAAGATGAGTGAAATAAAAAGAATTTCTTTTACAGGAGCCGTCAGTCTATTCCTCATCATCTTATTATCATTCCTTCCTTCCTCTTCGAAAGCGGTCCCAAAGAGTCCGGGAAATAACGTCTTGCTCATTACGATCGACACCCTTCGCCCAGACAGGTTGAGCTGTTACAGCAGCCAATACCTCAAGACTGCACATATCGACAGCCTTGCAGAGAAAGGAGTCGTCTTCACCCGGGCCTTCGCTCATACGCCCACAACTCTCCCTTCTCATACGAATATTCTCCTGGGAACAACCCCCCTTTACCATGGAGTCCACGACAACTCGAACTTTATCGTCAGTGAAGAGTTTTTAACTCTAGCTGAGCATTTGAAGACTTACGGCTATTCCACAGGAGCATTTGTCGGGGCGTTTCCGCTCGATTCAAGATTTGGCCTGACACAGGGTTTCGATGTGTATGACGACAATTACGGAAGCGGGAGCTCCCAGGTCTTTGCGTATGTGGAGAGAAAAGCCGAGATCGTGATCGATAGAGCCATGGACTGGCTAGACGGCCGGGACATTCCCTGGTTTCTCTGGATTCATCTGTTCGATCCCCACCAGCGCTATGACCCGCCCGAACCTTTCAAAACTCAGTACAAAGACGATCTCTACGACGGCGAGGTCGCTTACGTTGATTCTTCTTTGGGCAGGTTATTCGATTATCTGGACAGAAATAATTTAGACAATAGCACGCTGACAATATTTACGGCAGACCACGGCGAGGCTCTGGGAGAGCACGGAGAAGCGACCCACGGGTATTTTGCCTACAACGCCACCATATGGATTCCGTTGATCATTTCCTCCCCTGGAATGAAACCGGGAAGCACGGACCAGGAAGTTTCTCATATCGATATCTTCCCCACGGTCTGCGATATGCTGGAGGTCGAAAAGCCTTCCTTCCTCCAGGGTGTTTCTCTTTCTCCTGTCCTTAGAGGAAGAAGACTGCCGCGGAGAACGATTTATTTCGAATCCCTGTATCCTTACTACAGCCGGGGCTGGGCTCCACTGAGAGGGTATATAGAGGATGGCCGGAAATTCATCGACTCCCCTATCCCTGAGTTCTATAACCTGGAGAAAGATTTGCACGAATCTGAAAATCTTGCATCACAAGAAAACCTGGATCGACTCAGATCGAAACTGGAAAAAACAATAGAGGAACAATCCTTTGCGGATAAAGCCTCAAGTCACCAACGCATTGACAGAGAGACCCTCGAAAAACTGGGAAGCCTGGGGTATGTATCCAGCATTCAGGCCACACGAAAGAAAAATTTTACAGCACAAGATGACCTGAAAACCCTCCTCCCCTACCAGAGCCGCCTGACTCATGCGATGGGAGTTTATCACCACGGGCGAATCGATGAATCCATCCAGCTCTTCAAAGATATTATCGCGGAACGAAAGGATTTTGACCATGCCTATTCCTACCTCGCAACTGTCCTGAAGGAACAGAGGAGATTCAGAGAAGCCGTCGATGTCCTCAGAGACGGTCTGGAGCATAATCCTTCAAGCTACAAGATCATCAGCACGTACGGAATTCTTCTCGTGGAGGTGGGACAGTATGACGCGGCGATCGAGATCCTCGGACAGGGATTGGCCCTGATCGATTATGACCCGGAGACCTGGAATTATCTCGGTGTGGCCTACTGGAGCAAAGGAGATTACGAGAATGCGCTGGGGGCCTATCAGAAAGCGCTCTCACTGGACAGCAATTATTCGATAGTGTTCAACAACCTCGGCTCCCTGTATCTCTCCAGGTTCAATAAACTCAAGAATCCGAGCGATTACCGGAATGCTCTCCAGAATTTCAAGAAGGCGATCGAGCTCGACCCGGATTATGCCTCAGCGTACAATGGACTGGGGAGTGCTTACGGCCAGGCCGGAGACCTGGACGGCGCGATCTACTGCTGGGAAAAAGCCGTACAGCTTAAGCCCGACTTCGCTTTCCCGCTTTATAACCTCGGCCTATCCTATCTGGCAAAAGGCAACAAAACCAAAGCTCTGGAGTATTTCCAGAGGTACAAACAAGGTCATTACCAGAGATTGTCTGGTGCGGAAAAGAAAAAACTCGATGACCTCATTCAGCGGTGTGAGCAGAAATAATAGATATTTTATTCGATAATTTTGTACTCGTAATACTGGGCGCCCCGCCTTTTGTCGAGAAGAAATACTCTGTCTTTAATTATCCGGATGTCATCCACGAAATGAGTCAAAGGGATAGAACCGAGTAAAATCCCGTCTTTATCGTAGATCTCCAGTTTGAACGCGTCGGTCTCCCTGGTTTCAGTGGCTCCCTCAAAAGACATGGACATACTGCGCTGTCCGCCGACATTGGCCGTCTCGATACTGGTCTGCACCTGTTCTTCTTCTTTCAACTGCCTGTTAAAAGTGACCACCCAGACTCTGGCCTCGTCATCCACGGCTATACCCAGGGAACTCCTGTTCATCTGCGGTGCCCGGACCTGCACATTCCCTCCACTTCTTGTAACCTGGGCTTTGGCTTTAGAAAGGTCTGTTCTGTAGTTCAACTTTCTATCCGCTCTCCAGAGCAATTCTCCTTGAGGAGAGTATTTTTCTATCCGGTTCTGATACTCGAAGGAAACGTAAACATTGTCTTCTTTATCGAGGGCAAAACGGAAATTGTTGCCCATCCTGTTGACAAACGAATCTTTATAGATGATAGGCTCGCCAAATTCTGCCAGAATGTTGCCTTCCGGGTCGAGCAACTTCATCAATTTTTCTGGTTCTCGGGACCCTCCAGGGCCAAAAGCAAAAACGATTCCGCCCTTCCCCATGACCAGATCTCCTGATTTGGTAAGCCTGATGGTTCCGGCGGGAGTTTCATGAAAAGAGAGGGTTTTGTGCTCTTCGCCCTCCGGTGTCAGGATCTGAATTCTCTGATTCTGTGGGTCTGAGACATACAGGTATCCGTTGGAATCGAGGTCCAGAGAGAGGGGTAAATAGAATTCTCCAGGTCCCTGCCCTCTTCTTCCAATGGTTATGACATATTTTCCGTCGGTCCTGAATTTCTGGATCCGGTGGTTTCCCGCATCCAGAATATAGATGTTGCCTTGATCATCCATCGCAATGTCCGAAGGAATATGGAAGGCCACATTTTCGTCTTCTGTTTCCAATTCGCCGATATTCCGGATGAATTCCAGAGTAATCGGAACCTTTTTTCCCCATTTCTCCTCCTTCTCATTGTGGACAACACGAACACCGTCGACAGTTTCTATTTTTTGCGCGTAAAGAGCCGCGGAAAAGACAAGAAGAAAACAGATGAAATAAATGTTGAATGGCAGTAATTTTCTCATGCGAATTTCCTCCTTTTTCCAGCTTAGACTAATAATACTATGGAAATTT
>CAYGBC010000021.1:0-13894 GCA_964348015.1 uncultured Eubacteriales bacterium | reverse complement strand
AAAAAGAAACATGAAACTGTGTATGTCAAAATTCTTCCAGAACAGGAGAAAGAAGAAATTGAAAAGAAGCTGATAGAATTGAAGGCAAAATTAAGCGCGATTAATTTCGAATTATTCCCTGTTAAAGTGGATGTGAAAGTGTCAAAAGATGGCCACAAGTTGATACTTGTGAAAGGTGTATGCCTTTCTACTGAACTGAATGAGGAATTGAGGAAGACATTGAAAGAACTGAAGCTCACGATGTCTGATATTAAAGCGGATGCAAAGAAAATTCATATCGATGTGGATATCGAGTCAGCATTAGCGCAGGAAAAAACACTCACAGAGGAAGAGAAAGAGAAGATCAGGAAGAAGGTGAAAGATGTCCAGCTGAAATTGGCTGAAAAACTGGAACTCAAGTATATGAAACTGAAATTGGGTAAAAAATTGGATGTGGATTCAATCCCGGAAATCTGTATTGCTCTCAAATATGATGCTAAATTTGATGAACATAAGAAAGTCTCCATTCAAGTGAAACCCAAACTTGCCTTAAAAGTGAAACCTGAATTTCCGGAAGAAGCTGAGAAAAAGGGCATTTATGGCGAAGTTGTTGTGGAGGGAACCACAGACGAAAAAGGAAACGTTGTTAAAGTTGAGGTCATAAAGGGCGCGCACGAGCTTCTGAATGAAGCCGTAGTGAATGCAGTCAAACAGTGGAAATACGAGCTTCCTGAACACAAGGGAAAAACCTATGCGATTACTTTCACTGTCACAGTCCACTTTAATATTGATGATAAAGATAAGGATAAAGACAAGAAGTATTGGACAGTAAAGATCGATAAGCTTGAGTCGGCTCCTTATATTATCCATTAAAGAGAAGCGCGCGAATCTTTTAACGAATAAAAAAGAGGGCAGGACACTTGATTTAAGAGTGTCCTGCCCTTTTTTTATTTCTCTGTCATTGCGACTGAAACGCAGCAATTTCCTCCTTATGTCATTGCGAGGTTTTAGGGGATTCCTTCGCTTTGCTCGGAACAGGCTTGGCGATCTCGTAAGAAAAATAAATTCGTATTTTCTGTATGAGATTACCACGCTTCGCTCGTAATGACACGAAGGTAAGATTACCACGCTCCTCGCAATGACACATTTATTTCATAAGATTGCCACGCTTCACTCGCAATGACACGAAGGTAAGATTGCCGTGCTTCTTTCGCAATGACAATTGATTTACGAGATTACTACCCTGCGCTTGCAATGACGAGTAATAAAATAGCCACTATTCCCTGTGAGATTGCCACGTCACCTCGCTCCTCTCAATGATAATCAATTCATTGTATTTGACTCTTTTTTGTTGAATTGATATTCTTTTGCCGATTGTGACGCGGAAGTGACGCATGAAATGCCCGAAATGTCAGGCCGATAATCCCGACACCCAGAGGTTCTGCGGAGAGTGTGGAACGCAAATCATTCCCTCAGAAGATGCCGCAGCCTCTCTCACCAAAACTCTCGAAACTCCCCAGGAAGAGCTGACCACAGGTTCGAACTTTGCCGGCCGGTACCAGATAATCGAAGAACTGGGCCGGGGCGGCATGGGACGTGTCTACAAGGTGATGGACACAAAGGTCAAGGAAAAAGTCGCCCTCAAACTCCTCAAGCCCGAGATCGCATCCGACAAAAAAACCATAGAACGTTTCAGTAACGAATTGAAATTCGCCCGAAAGATCAGGCATAAAAACGTATGCCAGATGTTCGACCTCAACGAAGAAAAAGGCATTCATTACATCACGATGGAGTATGTCCCTGGAGAAGACCTGAGGAGCATGGTCCGGATGTCAGGCCAGCTGGGCATCGGGACCGCAGTGAATATCGCCAAGCAGATATGCGAGGGATTGACCGAAGCGCACAAGATCGGAGTCGTACACCGCGACCTCAAGCCACAGAACGTCATGATCGACAGGAGCGGGATTGCCCGAATCATGGACTTCGGGATTGCCCGATCTGTCGGGGGGAAAGCGATCACAGCCGCCGGAGTGATGGTCGGGACACCGGAATACATGTCGCCCGAGCAGGTCGAAGGAAAGGAGATCGACCAGCGTTCGGACATCTATTCGCTCGGCGTCATCCTGTATGAGATGGTCACGGGACGGGTGCCTTTTGAAGGCGACACACCCTTCACCATTGGTGTCAAGCATAAGAGCGAGACACCCCAGGATCCCAGAGAATTGAATTCTCACATACCTGATGATCTCAACGGCCTGATCCTGAAGTGCATGGAAAAGGACAAGGAGAACCGGCCCCAGAGTGCAGGAGAAGTCCGGACAGAGCTGGAAATGATAGAGAGGAGAATCCCCACGACAGAGCGCATGGAACCTAAAAGAAAGCCAATTACTTCAAAAGAGATCACTGTCTCGTTCAGTTTGAGGAGGCTGTTTATTCCCGCTGTCGTTGTTGTTGCGCTCGTGATAGCCGTGGTGGTTACATTGCAAGTTCTGCCAGAGAGAGAGCCAGCCGCAGCCCCAAAGATCGAAAATTCAATCGCAGTGGTCAGCTTTGAGAACCAGACCGGTGATGCAGCATACGATTACCTGCAAAAAGCTATCCCCAATCTCCTTATCACCAGCCTCGAACAAACAGGTGGGCTGTACGTGATGACATGGGAGAGGATGAATGACCTGCTCGCTCAGATAGGGAAGAAGGATATGGAGGATATCGACAGGGATCTGGGTTTTCGGCTGTGCCGTATGGAAGGGATAGAAACGATTATCCTGGGGAGTTTTGTCAAAATGGGCAACATGTACGCGACTGATGTAAAGGTCCTGGATGTCGAGAACAAGAAACTCCTCAAAAGCGCGGGTTCAAGAGGAGAAGGGCCGGACAGCATCCTGAAAACGCAGATCGATGAATTGAGCGATGAAATTTTTGAGTGGATTGCCGCAGCCAAGCCGGAAATAGAGCCTCAGGAAATTGAGGTGGCTGATGTCACGACAAGCTCGATGGAAGCGTATAAGTATTTTATGAGCGGAGTTGAGAATTTTCAAAGATTCTATTATGAGGACGCTCGACAGGATTTCGAGAAGGCGGTTGAGATCGACCCGAACTTTGCGACAGCCTATCTCTACCTTTCGAGTGCGTATGACTCGTTAGCCAGTACAGAAGCGAGGGATAGGGCCATCGAAAAAGCCAAATCTCATTCCCAGAAAGCGACCGATAAAGAGAGATTGTTTATAGAATCACGTTATGCTCAGTATGTAGAGCAAGATATCGGAAAAGCAGGCAATATCCTTAAACAGATCACCGAGAAATACCCAAGAGAGAAGATGGCTTATTTTTTTCTTGCCATTTTCTTCAGGAGGGCTGGGAATTTTAAAGGAGCGATCGAAAATCATCTCAAAGTGTTGGAATTGGACCCTGAGTTTGGAGAATCCCATAATGATCTTGGCTATAACTACCTTTCGCAGGGGGATTATGTGAAGGCCGTCGAGCATTTCAAGGCGTACCTGGCTCTCAATCCGGATGATGCGAATCCGCACGATTCGATGGCTGACGCGTATTTTCGCATGGGCAGGCTGGATGAAGCGATTTCACACTATAAAGAGGCGGTCAGAATAAAACCTGAATTCGCGATTTCCTATTTCAAGCTCGGATACATGTATGCCCTCAAGGAAGATCCGGCTGAAGCCCTGAGATGGTTTGATCAATCGATCGAGATGGCCATTTCGCCGGGGAATAGAGTGTTTGGATTTTTATTTAAAGGATTTTATCTTCATTGGCTTGGCCGCACTGAAAAGGCTTTTGACGAGTTATGGAGAGCAGAAGAGATAGCGCAAGGAACAGGAAGCGACGAAGCTAAAGCTTCGATGATGTTGACCAAAACGATTATTCACATAGATAGAGAGGAATATGGGCTTGCCAGGGAAAATAATGAGGGGTGGGTCGGTGTGGCTGAAAAAATACAGCCCGCACTCACACCTGTTTATAAAGCGAGATCCCACTTGCTTTCTGGATTGATCGACTTAAAAGATAAGAAGCTGGATTCAGCAAAGAGGCAATTGACTGAGGCGAGAAAGCAGATTTTTTTGATCTTTTCTCAGAGAGAAAGGACAACTCTTTCTTTACGTATTCTTGAAGCAGAGATTGGACTCGCTGAAGGAAACTTCGATAAGACTCTGGCCGTTTTGGATGAGACTTCACTCGCGCAATCTGTACCTCCGGCTCTTCAGTATGTTATGGATGTGATAGGTTATAATATTCCGCCATTAAAAGATGTCTTGGCCCGGACATATCAACAGAAGGGAGATTTAGACAAAGCCATTGCCGAGTATGAGCGGTTGATCACATTCGATCCTGACACTGAGGCGAGGTATCTCATTCATCCTCTTTATCATTACAGGCTGGCCAAGTTATACGAGCAGAAAGGCTGGGGTGGAAAAGCTATCGACCAGTACGAGAAGTTTATTGAGCTCTGGAAAAACGCTGACCCTGGTATTGCTGATATCGAGGACGCCAGGAAGAGACTGGATGGACTGAAGAGTAAGTAATTATCTCAAATATCCCACCTGGTAATTTCCCATGAATCAACAAGCTTGAAATAACCAGTTCTCTAATATCTGATTGTTAACAAAGAATTTTCTGTATATTACTGACTATGGCATATAACCTCGACTAAATTAAATAGAGGCAAAAAGGAGTAATAAGATGGTGACAAAGCAAAAAATGGTTCTATTCATTTTGATTTTCTTACTTGTATGTTTTTTAGGAGCATTTCAAGAGGAAGATCAGAAAGGAAAGAGAGAAAAGTTCATGCAGGCAAAGGCCGAGGAGTGGTGGCAGATTAATGATGATTATACGTTTGTGTTGAGAAATCCAGATGATGCTTATGATGATTGGCGATACATATTCCGTAATAAATACAGCCTCACTTGGCATGATCTTTTTAATACGATGGACAGGATAGGGAAATATAAATTTGTTTACATTATCGATACAAAAGGATATTTAGGGCGTTGGAAATATGTTAAGTATGGCAAATTTGAAGATGATGAAATAAAAATAAAATATGGTTGGATTCTTGGCACTACAGTTGAGGATGCTGAAAAGAGGGTAATGGGGCTTAAAAATTAATAATATATTTTTATTTTTCTCTATCGGAGTACTGGACTGTGGATCTAGAGGTTGGGGATTCGAGACCCCTCGCTCACAGTGGGGAATTTTTCTAGTTTTTATTCGCTAGTTTTATATTTTGAGTTTTAACTTATACTGCTCTTTTGATCTCTTGACTCACTATTTCACTCTGGCCAAAAGCTGGTTGATTTTATCAGCTACCGGGCTGGCCCCCCGGTCGTAGTTGGAGAGGACGGCGACGATATATCCTTTATCAAGAAAGATATCCAGGTTTCCGTTTATGCCGGAGAATCCACCGCCGTGGCCCACAACCTTTCCTGTCGGTCCCTCCGCCACCTGGAATCCGTAGCCGTAATTTGCGCCTATATGGTCTTTCCAGAGGATTTTTAGAGAGTCAGCAGAAACAAGCTTTCCTCCTTGGAGGGCGAGAGCGAATCGGTGGAGGTCGCGGACCGTTGAAAATCCGCCTCCCGCAGGCCCCCCTTTAATAACATGCTTGAAAAAGTTGTTCTGCCAGCCGTACGGGCTATTCCGGTCGGGACTGTAGCCGATCGCCAGGTTCTCCACAGGATAATCCATCTCGTAGCAGCCGGAGTTTGTCATTCCGGCGGGTTTATATATGTTTTCTCGGATGTAGTCGAAATAGCTCTGACCAGTGACACTTTCGATCACAACACCGAGGAGGAACATCCCGGTATTGCTGTACCTGAAACGTTTTCCGGGCTCGAAGGCCAGCTTTTCATCTTTAACCAGCGGCTTGTAATCGTCCAGTTTACGGTAGAGAGCGCGCGAGCTGGTCATGAAGGTTTTGTTGAAGTAGCTGCCCAGTCCTGATGAATGCGTCAGCAGGTGGTGGATCGTGATCTTGGATGTCATCTCTTCAGGGAGCCAGGATTCATCCACATACATGCTGATCGGATCCTGGTAAGAGAGCAGGCCCTTCTCGACAAGCTGGGCGATCGCTGTGGCCGTGAACATCTTGTTCATCGATCCCAGGTTGAGCTTCGTCTCGATGTTGTTAGGGACGTGGAAGCGTTTGCTGGCTTCTCCGCAGGCGTATTCAAAAAGTACTCTGTCGCCCTTAGCAATGAGCAGTGTCCCTGAAAACACATCCTTCTCGCATAACCGGGGAAGCAGGTCTTTGACTGTCTGGATGAACTGTTTTTCCGAGAGTTGAGGTTCCTTCACATTCGAGGGTGTGCGCGCCACGGCGAATTGGAGGCCAGCGATCAGGAAGTTCTCTGATCCGTCGAACCTGATGACGAAGGCCTTCCAGCTTTCAAAGAGACGATCTTTGAGGATGACGACAGTCTCTTCCTTGCGCTCAGGGACGTAGGTGCGGATGCTGTGAAAATCGACTCCTCCCGTCGTGCGGAAAAAGTCGAGGACCACATTGATGTGTTCTTCCATCGGCGCGATTTTTTGAAATTTTTCAGTTAATGCGTCTTCGACAAAGCGGCGGATTTGGGCTGGGTCGTTAGAATTTATGGTGGCGATCAGGGAGCGGATGCGTTCTCCTTTTTTTCCGGTGGGCATGACCGATTCATCCTTGTAGCTGATCTCACCCGGAGCCTGGGCGAGCACAACCTGGACAAAAAAGAGGCAGAATACTGCAAAAAGCAATTTTTTTCGTATCATGGATTTCCTCCTTTACGGTTTGAGCCTAAACACGAATCAATACTACCGGATATAAATTATAATTTTATCCATATGAACGAGTGCAGCGTGTTCATTTTAATATAACGTTAAACACAGAATAAAGTTTCAGAAAGATAGCATGATAGAATGAGGAGCCTTCCTCGATTTTCTGAAAAATCGAATGTTGAATAAGAAAATTGGGGAAAGTCCCCAATTTTATACCGAGATTTTCTGAAATGTCGAAAGTTGAGATGCGCCCCCTTTCGCTTTTTACTTCAAATAGGTGCGGGCGCCGACATAGTTCTTTCTGAAATAACTGTTGGAAAGAGACTCTGTGCGGACGCGCTTGCTGTAACTCGGTGCGTGGATGAATTGATTGTTTCCAGTGTAGATTCCCACATGAGAGACCTTTCTGCCCCTGGATGTGGCGAAGAACACCAGGTCGCCCTTCTTTAGGTTGCTCTTTCTCACCGGAGCCCCGATTTTGTACTGCTGTCGAGAGGAATGGGGCAAATTCAGACCATTCAGCTTGTAGACTGTCATGGTCAGGCCGCTGCAGTCGAATCCCTCCTGTTTAGAAGAACCTCCCCAGGCATAAGGGGTTCCGATGAACCTTCTTGCGGTAGACACGATTTCATCCCGGAGATACTGCTTTCCGTACTTTTTTCTTTTGGCAACCGCATACTCTTCAGGAGCGACGATGTAGTACTCATCGATGGTTCCTGCTTTTTTCAGGCTTTTAGCCTTTTTTTCTGCGGACTTTCTGGATCTGAAGTCGCCAAATCGGACTTTGTAGAGCCCGGAGGGATGCGCAAAATAATAGGCCTTCAATCCTTTTTTATTCAAGGATTGGGTAAGCCTGATGGCGTTATCCACCAGAGAGAACGCCCCGACCTGGATGGTGTATCCCAGGTGCTTCAATTCTTTCGCAGGAGTCGGTGCGATCGGGCGGGAGACTTCTAAGGTTTTACAGGCCGAAGCCGCGAGGATCAGAAAGAGGATAAAGAAGCGGTGCCATTTCCGTTCCCTCTTCATCCGGTGTCCTTCCATCGTGGACTTTTTATCGATTCTATGACTCGCAGTTATATATTTGGATAATCACTTTTCCTCCAGTTAAGTATTTAGCACAGCTCTTACTGGGTGTCAAAATTGTGTTTTAGACCGATCGTTCCAGAATTCTTGCAGAGGAGAAAAACAAGCCCATTTTTGACAGGAAAATCACTCTCTGGTATAAACATAATTGAGACTTCTGCTGAATAAAATGGCCTTTCATAGTCGTCATCTCCGCCTGATTTTTCGTTTTGTCTTTGCTGCAGCGGTTATTCTTGTCTTCTTGATTTTGACTGCCTGCGAAACACCGAAATCCCGCACGCACCAGAGAATGAAATCCGTGGAAAACGGATTGCTCAAAGCCGTCTACTTCAGGGGTATGGAGCCGGAAAGGGTCGAGATCAGCGAACGCATGCAGTTCTATAAAGTTCCAGGAGTCAGTGTTGCTGTGATCTATAAGAATCAGATTGATTGGGCCAGCGCCTACGGATTCAAAGAATTTGGGCTCAATGAGCCTGTGACTGCCGAGTCTCTGTTTCAAGCTGGGGCCCTCAGTCAGTCTGTGACTGTGCTGACGGCTGTCTATTTTGTGGAAAAGGGCCAGCTGGACCTGGAAGCCGATGTGAACACAGCCCTGTTAGATTTGGAAGGAGGCGTTGCTGCCCTTCAGAAGTTGCTGGTTAACCTTGAAAAAAAAGACTTTCCTGAGATCGTGGATGAAGCCTTATTCAGGCCTCTTGGAATGAACAACAGTACGTTTGCTTCCCCGTTGCCCTTTCTTTTAAAGGAGAAGGCTGTTACAGGCCATCTGCAGGGAGGAGATCCGGTTGAAGGGAAGTGGATCCAGTATCCTGTCGCATCCGTTTCCGGACTCTGGTCCACTCCGTCGGATATGGCTCTCTTTGTCATTGAGGTCATGAAGGCCGCTCGGGGAGAATCCCAGAAGATCGTCTCGGCGTCTTTAGCGCAGGCGATGCTGACTCCTCACAAGGGGATTCAGGGGCTTGGCGTTAATATAGAAAGTGAAGGCGATGACCTTTTTTTCCATATGCACGGAGATAACACGGGTTACTCGTGTTTTATGGTTGGTTATCCAGTCAGGGGGGAGGGAGCCGTCATCATGACGAACAGCGACAATGGCGCCTACCTGATTGATGAGATTTTGCGCGGGATTTCCGCAGTCTATGAGTGGCCCCATTTCCGGCCTGAGGCGAAAACCCTCTACAGGCTGGATTCTTCCGTCTATCCGCAGTATGTGGGCCGGTACGAGATCAATCCCGATTATATCCTGGATGTGGCGCATGAAGATTATTATTTGGTCATCACACCGACGGGACAGGCCCCGACAAAATTCTACGCCCAGGGTTTGACGGTGTTTTTCTCCGAAGATCCGTATATCGTGATCCGTTTCGAGAAAGACAGTGAAGGGCGCGTAACAGGATTGATTCTCACCCAGCGCGGCCAATCCCAAAAAGCCAAAAAAATTAATTAATGGATTAATGGGGACGTTCCCCAATGTGTTTGACTCTTTCTTTTTTAACTGCTATTCTTTTTTTGCATTTTCCAGAGGTATTCGTTCATGAAATGCCCCAATTGTCAGACTGAAAATCCTCCTGATTCCAGATTCTGTAATACCTGCGCCGCACGCCTCCCGTCATCTGAAGAAATCTCTTCCACTCCCACTCGAACCATCGACAAATCCTATAAGGAATTTTCTAGGGGGACGATATTTGCGGACAGGTATGAGTTCGTCGAAGAACTTGGGCGAGGGGGCATGGGCACGGTCTACAAGGTCTACGATAAGAAAGTTCAAGAAGAAATTGCCTTAAAACTCCTGAATCCGGATATAGGCTCTGATGAGAAGACCATCGAGCGCTTTCGCAACGAACTGAGATTGGCCCGAAAGATCGTCCATAAGAATGTCTGCCAGATGTATGACCTCAACGAAGCGGATGAGAAATATTTCATCACGATGGAGTTCGTCTCAGGCGAGAACCTGAAAAGGTTCATTAAAATGGCCGGCCATTTATCTTCGGGTAAATCCATATCCATAGCTAAACAAATCTGTGAAGGACTGACCGAAGCTCACAGACTGGGAGTTATTCACCGGGATTTGAAACCTCAGAATGTCATGGTGGACAGAGAAGGGAATGCGCGGATCATGGATTTTGGAGTGGCACGTTTACTCAAAGCAGAAGGCCTCACCGGTCCCAAGGGAGTCGTCGGGACTCCAGAATACATGTCCCCTGAGCAGGTGGACGGGAAAAAAGCGGACGAGCGCGCAGATATTTATGCCCTCGGAGTCATCCTGTATGAGATGGTGACCGGCCGGCCGGCTTTCAAAGGAAGTACACCCTTAAGCACTGCCCTGAAGCACAAGACAGAGCCGCCTCCAGATCCGCGGGAGATCGATCCCAAGATCCCGGAAGAGCTCAGTGAAGTTATCCTCAGATGCATGGAAAAGGACAGGGACCAAAGGTATCAAGATACAAAACAGCTTCTTTCGGAGCTGACGCATGTCGAGGAGGAGATCTCAACGGCCGAGATGGAAATTCCCGGGAAAAAAGGAGTTCTGAGAAAGCCATCAAGAAAGCCTAATAAAAAAAGCCTTCTTTATGCCATTTCGACCCTCGTGGCAATTGCCCTGATTGTTGCAGGAATCTTGTTATTGTTCCCAAGCGGAGGAGTTATAGATTCAATCGCAGTGCTGCCCTTCGAGATTGCGGGTGCTGACCCAAATACAGAATATCTCAGCGACGGGATAACCGAGAGCATCATCGGAAAGCTGACTCAAATTCCCAGCCTGAAAAAAGTGATCGCGAGAAGCTCGGTGTTCCGCTACAAAGGGACAGAATATGATCCTCAGGATGCCGGGAGGGAACTCGGAGTGGATGCGGTCCTTGTCAGCCAGATGAGCAGACGACGCGACGAGCTGTCTATCAGTGTCGAGCTGATGAGAGTCCGGGATAGAGGACGCATCTGGGGTAAGCAGTACACGAGTCAGATTTCAGAAATTTTTGATGTTCAAGAGGAGATAACGAATTCGATCGTGGATAATCTGCGTTTGAGACTGACCGCAGAGGAACGCGCGCGCATTCGAGTGCGATATACCGAGAATCCTGCTGCTTTTACAGCTTTTTCCCGGGGTCAATATTTTTGGAACAAAAGGACTTTAGCAGACCTGGAGAGGGCGATCCCGTATTTCGAAGAGGCCATTCGGATCGATCCCGATTATGCGAAAGCTTATGCCGGCCTGGCAAACACGTATCTCCTTCTCCCGGAATACGGGAATTACAGGCCCAAGGATGCCTATCCGAGAGTGAGAGAGCTGGCCAACAAAGCTATCGAGCTCGATGAAATGCTCGCCGAGGCCCATACGACACTCGCTCAAATCAAGAGGCGTTTTGAATACAATTGGGCCGCTTCTGAAAGGGAATACCTGCTGGCCATAGAGTTTGATCCGAATTTTGCCACGGCTCACCACTGGTATGGGTATGACTTGATGTGTATGGGACGGTTCGATGAGGCCATAAGAGAGATCAGGCGCGCCCAGGAACTTGACCCCCGTTCTCTTGTGATCAACAGGAATGTGGGGCAGGTTCTCTACCGTGCTGGACGTTATGAGGAAGCCATGGAGGCGCTGGAGAAGACGCTCGAGATGGAACCAAACTTCAGCAATGCCCATCTCTACATAGGAAATATCCATCTGGAGAACGGACGCTATGAGGAAGCTCTTCAAGAGTTTCTGATCGAAAAGGAGAATGCCAAGGGCTGGGGTATGCGCACGAGTGCCTGGATTGGAGTGGCGTACGCGAAATTAGGGAGGGAGGAGAAGACCCGGGAAGTCCTGGATGAGCTGCTCGAAAAATCTCAAGAGATGTATATTTCCCCGACTTCATTAGCCATGCTGTATTTTGTGCTTGAAGAAGATGAAATGGGTTTTCAGATGTTAGAAAAGGCTTATGAGGAGTATGACACCTGGCTTCGGCTCGTCAAGGTCGACCCTGTGTTTGCCAGAGTGAGACCAGACTCGAGATTTCAGGAAGTCCTGAGAAAAATTGGCCTATCCGAGTAGCCGGGGATGTTTCCTGGGCGGACACGCGCCGAATAACCAGGATCTTTCCTTGGCACGGGATTTATGAGGGCGAAAAAACAATCCTCCACCTGTACGAACTGCTGACCAGGTATCTCAAAGAGAAATTGTAGAGAACGCCTCTTCTTTTATGACTTGTCTTTTCTCTTCAACAGATACTTTGTGAACGATTCCCCTTCGACCTTTGTGTATTTGAAGTCCACATCGCCGTCGAAAACCGTCCCGTCGAAATTCACAGGCTCAGAGAATTTCGTGTATTTGAAATTCACATCTCCTTTGAATTGAGTATCTTCAAACGAAACTCCTTCAGGAAATTCTGTGTATTTAAAATTGGCGAGGCGGCGGAAAGTGGTTTTATCAAAGCTGACATATTCAGGGAATTCCGTGTACTTGAAATTGGCGTCTTTGTTGAAGTAGGAGTTTGAGAAGCTGACATCCGTCGAGAATTCCGTGTATTTGAACAGGGCTTCGTGGCTGTACTTGGTGTTTTTGAAGTTGGCCTTCGCTTTGAATTCGACATACTTGAATGCAGATTTGCCCTGGAAATCGCAGCCCTGAAAATTCACATCCTTGTAAAAGAGGGCGTTGTGCGTTTCATTCTTGTCTTCATCATGGACATAGGCGAGAACGTCTCCCTTGAAAACACAATTGATGAAGGATACGGGAGACTTCACATGGGACCAGTAAGTCAGCGTTGAGCCTTTATTCCGGTTTCTGTTCCTCTGGGATTTTTCATCAACCGTTGTCTCCTTGATCGACGTGAAGTTCAAGTCCCCGACGATTTCCGCGTCTTTGTACTGGACAACTTTTCCTGCGTTGATCTGTTCGATGATCGTGCTGGCCTTGACCTGAGATTTAGCAAAAGTCAGGGTCGGCAGAAGCAGGAGAGCTGCAATAAACAGGATTTTAAAGGTTTTGATGGATTTCATGTAGACCTCCTTTCTATTCGACTCCTCCTTTGGATTTTAAAAAAAAATATGTCATTTGGATAATAGAGGAATCCTCACTTAACTATACGAAATGGAGGATGAAATTGTTTACGGATGATATCCAGAATATTCACATGTGGCCTGAATAGAGAAGAAAAGGTTACTTTTCTTCTGAAGCGAGTCGAAACCGCTTGACTATTCGGTAATCTTCTTCGGTCCTCACGATACAATAGAATTTTCCGTTTTTGATCTTAGTGATAGGATGGGGAGAAACCACCTGTTTCAAATAGATTCCTTCAGGTGAGAATATGTCGTACTTATAGCCTCCTTCCTCCTCCGGCACATATTGTCTGAGCCAGAGATTTCCCTCTTCATCGATGTACAGTCTTCTGTAAAAGGCCGGCCAGTATTCCGGGACAACGGATCCTTCCTTGTATTTTTCGTTTTTGAGAGGTGCGAAGTCCCGTCCGAACTTGAATGCCAGCTGGCCATCCGGATTGAAGACACTCATTTGATAGTTCTTACTGTATCCCGCGAGAAGCCTTCCTTTCCTGTCGACCGTCCAGGCAGTCAGGTAAGAGTGCGGAGAGCTCCCTGAAGAGGTGGTTTTGGCGCTGACCTTTCTGTACATGATTTTATTACCTCGAAAATTGCCGAACGAGAACAAGTTCTGCCCGTTGAGATCACGTCTGTGGATTGTGAATGTTCGTTCGATTATTTGTACAGCGCCAATCACATTCTCTGCTTCGTAGGAGGTCGTATGATAATACAAGCGATTCATCCCATCGATTTTAAGATCGCTGCAGTATCCTTCGAGCATGAATCCGGAGAGCTGTTCGCCGTCGAGATCCAGGATTTGTAAACGTCGGTGCCGGCTGCCCAGCAGTATCAATTTTCCGTCCGTTGAGATTCTGATATGTGCGGGAGCCTCAAATTCT
Organism: uncultured Eubacteriales bacterium; assembly: GCA_964348015.1. GTDB lineage: Bacteria > Acidobacteriota > Aminicenantia > Aminicenantales > Aminicenantaceae > SOIA01. The sequence goes on along the minus strand of CAYGBC010000021.1, from coordinate 146 downwards.
CCCGGACCTCTGCCTTTCCGGGCTGCGGTCCGTATATACTTACCGTTTTTATCATAGACTTGGATGCGGTCATCCTGCCAATCCAGGACATAGATATCCTCATCTTCATCGACCTCAATATCGTACGGCCAGCTGAGCATGTAATT
>CAYGBC010000020.1:0-11162 GCA_964348015.1 uncultured Eubacteriales bacterium | reverse complement strand
CTGGAAGAAGAATTCAAGAGTGTTGTGCTGCGCTTCACGGATGAGACGGCGGAAGAGCTCATGGCTGCTCTGGGGGTGGATTCTCCATCTGATAGACAAGGAACCCAGGAAAGCCAACTCTGCCAGGAGAGCCGGGACAGGATCCTGAAGCAGCATTTCAGGAATATCGATTCCAGAGTTTTTCGCGACATTGTCTCAGGAGAAAAGGATTACTTTTTCGCGGATATTGAATCCAGAACAAAGGGGAAATTCGTATTCGAGGTCGACCCCGATTCCAGAGAGGAAGTCTCGCTGAAACAGTTCAAGAGATCTTACAGAGACATTGTCGATATCTGGTGTTCTTTTCATCTGGCTGACCAGTACAGAGGAGGCCAGCCGGCCCTTGACAAACGAGTGGACCTCATAGATATCCCTCACTTCGAGGTGGACCTGACAATCGAGAAGAACGGAAACATTCAGGCTACGGCGATCCTGGACTGCGTGGCCCTTGAAAAATCCGTGGCAGCCATTCCTTTCTCCATTTCCAGGCTCGTGGATGTTGAGGATGTGAGAGACGGCCAGGGCCGTCCCTGCTTTTTCGTCCATGAGACCGCCAGAGACAGGATGGGAGAGCCCCCGCTGAAGCAGGAAGTTCTTGTGGTGGCCCTCCCGGTTCCGATTCAAAAAAACGAAAAGAGGATGTTGTTCATCACATACCGTTCGAAGGAGCTGCTCGAAGAGGTCGGCTACGAAAACCAGTACACTTTCCGCGACACAACAAGCTGGTACCCGTCATACGGCTACATGAAGCGGTCCACGAGTAAAATGACCTACCGCATCCCACCCAACCTGACTCTCGTCTCAGTGGGAAAAAAGACCAGGGAATGGGAGGAGGATGGGAAGAAATGCTCCACATGGGAACAGAGCATTCCGGTGGCCTTTGTGTGTTTCAACTTCGGAGATTTAAGGCATTATCGAGTGAGCCGGGAAGGGCTTCCTCCTGTGGATATCTATGCGGGCGGATTCCAGATTGATAATATACGCCGGCACAATGTCGGCGCCGATGTCTTCAACAGTCTGAATTATTTCCAGCAGCTTTTTTCGCCCTATCCGTTCTCCGGCATAATCGCCACCGAGATCCCCTGGTCTCACGGACAGGGATTCCCGGGATTTCTTCATCTGGGCTATTTCTCTTTCCGGGACGAAATCTATTCAGGGATCAACGAGGCATTCAAAGGGCATGAGGTCTCTCATCAGTGGTGGGGGCATGTCGTGGGATGGGAAACCTATCACGACCAGTGGCTCAGCGAGGGTTTCGCCGAGTATTCCGGCGCCCTGTATGCACAAATGGTCCTGGCGGATAAAAAGAAAAAACTTCTCATCAAGATGGTCGAAGACTGGAAGGACGATATCCTGAACCGGGGCAACCGCGCTTTCGTGCGGTACGGGTTTCCCAAGCTCCCGAAAAGGTTCACCATGGGGAATGAGGCTGGCCCGATCTGGCTCGGCACCCGGTTGAGCTCCTCGAAAAGCCCGATCGACTACAGCATCCTTGTCTACGAGAAGGGCGCCTATGTCATCCATATGCTCCGGATGATGATGAGGGATCTCAAAGAAGAAAATGACGATAGATTCTTCGCAATGATAAAGGATTACGTCCAGACTTACACATGGAAAAACGCCACGACTGAAGGATTCAGGCAGATCGTCGAAAAACACATGGGGCAGAACATGAAATGGTTTTTCGACCAGTGGGTCTACGGCACGGATGTTCCAAAATACACGTTCAAATGGCACACCGAGCAAGGGAAGGATGGAAAACTGCTTCTGGTTATGGATGTGGAGCAGTCCGGCGTGCCCGAGGGATTCAGAATGCCAGTCCCGGTTCTGATTGAGTTTGGAAAAGACCGGTATGCTTTTATCCGAGTCAATGTGGATAAGACCTCGAACACATTGCAGGGGCCTGTTCCCGAGAAACCCAAAAAAGTGGAATTCAACGTTTTTGGCTCTGTTCTCTGCCGCGAGAAGTAAATCTTTTCACTAATGATGGAAGCGCCTGTTATAAGGAATACGATCATCTCTTATCACTGAAAACGAGATCAATGATCTCGTTCTGGACATCCCACACATTCCCGGCACGGCGGGCATTTGTTGTGACCACAATGACCACATCCTCATCCAGGTACCTTATGTACATCGCGCGGAACCCAAAGTCATTCGCTTCGCTTGCAATGATTTTTATAAATAATAATTGACCAATCCGCGAAAAAGTTTCACTATTAGAAATCAAAACTGAAAAGCTCTTCAGTTTTATTCATTCTGAGGACTGAAGAATTTTCCCTCAATCCCAATTTGATGAGGAGACAGACATGAAAAAAATTCAGGTCATTCTGATTTCTCTTGTTCTGCTCGCGGCATTCACCGCAAGCACGACATGCAAAAAAGACCTTCCCCAAAATGGTGGTAACGCCCTGACTGCAAAGGTCGATGAACTTTTTACCAAGTGGGATAAGCCGGATTCTCCCGGCGCTTCCCTTGCCGTGATCAAAAAGGGTGAAGTCATTTACAGAAAGGGATACGGAAGCTCTCACCTGGAATATGACATACCGATCACTCCTTTGACGGTTTTCCATGTGGCGTCAGTCTCCAAACAGTTCACGGCCTTTGCCATAGCCATGCTTGCGGATCAAGGCCGATTGAGTCTGGACGATGATATCCGGAAGTATTTGCCTGAGCTGCATGACTTCGGCAGAACCATCACTGTCCGCCATCTTGTACATCACATCAGCGGGCTGCGCGACCAGTGGGAGCTCCTGGCCGTCGCGGGCTGGAGGCTGGATGATGTGATCACCACAGAGCACATTCTGAAAATAGCCAGAAACCAGAGAGAGCTGAATTTCGAGCCAGGCGACCGGTATCTGTACTGCAACCTCGGTTTTACTCTGATGGCGGAAATCGCCGCCCGTGTCAGCGGTCAATCATTCCGGGAATGGACCGAGGAGAACATCTTTGAGCCGCTCGGCATGACGGATACGCAGTTTTATGATGACCATGAACGAATCGTCAAGAACAGAGCCTATTCGTATTCGCCAGTAAGGGATAACGGATTCAGAAAAAGACGGTTGAATTACGCGAATGTCGGGGCCACCAGCCTGTTCACGACAGCGGACGACCTGGTCAAATGGGTCAATAATTTGGATAAGGCACGCGTGGGAGGAAAGGATGTGATCGAACAGATGCACGAGCAGGGAGTCCTCAACAACGGGAAACAGATCAGCTACGCTTTCGGGCTGGTGATCGGCGAGTATAAAGGACTGAAAACCGTCTCTCACAGCGGCGGCGACGCAGGCTACAGGAGCCATGTCATCCGTTTCCCCGAACAGAGATTCGCGGTTGTCGTTCTCTCCAACCTGAGCTCGTTCAATCCATCGCGTATGGCCAGACAAGTGGCTGATATCTACCTCTCCGATGTCATCCAAAAGAAACAGGCCAAAGCTGAAAAAGCAGAACAGGAAGAGTTCGAACCAGATACATCCTGGTATGATGTGTTCGCGGGCAAGTATTATTTTGAGCCGGGACTCATCGTGGAAATCATAAAAGAAAAGGATCATCTGGTCGCGCAGGAGCGTGACAACGGCCCCAAGACCAAACTGACTCCTGTCTCAGACACGGAATTCACCGTCAGAAACGGGACCGGAAAATTGATCTTTAATCTGAACAACATCGGCGATGTCAAAAGCCTCTCCTATGTCGTCGGGGATAATGTCATGACCGGAGAAAAATTCGTGCCCGCGAACCCGGGTGCCCGGCAGCTCGAGGAGTATACGGGAAAATTTGCGTGCGATGAGCTCAGTACGAGTTACACGTTTGTTGTAAAAGAAGGAAAACTCGTGGCCCAGCACCAGCGCCACAGCGACATCAGGCTTAACCCGACCAAAAAAGATATGTTCCTGGGAAACCAGTGGTTCTTCAGGCAGGTACGTTTCATCCGGAATTCTGAAAACCGCATCACCGGATTCAGACTGAGCGGTGGACGCGTCAGAAACCTTCTTTTCGAAAAAAGATAGAAGCAAAATAATGGATGCTCCTTATGTCATTGCGAGCTTGCTTGGCAATCCTTTAGGAATATTGTTGTGTCATTGCGAGTTTGCGTGCCAGTCTCCTCATATTGTCATTACGAGGAGCAGAGCGACGTGGTAATCTCATAGGAAGGAGAAGGCTGACTGAAGGGATTATTGCGAGTTTGCGTGGCAATCTTTTAGGAATATTGTGGTGTCATTGCGAGCGAAGTGTGGCAATCCCTTAAAAAGATTACTAATATAATCCCAGCCCGTACTCTTTCAACTGCTTGGCGAGGTCTTTGGCGCGACCTCCGACAAGCCGGTCCATCTCCCCCCAGAACTCTCGGCTGTGGTTCTTCACTCGCGTATGGAGAAGCTCATGAAGGATCACGTAGTCCAATAAATTATCGGGCAGCATTGCGAGTTTTACGTTCAGGTTGATATTGTTGTGAGCTGAGCAACTCCCCCAGCGTGTCTTCTGGTTCCGGATAAATACTCTGTTGTACGTGAATCCATTCCAATCCGCCAGTTCATCGAGCCTGTTGATGAGCTTCTTTCTGGCTACAGCCTTATTCATTCTGCCCAAATTCAGGGATCCGTATTTCTCCCTGATTTTTTCTATCTTGGCCTGCTGTTTCTTTATCCAGCCCGTCTTGCTGGACACAATTTTCTCTGCTTTTTCCCAGGACACACCATACGGGACCGCGACTCTCACTCCGGTAAAAGGCTTTACATTAATGATCAAGTGTTTGGCCCGATTGCTGCGTTCAAAAAGTATCGGGCCGATGCCTTCAACTTCAATAATCTGCGATTTCGCCATGAGCCGCTATTCCTTAAGTTAAATAATTCTTGGATAATCCAGGATAATTCATTGGCGGAAAAAATCAAGGGGAAGCGGGTTGAGGCTGTAATAATAATCTTTCCCTATGAGATTGCCACGCAGGCTCGCAATGACACAGACGTGAGATTGCCACGCAGGCTCGCAATGACACAGACGTGAGATTGCCGCGCTCCGCTCGCAATGACAACAGCATTTGTTATCCCTTCTTCTCAGAAAAAGGGGCCCGGCCCCTTTTTTTTGTAAAATGTTAAGATGTGGCCCCTTAATTTGTTCTTCTTTTTCGGAATGTCAAATGTTAAGACGCGACCCCTTCATTTGCGGGCTTTGCTGAATATGCTGTGGATCTTTTTCATGTCGAACTTGTCGGTCCGGTCGAAATTGTAGACACCGTTCTGTTCCTGCTCGATATCGGTCAACTGCGTGTAGCAGAAACCGCACACATGAGACATGTTCAGGATCACATCCGTCAATGCCTCGAGACGCGCGTAAAACTCCTCGAGAGTGGTCGGATCTTTCCCGTAACCCCAGGAATCCGGAGCGTATTTCTGGTCCGGGCTGGGAATCCACTTGATCCCGCCGTACTCATCGACCAAATAAGGCTGCCCCCTGTATTCCCCGCTTCTTTCCGGAAGGCGGCGCCAGACTTCCTTTTCTTCGGTGAGGGCCAGAAGCTCCCTCAACTTCACCGGATCCTGCTCGTAGGTGTGTTCGGTCCACAGGTCAGTCTTGAAGTGCAAACCGCCGCTGGAATCATTCACGGGCCGCGTAGGATCCAGGTAATGTGTAAGATGGTAGGCGTCGATGAGCAGACGTTTGAGCTCCTCTCCCCTGCCCCAGGCTTCATTGAACGGCGTCCAGGCGATGATGGAGGGATGATTCCGGTCACGCATGACAATCTCCTGCCATTCGACAAGGAAATTCCTGGCCGCGGCTCCGTTCCGGATGTCAATGCCCCAGCTCGAGGACTCTCCCCAGGTGAGATAGCCGAGTTTGTCGGCCCAATAATGGAATCTTTCTTCGAACACTTTCTGGTGGAGGCGCGCACCGTTGAAACCGGCCCGCATCGACAGTTCGATATCTCTCTTCAGAGCCGCATCACTCGGGGCTGTCCAGATCCCATCCGGATAAAAGCCCTGGTCGAGCACAAGCCGGAGATAATAGGGCGTGTTGTTCAGAAAGACCTGGTTGCCCTGGATATGGACTTTCCGCATCCCCGCATAACTCTGGACACGGTCCAGGACCTTCCCGGATTTATCGACAACCTCAAGAACAAGGTCATAAAGAAAAGGACTTTCCGGAGACCAGGTCTTGGGCCTTTTGACCGGCAGAAGGCATACCGAACCGTTGCTGACCGCCGCTTGGGCCGCGCTCACTTTCTTTGGGCCATCCCTAAGCGTAACCCGAAGTTTAAGGTCTGGCCGAACAGCATAGAATTCCGTCTGTATCGAGAATCTCTTCAGGTCAAGGTCGGGAATGATGTGAAAGGACTTCAATCCGTATTCGGAAACAGCCTCCATCCAGACAGTCTGCCAGATGCCGGTCGTACGGGTGTAATGGACTCCTCGGGATTTATAGGCCGTACACTGCTTTCCTGAAGGCTGCAGACCTGAGCGGTTATCGTCACGGACAGAAACGACCACATTGTGTATTCCTCCGCCAGAGACATAAGGAGTGATGTCGAGCTCGAACGAAGAGGTCCCTCCGTAGTGCTTTCCGGCGGATTTCCCGTCGATAAAAATCTCTGTCTCATAATCCACCGCCCCAAAATGGAGGATCACTTTCTTTCCCTCCCAAGCTTCCGGTATGGTGATGCGGCGCTGGTACCACATGGCCGGGATAAAATCCTTGTGGTTAACTCCGGAAAGCGGGCTTTCCGGACAGAACGGAACCGTGATCTTCCCCTCAAAGCCCTGGCTGCGCGCAAAATCGCGCTCTCTTCCTGACTCACCGAAATCAAAAGTGAAAGTCCAGGTTCCGTTGAGATTCATCCACGCGGACCGGACAAACTGCGGCCGTGGATGCTCAGGTCTTGGAATAGAACTTCCCTGGTTTTCCGGTGTTTGCGTGTTGGCGAATCCCAGGCTAAAAACCACCGGAAGACAGAGAACAAGAAACAGAAATTTTCTCATGGTGATATCCTCCCCTTATCAATGTCACTGATTCTTGAATGCAGATGATTTGAGCTGAAAACGCCGGCTTTACTTTCCCGGCCCACGCAGGACTCTGGCCGGCAGTGTAATGATCGTCTTGAACAGATCAAACACCGCGCTCACCGTAATACCCACAAGACGGAACGGGAGAAGAAGAAGCCAGACAATAGGATACAAGATAAGTCCCAGAATTGCCAGGGGCCAGCAAAGCACCAGCAAGATCAGCCAGAGCAGAAATTTAACAAACATGGTCTCCTCGCGTGAATCCCCATAAAATATCAAAAATGCTCATTTTTGGACTTCTCATTAGACTAAACGTTTCAGCATCAAGAAAAGTTTATCTCCCGCTCGAGACGACGATAAATTCCGTACCTGCTTCAAGACTTTTTTTTCTGGACGGTCTTGTTCTTGGCCGCCTTTTTCTTCGCCTTTTTCCAGTCCTTAACGCGGTCACCCATGTCTCTGATCACCGGTTTGACAGACTCCGACCACTTTTTCATCTCGTGGGAGAGATCGTCCATCGGAGAGGCGAGGACTTTCCCCAAATCTCTCAACTTCTTGCTGAGTTCTTCGAGCGAAGGTTCAACCGCATTATCAAAATCCCGTATCTTGCTTTCGGCCTTGTTCATTTCCTCCTTGAGCTCTTCACCGATTTCTTTGAGTTTTTCCCCTATCTCAGCGAAAATATCCTTCTCTTTTTTTTCCATCTTTTTCTCCTCCCTTAGTTTCCAAATCCATTATAGAAGGGGAATCATCCAGAGTCAAAAAGGGAAAAGAATAGTGGGACCTTCAGGCTTTAGAATCATGGAGGGCACGAGAGAATGATTATAATCACGATTCCAGGTTTTTTATCACTTCAGTGGTCCATTCCGCGGGAGGGCAGGGCTCACACCCCAGACATGCATGCATCCGAGCCTCCTGGCTTCTCTCCCATTCTTCAAGAAGCTTATTGAACATCTTGCTGAACGACTCATCATTAATCATGGTGAGCTCTTTATTCAAATAAAACAGCAGCCCAAAATAGCACTCGCATTCTGCACATTTCTCATACTCGGCATTTTTCTTCAGCTCTTTAATTTTCTCATAGATTTCTTCCAGAAATCTTCTCCATTCAGTTGATGTTCTTTTCACAGTCCCAGGTCTCCGTATTCTATTTTAACCATTACCATATACATATCAGAAAAAATGATAGACATCTACTTGCCAAATAAGAAAAACAGAACCATAACCTCATCAACTTGACTAAGATGAAATGTGAAATGTAAAATTGCGGAAAGCGCAAGAGCATGTATTCACAAATCGGTATCATCTCCGCGGTCATGGTGGCGGCTTATGCTCTCGCGAAATCGAGAAAGCTTTCTGTCGAGATAAGCATGCTCTCTGCTGCTGTGGCCGGGGGAATTGCCGGAGCGTTCATCCGCACGCCTCCGATTGGACAACTGGCCCGTCACCTGGTGGAAGGTTCATTCACCTATCTTGACGTCATCCTGGTTTTCTCGACAGCCACGATCTTCATGGCGATCGTCAGTGAGTCCGGCGGCGTGAATTATGTTGTCCGAGCGACGATAAAATATTTTTACAATGTCCGGATCATCGCCTTGATCCTTCTGATGATCATCATCCTGATTCCTGGTGCACTCACCGGAGCGGGCAGTGTTTCTCTGCTCGTGGTCGGTGCACCGGTCGCACTCGCGCTCGGCTATCTCGGAATCGAGAAAAGACGAGCGGCGGCTATTCTCTTTATCGTTGCCGGACTGAGCGCGGCCGCTCCTCCGGTCAACATCTGGGCGATGATCCTGTGCGCGGGAACCGCAATCCCCTATGTCGGGTTCGAGCTTCCTCTCGGGATCCCGGTTCTCATCCTGGGAACCTTCACGGTTCTCTACCTGGGATGGAAGCGCAAAGAGAAGCGGAACCTGGAGGAAGTCCTCCAGGATATGCCTGAGGTACCGGCGAGAATGAGCTGGTGGAGAGTCATCCTGCCTTTCCTCGTCTTCTTCGGACTTGTTATCGCCTACAGAATCTGGCCGTTTTCGACTCCGATCCTGGGACTGGCTCTGGAATTCGTCATCGCAGCGCTGGTGGCCTGGCTGGTGAGCCCTGTTAAAATCAGAATCCTGGCCCTTTCCCGAGATACGATGAAAAGACTCCTCCCTCTTCTCGCAACGATGGTTGTCGTGGGTATGCTGCAGCAGATCATGACCGTCACAGGAGTCCGGGGTTTGATATCCTTTGCAGTCGTCAGCACTCCGCTCATCCTCCTGTTCATCTCTTTAGCATTAATCATTCCTGTCTCTGAAGGCGTGTTGACCTACGGCGGAGCAGCGATCATCGGAATTCCCCTGGTCTGGTACCTGGATTCTATCGGCCTGCACGCAACAGTGGCTATTGCCGGGTTGAGCCTGCTCTGGCCTCTGGGTGACGGGCTTCCGCCAACAGCGCTCATCGGAAGGCTCAGCGTGATGGTTTCCGAATATAAAGGCTCCTACTGGAGTTTCTTGAGGAGCACATGGATTCCGTGGCTGGTGATCACGATCGTCGGAATACTGATGGTTAGGTTCAGTGCCTGGTTGGAGTTTCTCGTGAGATGGAGCATGTGAAGGAGGGAATGAGATGCCTTGGGTCATGATCTTGTATTACGTCCTCTGTGTCTTTATCGCAGCCATGCTCGTCTGGAATTTTATCAGAGAAAAAAAGAGTGTGAACGATATGCTCCTGTATCTGCTGGTGTTGATCCCGCTCATTCTGAGACTCCTTCGAATTAAGTAGAGAGAAAAATGGATAAAAAAATATCTCGCGCGCGTACAATTAAACCCCTACTCTTGGTCATAGTCATTTCTCTCATGATCGTGGGGGGAATTCCGCTTTTTAAACACAGGCACTACAAGATGCCCATAGTCGCAGGCGCTGGAGTCACGAAAGTCGTCAAACTGAGTGAGTTCTCCCCAGGACTGAAAGGGAGCATGGCGGATACAAATGTATTCTTCCTGGAAGGGAAACAGGAAGGCGGGAAAATACTGATCATGGCCAACACGCATGCCAATGAACCGGCCGCTCTCCTGGCTGCGCTGATATTTATCGAGAACGCCGTAGTCGAGAAAGGAACAGTGATCATCATCCCTCAGTTCAACCACAGTGCGAGCCGGAGCACGCGGCCCGGAGACGGTTATCCCCTGTATTTTGAGATTCTCACTGCCTGGGGAGCAAAAAAGTTCAGGATGGGAAATCGGGATGCCTCTCCGCTCGACCAGTGGCCTGACCCGGATGTGTACATCCATTATCCGGACAAACAGCTTCTCTCGTTCATCGATGTGAGGAACACGAACAGGACATGGCCGGGACGCGTTAACGGCCCGCTGATGGAACAGGTCACTCACGGTGCCATGCAGATCATGAAACAGGAAAACGTAGACATCGCCGTAGACATTCACGGGGCAGAGACCATGTTCCCGGTGACAAACTGCATCGTGGCTCCGGAAAAATCCGTCAGAATCGCCACAATGGCCGCCCTGACCGTCAAAGCCAGGGAAGGTTTTGACAGCCATGTCGAGCCTTCGCCATCCGGCTTCCGCGGGCTCTCCCATAGGGAAATCGGAGACCATTCGGAGACAATGCCTTTTTTGCTGGAAGCGCCGATTCCGTTTCTCGACCAGCCGACCGGTCCGAAGACAGACAAGCTGCTTTTGGACGGAAAGGACCCATTCCTGCTCAGTCTCTCCAAGAAGGGAAAGCTTTTCGTGCCCTACGATGAGACCGGATGGCCGATGGAGAAACGTGTGGGACAGCACTGCTCGCTCGTTTTGGAGTTAGTGCGGCAGTTTTCGCGCAAATTCCCGGAGGAAAAGATCGAAATCCGGAACGTGCCCCGCTATGCGGAAGTGGTGAAGAACGGTGTCGGGCATTACTACCATAACCCGAAAACAGCCGATAAGGAGAGGGTGCATCTCAACTGATATCAGTTTGAATTTAGAAAAGGAAACGTGTGTAACAAATCGGATGCAAATTGGGATCATACATTTTGGGAGCAGGTTCAATATTCTATATTCAGCCGTAAGGCCACATTTTTTTAAAAAAATTTTTATCTGCAGGAAAAAATCAAAAATTGAGACTTGACTCTAATTAAGGATAGGA
>CAYGBC010000019.1:0-9662 GCA_964348015.1 uncultured Eubacteriales bacterium | reverse complement strand
AGATAAAAATCATATGCCTTGAGATTTTCTGTCGGCCTGGATTCAATGGCCTCTCGTGCGGGCGCGAGTATGGTCAGGTCAAGCTGCTTGATGACTTCCTCAGCAATTTCAGCCTGGACACTAAAAATATCTTCTATATCTCTCTGATATGAGTTTGACCAGAGCTGTGTATCGCCAGAGGCCCGGATGAGCTGCGGTGAAACACGGACACGACCCTGCTCGCCGGCAGTCTTATCCCAGCTGACTGTGCCCGTTACCACATAATCCACGTCCAGCTCTCCTCTGATCTGTCTGATTGTTTTATCGGTTTTCTTGTACTGGATGGCGCTGGTGCGGGAGATCACATCCAGTCCGTGCAGGGCGGAAAGGCGGTTTGTGATCTCATCCGTGATTCCGTCGGCAAAATACTCATCCTCCGGGGGCCCGAGGTTCTCGAAGGGAAGGACCACAAGCATTTTGTTTTCGGGAAGAAAAAGCTCTTTCCCACCTTTGAGAAAAAGAATCACCAGCAGAGCGGCTATGATGACGACAACAGGAATCGCAAAATAAATCCAGCGCCTCTGGACCGTGACCGTGATCTCCTTCGAGGTGGAGGGTTTTCGTTTGGGCATCTCGATTTCTGTTGAGGGAATACCTTTTTCTACACTCTCCAGCTCAGACCGAAGCTCTCCGGCACTCTGGGGCCTCTTTTCCTTATCCTTTTCCAGGCATCGGAGTATCAACTGACTGAGGTCATCCGGAATCTGAGAATTCAGCTCCTGCGGATTTCTTGGTATTTCGCTCTTCTGCTTCACGCCAATGGTGAAAGCGGTGTCTCCCTCAAAAGGCACATGACCGGTCACCATCTCATACAGGATGACTCCAAGAGAATAGATATCCGAGCGCTGGTCTGGATCCTTCCCATCCACCTGTTCCGGAGACATGTATTCCGGAGTGCCGATCATCACTCCTGCGCCGGTGATTCCCTTGGCTTTGAGGGAGCGGGCGATGCCGAAATCCATGATCCGGGCATTCCCCTCTTTATCGACCATGACATTCTGGGGTTTGAGGTCCCGATGGACAACTCCCAGACGGTGAGCCTCGGCCAGCCCCTCGCAGACCTGCTTGGCGATGTTGATCGCTGTTCCTGTGGCCAACTGCCTGGCTCTCCGGATAAAGCTTTTTAAATCCTCGCCGGAGACGTACTCCATCGTGATGTAGTGAGTCCCTTTTTCTTCTCCGAGGTCGAACATGCGGCAGACGTTGCGGTGGGAGATCATCCGGGCGGTCTTCAGCTCATTGTTGAAGCGCTCGATCGTTTTTTTGTCCGAAGCGATCTCGGGTTTGATGAGCTTGAGGGCGACTTCCTGTTTGATCTTCTTGTCCTCGACCCTGTAGACCTTGCCCATACCGCCTTTTCCCAGCTCCTCGATGATTTCGTAACGCCCGGCAAAAGTGGTCCCGCGGGTTAATTCTTCTGTGGGAGTTTCGAGGGTTTCGGTGGGTGAAGCCGCACTTTCTTCAGAGGAAGGAAGCTGTGTGCCGCATTTGCTGCAGAAACCGCTGTCTTCAGGGTTGTCGGAATGACATTTGGGACATTCCATGGCTTATTTCCCTTTTTCTTATTATTTCAAATACGAGTATTTTTTCAACTCTGATTCTAAAAGCTTTTTTTCTCTTTTCACGATCTTCTTGAAGCGCGGGTCATCCCGCAGGTTGTCATAGAAGGGATTGTTGAGTAGGAAATAATAATACACATACGGGACTTTGACCTTACCGCGGATTTCCCTGCCGAGAGATTCGATCGCTTCGTCTTTCATGTCCATGAGGGCATATATTTCAGAATTTCTATACAGGGCCAGAACATCATCCTTGTTTCCCCCTTTTGCGGCCAGCAGCAGGGCCTTAAGGTATGGAAGCAGCGCGTAATCCGGGTGGGATTTTTCTGTCCGGGCGATCAATTCTTCGACCACATCCATTTTTTCCATCTTGATGTTGAGAGCGATATAACGTCCCGGAAAAATCAGCACGATCGGCGCCAGCTCGAAGTATTTCTCAAAATAAAAAGCGGCCTTATCGAATTCTTCCAAATCGGCATAACACATCGCGATTTTATACGGAGTCCAGAAATAATAAGGGTCGAGCTCCATCGTTTTCAATAAATACGGAAGCGCCTCACGAGATAATCCATGATACAGCAGGCACGCCCCTGTTAAGAAATTGACGGTACCGATGTTGGGATTGATCTTTAAGGCTCTTTGGAGAGTCTGAAAAGCCTGATCATAATCCCGGTCATATTCGTAATAATAGTATCCTCTCATAGCAGTCGAGAAAGCCGAATCCGGGTCTAACATCACGGCTTTTTCAGAGTATCCCTTGGCTTGTTCGAGGTCCTGCCTATCCTTTGTAACGTGGTAATGATGTTCGTAGGCCCAGGTGAGGCCCGCATAAGCTGAGGCATAATCGGGATCGATCTCGAGAGCTTTCTCAAACATCTCTACGCCCGCTTTAAAATCCTCCTCTTGAAATGTAGTGACGTATTTACTCTTGGCGAAATGCATTCCCTTCGTGTAGTAGTCATATGCGTCCAGGCTCTTGGGGATCTGGCCTTTCGGCCCTCCTTTCTGTTCCCCTCCCTTCTTGAGTGTGAGTTTCACTTGCAAGGCCTCAGCGATGGACTGGGATATCTCATCCTGAATTTCGAACACGCTGCTGAGCTCACGGTCGAAAGAATCAGACCAGAGGTGGGAATCATCGGCCACTCTAATGAGCTGGGCGTTCACCCGGATCATGTTGTCTTCCCTCTGAACGCTCCCCTCGAGTACAGTTTGAACATTGAGTTCCTGGCCAATCTGTTTGAGGTTCCGTTCAGCGCGCTTGTAGTTCATCACCGAAGTCAAGGAAATCACTTTTAATCCTGAAAACCTGGCCAACCGTCCGATGATGGCGTCTGTCATCCCATCGCAGAAGGCCTCCTGGTCCTTTTTGGGGCTGAAGTCCCTCAACGGAAGGACCGCGACGGAGTTGGCCCATTGCGTTCCTGATGAAATTCCAGATTCAAGCCCTTCTTCCGAAGGGCCTCTCTTAACGAATAATAATAAGCCCAACATGATAATGATCACTGCGGCGAGAACGATCCCTCCTGGAATCAGATAGCGACGGATCCGCCTCATCCGGACCTCCATCCCGACTTTTTTCTTCGCAGCGATCTTTTTGAGTACGGAGGTCCCCTCTTCTATCTCCACCAGTTCGGAAAGAAGTTCTTGAACCGATTGAAATCTCTGACTCTTATTCTTTTCCATAGATTTCAGGATCAACCAGTTGAGATTTCTCGGAATCTGAGTGTTGATAGCTTTTGGAACCGGAGGAGTCTCACTCTTGTGCTTCATGGCGATACTGATAGGTGTTTTTCCAGTAAAAGGAATTCGGCCGGTCAGCATCTCGAAGAGAATCACTCCGAGAGAATAGATATCCGAACGTTGATCCGTTTCTTCTCCCACAGCCTGCTCAGGAGACATATACTCGGGCGTCCCAATCACTGTCCCTTCCGCGGTTAATCCTTCAGCATGAATCGTACGGGCTATCCCGAAATCCATGATCCGGGCATTCCCTTCAGTGTCGATCATTATATTCTGTGGCTTGAGATCTCTGTGAACGACACCCAGCTCATGTGCCTCCATCAATCCTTCGCAGACCTGCTTCGCTATTGAGAGGGCTTTTCCCATAGTCAACTTGCCGGATCTTTTAATAAAGCTCTTCAAATCTTCCCCGGGCACAAACTCCATCGTGATGAAATGAGTCCCTTCGGCTTCACTGAGGTCGTACATCCGCCCGACATTCTTGTGGACAATTTTACGGGCGATCTTCAGCTCGTTGGAAAATCGGCTGAGTGTCTTTTTGTCCCCCGCAATGTCAGGCCGGAGTATTTTTAAGGCAATCTCCTCCTCGATCTTCTTATCGAATGCCTTGTAGACTTTGCCCATCCCTCCTGTTCCGAGCTCTTCGATGAGGTCGTACCGCTCGGCGAAAGTGGTCCCTCTTTTCAGAGTTTCCATGGGAGTCTCGAGGGTTTGGGTGGGAGAACCCGGGATTTCTTCTGAAGGCTTAAGCGGGGCTGCACACTTCCCGCAGTACAGCGTATCATCAGGATTGTCAGAATGGCACTTGGGGCATTTAACAGACACTTTATCCCTCTAATTAGATGGCAAAAGAATATCAATTCATATAAAAAGAGTCAATAAAAAGGGGACAGGTCTTCATGCTCAGTAAATAGGTAACACTTTTATTGATGATAATGAGGATGAAGGTGTCATTGCGAGCGAAGCGTGGCAATCCCATAAAAACAGATATTATTTTTGCTCTTGTGACTTCATTTCACTGTATGAGATTGCCACGCTTCGCTCGCAATGACACTCGTGAAATGTTACCGAATTATTGAGCGAGTACACCTGTCCCTTTTTTTCTATTCTGATTTTAATTCAGTCTTGGGTTTGAGGACGACATCGTCACGGACATAGGTGACGGTGGGGCCTCGAAGGAGATGATGAAATTCATCAGACGGCAGGTCATCCCGGACGGAGGCTTCGATATTCTTTCCGAAATACAGCTTTTTATTCACCATATCGACCAGGCTGTTGATCCGGATGTAAGTCTTTGCTTTAGCCTCATCGACGACAACGGTGATATGGTCATCCCTCCGGATAATCGCCTGGACTTCGGGAAATTTCGAGATCTTCGAAGTGAAACGCTTGAGCATCCGGTTTTTCCGGTTCCTCATATAGCGGTAGAAAATAAAAGAAATGATCGCTAATCCGACGACTGTTCCAATTTCTAACTTCGTGAACAACAAGAGCACGGCCACAGCTAACCCGATCAAAGCCACAGCGATTCCTGTGGTGCCGAAAGGCAGTGAAGTCTGTATACTCTCGAAGAATCCGCGGATCCTCTCCCCTGCCGGAATCAATCTTTGGACCCCGGATTCAATATCATTTTTCAGTTTCTTGAGGTCCACAGCAAGAGCGTGCGCATTCTTGTATCGGTCTGCAGGCTTCTTGCGCAGACATACAGATACAACGCGATGGAGCTCTGGCGGAAGGTTCCTGCGAATCACTGTGACAGGACGCACTTCATCAAAGGCAATCGAATGCATGAGATCCAGCGGCGTATCCCCTTTGAAAGGGAGCTGTCCCGTGACCATCTCATAAATGACGACTCCCATCGAGAACACATCGCTTCTTTGATCGACAGGGAGGCCGCGGGCCTGCTCCGGGCTCATGTAGGCGGCTGTGCCCATCACGGTTCCAGGCTGAGTATGGGAAAGCGTCTCGGCCTCTTGCATACCCTGGACATCACTTTCTTCATCGGCTGAGATAGGATCCAACAGCTTTGCCAGCCCAAAGTCGAGCAGCTTTGCGTGCCCATCGCGGGTGACCATGATGTTATCGGATTTGATATCCCGGTGGACAATGCTGGCGTCATGGGCTTTGCTCAATCCCTCAGCCACTTGAAGCGCTATCTCCACAGACCCGATCAGGTCCAGTTCTTTTTTATCGATCAGCTGGCTGACAGTCTTTCCCTCGACAAATTCCATGGCGATGAAAGTCGTTCCTTCGACTTCATCGACATCATAGATCTGGGCGATCGAAGGATGGGTCACCGCGGAAGCGGCCTTGGCTTCTTGAAGGAAGCGTCTTCGTCTATCCGCATTGGCGGTCAGATCAGCCCTCAATACTTTCAGAGCCACTGGCCTGTCCAGACGGACATCCCGGGCCCGGTAGACCACACCCATGCCTCCCTTTCCGAGGAGTTTCTCGATCTTGAAGTGTTTGAGTTCTTTTCCGACCATTTTTACTCTCTTAGCTTTTGATGAAAGTCCATTTGGGCATCTCTTTTATCGATCTTATTTTCCACATCTTACCATTCTTATCTATAAAATCAAAAAAAACAATCCATTCACATCCCTTTCTATAATATATGTAACATGTGCAGGGATTTCTTCCGACGAAAGTCGTATATACGAAAAACACGACTTTTGTCGGGGGCGGGACATCAAAATTTGAATGGAAATGTCCCAGCAATAGGAGCTAATTCTGTCCTTATTTATGCTACGGCCGTGCGGGCTTAGGCTTGCAGAGGAAAAGCAACACGGTGTAAGAAAGCACGAAGGCTGCATTGATCAAGAAATTCCAGCCTGACTTGATTACGGTCAACTGGTAAATCACGAAAAAAACGACCACCATGGCCCCTGTTATGATGGCACTGTTGATAATCGCCAGATTTTTTTCGACATCCTTCAGCGCAAAAAAGAAGAGGAGAGCCCAGCTCAGCTGGAAAATTCCGTACAAACGTATAATGAACCCGTGATACTCAGAGAAACCCAGGGCAGGAAGTACGTGTTCCGGCACTAGGGTGGAGCCTATAAAGAGGAGCAGAAATAAGGCCATTCCGATCCACAGAAGAACCTTAATACAAACCGGATTTTTTGGCATTTGATCCATCCTCCATAAAACTGGTTCCTGTTTATAAGATAAAGATAAGAGTTCCCTCCGTCAAATCGCAGCATTTATTTAAACATTTTTCTTTATGACTTGATGTTGTGAAATAAGTGTACTCATGCCAAATGCTGCTTAATGTAATATTTCACGCCATTTTCTATACAGCAATGAAAATGATACAGTGCGGTTTGCGGATGTATGCCTGTTCGGTTCAGTCTTTCTTCTGTTTTATCTCTCTCCGAATATTTTCGGCAGATTCATGACTCTGTATTCCACATAGATATCCCGGTCTTCCTTCTCTTCCCTGAGCGCAAACCCGAAATCATAGAATTTGGCATGCTCCAAGGACACACCCTGAGGCGGTTTTAACACATACAGAAAACGTCCTTCGGAATCATACACATCGATGTCGAACGTGTCCACTCCGTCGATCGAATACACGGCCAGGTGTCCCCGGGGAAGCGGCTTTATGGCTCTGACCGCGCAGAACTCATCGGGATAAACCTGCAAATACCACTCCCATCTTCTAAAATTTTCTTTAATATATTTCTCTCTTTCGTCCGAATCCATAAAGTAATTTGTGTGGTCCTTATCAAAAACGAAAAAGTTTTCCCCGCCCAGCTCATGAGAGGTGATCTTGTATCCTGTGTTCAGAATGGTGTACACCCGTTTATTGAAGTTATCGTATGCCCAGTAGAGCCTTGGCGTGGCCCACTCTTCCGCAAAGGCTGATTGCCCGATTCTAATCATCCCGACATCCGTGGCTCTGAAATAATCGTGCAGTATTTCACTTTTATTCTCTTCAACCATTCTGCCATAAGAAATAACGGCAAATTCTCGCATCTCGCTTCCCTCTCCCACATGTTCACTCCGCTTTGCGACAAAGCGTGTCTCATCCATGTACACGGCATCCGAAATCCAGTCTCCCCGCTTGGTCTCTCCTAGAAAATTTCTCTCCATATCGAACCGGGCGACTTTGCCTCCGCCTATGGCCCAGATCTCTCCTTCTCTGATGAAATGAAGGGCGAAAGAGCTGTATTGAGAAAATTCCCCGGGTCCCTGCCCGATCCGGCAGAAGGCTCCGAGAAAATTTCCTTTGGGATCGAACTGATGGACTGTTTTTTTGGTCCAATCATACAGGTAGATGTTCCCCAACGGACCTTTCCAGAATTCCAGGAAAACGAAAAGGTCTTCCGCCTTTTGTTCTGCCATGTCAATTCTTAATATCTCATCCAGTTCGAGGTCTATTGTTCCTTTGAGAGGCTCTGCCGGATTATGGACATGCTTCACTCCATCGATGATCTCTGTAGTGATGCCGCTTTTCTCACATCCTTTAAATAAGAACACAAGGACAAGCGCTAAACACAACGCAGCCAGAATCCCAGGTTTGCTCTTTTTTCTATTTTTCATTTCTGCCTACCCTTTTATCTATTATAACCACAAAATCTTAGATTTCGATGAAAAAATTTCGAGACTCAGAATGCGCGGGTTCAGACTGTATAATCTCCTGTGTTGCCATTCGCCGCATTTAAGTGATATTTTTAATATTCAGTATTGGATAAGATTATTCTGTCATCACTTGTTATTTTATGCGCGTTCGAATCATAAAACTTAATCATGTCCTCACTATCTTCTTATAAGGAGTGATCCTATGTTCAGGAAAAACAATTATCTCTCAAGCGTCATCGCCTCTTTGACTCTTCTCCTGGGTTTAATGTTCTTGCCTCTACACGCTGTTGATGAAACCCAGGCAAAAAAAATCACGCGTTTTGAGGAAGTGGAGGAGGCCATCGTTCGAATTCAAGAACGCATCCTGGCTGAGCCAGAAAATCCTGATCTCTACTGCGGATTGGCCGAATATCTCCTGATGAAAGGTCAGTACGAAAAAGCCGAAGAATCTCTCAAGAAGGCCTTAAAAACCGAATCCCAACATATCCAAAGTCTGATAGTCCTCTCCAATCTTTACAGGCGGAAAATTGAATTCGAGAAGGGACTGGAACTCCTGCAAAAGTTGAAATCACTGATACCGACAAGCATCGAGGTCAAACTTCTTGAAGCGCAGTATGCCATCGACCGGATGGACTTTAAAAAAGCAGGGGCCATATATCAAAGCCTCCTGCAGGACAATCCTCAATTTCCCGAAGCGGTCTACGGGATCGCCGAGGTCCTCTACTGGCAGGATAAGTTCGACCAGTCTGAAGAATACATTGCCAAGTGCCTGTCCCTCGACCCGGAATTTTCCCCCGCCTACCAGCTCCAATCCAAGATCCACCGGCTCAGACAGGAAAACGAGCAGTGGATAGAACTGGGGCGGAAAGCCGTGGAGCTCTCCCCTTTTGACGATGACGCCCAGGCCAACCTGGCGATCATCCTGATGCGCGGAGAAGGACAAATGGAGGAAGGGCACAAGCACTACAGGACTGCTTTGAAGATCAATCCTTATTCCATCGAATCTCATCTCTACCTGGGAACGGGATGGACATCAACAGATTATAAGGACCAGAAGCTCGAGGGAGATGAGCAAACTGTCCAACAGATCCAGGAGCTTTTAAAAAAAGGAGATGAGAATCTTCTCGAACTGGAGCTCGCCGACGCAGACAAGGCTTTCAGCAAGGTCCTCGAGCTCATGCCGACCAACATCAAGGCTCTGATCGGCAAAGGTACGCTCCACTACCACATTAAAGACTACGATGCGGCGCTCTACTGGTTCTTCAAGGTCCTGGACATCGAGCCGGATTATGGGCTGGCCCACTACGGAATCAGCCGGAGCCTGCTCCGTAAAAAAGACAGATTCAACATTCGATTTGCCGAGATCGAAAGAAATTTTGCCGCCAAAGACGTACCGGAGCCGCCTTATCTCAGAGAAGTCTTCATCAATTATGACCGGCTCGATCCGGACCTGCAGAAGATTATCCGTTTCTCCGTGCAGCCCCTGAAACATTACCTCAAAACCCTTTCTACCGCTGGAGCGACCTTCTACCTCATCCCGTTTCACAAGCTGCTGTGGGAATCTCCCTACCTCGCCGGGATGAAGGGAACGCGAACATTCGACCTGCGTCTCTGGGATGATGTGAAAGGATGCGGCGGATTTAACTCCACGAGTGGAGAAGACTGGGAAAAGGATGTGAAATATCTCCGGTTCAACGTCGTCGCCCACGAGTTCGCTCACCAGGTCCATGGGTATCTGAC
>CAYGBC010000018.1:0-15541 GCA_964348015.1 uncultured Eubacteriales bacterium | reverse complement strand
ATGCACAGCCACTCCCCGATCCGGGAAAATGGGCCTGGGAAGCATCCCTATTTCTTTAATTAATCAGTCAGGCAAACTTGTGAGGAAGCCATCCGGAGGCGAGCGGGCATGGTTCCTCGAAGAGGAGAGCGAGCCAGGAATATGCGGATTTGGATTGATTTGTGCAGCAAATCAATCGGGGGTTCCAAGGGGGTATGCCCCTTTGGTCGCAGGGCGAAGCCCGAGAAGGGGAGGCAGGGAGTTAAACCGAAGGTTGAACGACCGTTGGAAGGGGGAAAGCGGAGCTGTTCCCCCTCCAAGGTGCCGATGGGGAAAATCCACGGGCTGACGAATCTATTTGCCTGATTTCCAAAGAAATTGACACGGAAATAAAGATGCTAACATGGCCTGGCGCCGATTAGACATTTCGGCTCTGTTTTTTTAGAATGAAGTGGAAGATTTTTTTTGTGAGGAAAAAGAAATGATTGGCATCATGGCCGATTCACACGATAACCTTCCTGCGGTCAAAAAAGCTGTCCGGCTCTTCAACGATGCCGGATGTGAGCTGGTCATTCATGCCGGGGACTTCGTCGCTCCTTTTGCCGCCCGAGAGCTCGAAAACCTCAACTGCCCGGTCAAAGCCGTGTTCGGCAACTGCGACGGAGAAAAAAAAGGGCTGGAGAAAGCCATCGCCTCATTTGGCGAGGTCAAGGAAGCGCCTTTCTCCTTCTCGCATAACAATCGTCATTTTGTCGTCACTCATGTCCACACGTCGGTCGATGCCCACATCGCCACCGGGAAGTATGATGTCATCATCTATGCGCACACGCACAAGCCAGAAGTCAGAAAGGAAGGACAGCTCCTGATTCTCAATCCTGGGGAGACAGGAGGATGGGTTTCAGGTAAAGGCACGGTGGCCCTGCTGGATACCGAGACTTTATCCGCGGAAATCATCCCGCTGTAAGATAAGGAAATCGGGCAGGTGTTTATGCTCAGTAATGAGGTAACGCTTGTATTGATGATAATGAGGATAAAGGTGTCATTGCGAGCAAAGCCTGGCAATCCCGTAGGAGGATAAGCTAGATTAGGGTGTCATTGCGAGCAAAGCCTGGCAATCCCGTAGGAGGATAAGCTAGATTAGGGTGTCATTGCGAGCGAAGCGTGGCAATCTCTTAGAGAAAATTGCTTTTCTTTTTACGGGATTGCTTCACTCCGTTCGCAATGACATTAGAAAGATGTTACCGAATTATTGAGCGAGTACATCTGTTCCCTTTTAAAGACGATGCCTCGAAGAATCGACAGGCGGCAGAAGCCCGCCTGGCAAAAGCTCCGGAAGCCTTCTCCTCCTGTAAAGCCTGGCCGTCCGAAATTTCCCAAAAAGGGCCCTTCCCGAAAAAAATAGGCTCAGGAGTCAAGTTTTCCGGCCGACACAACTCCTCCGGTCACTCTGGATTTCAGAGGTTTCACTTCAACTCTCTGAAGCTTCTCCGCTCTCCAACTCTCTAACTTATCAAAGCCTGACCCCATTGCACGTTGAATAATTGGAGGGGCTGTATTATACTTAGGACTCATTTTTAAGGAGTTATGTGAATGAAAAACGCGATCATCATGGGCGCTGCAGGAAGAGATTTCCACAATTTTAACGTCTGTTTTCGGGACAATTCAGACTACCGCATCATCGCCTTCACCGCGGCCCAGATCCCTGATATCGAGGACAGAAAATACCCGCCCGGTCTCTCCGGAGAGTCTTATCCGGACGGCATTCCTATCCATCCCGAAGAAGAGCTTGCTTCTCTCATCCAAAAACACGAGATCTCCGAAGTCTTTTTCGCCTACAGCGATGTCTCCCATGAGTACGTCATGCACAAAGCCTCCCAGGTGCACGCGGCTGGAGCCAGTTTCACTCTCCTCGGCCCTGATGAAACGATGATCAAGAGCCAACTTCCGTTGATCTCGGTCTGCGCTGTCCGGACAGGCAGCGGGAAAAGCCAGACGAGCCGGAAGATCGCGCTTCTCCTCAAAGAAAAGGGGAAAAGAGTCGTCGTCATCCGCCATCCCATGCCTTACGGAGATTTAACCAGACAGAAGGTTCAGAGGTTTGCGACCTATGAGGACATGATCGAACAGGAATGCACCATCGAGGAGATGGAAGAATATGAACCCCATATCAAGAAAGGCATCGTCGTCTATGCGGGAGTGGATTACGGAGCCATTCTCGAGGAAGCGGAAAAAGAAGCGGACATCATCCTCTGGGACGGCGGGAACAACGATTTTTCCTTCTACAGGGCAGACCTGGAAATCGTGGTCGTCGACCCCCACAGGTCTGGCCATGAGCTCCTGTATCACCCCGGAGAGACGAACTTCAGGAGAGCCCAGGTCCTCGTGATCAATAAAATGGACAGTGCCGAAAAAGACAAGCTCGACCAGCTGATGGAGAACATCCAGCAGTTCAACCCGGACGCAACGATCATCCGCGCAAACTCGACTATCTCCGTCCCGGAGGGGAAAGACATCACCGGAAAAACCGTTCTCGTCGTCGAGGACGGGCCGACTCTGACCCACGGAGGAATGCCGTACGGAGCAGGGGTTATCGCCGCCAAAAGATACGGAGCCTCCAAGCTTATCGACCCTCGACCCTACGCGGTCGGCAGCATCCAGGAGACATTCCAGAAATACACTCATCTGGATAATGTGCTTCCGGCCATGGGATACGGAAAAAAGCAAACCGACGAGCTGGCCCAGACTATTGATCAGGCCGACTGTGACCTTGTGATCAGCGGAACGCCAATAGATCTCGGCCGCCTGATAAAAACGAACAAAAGAATTCTCCGCATCACCTACACTCTGGAAGAAATCGGCTCGCCTGACCTTAAAGAGGTCCTGAAGGAATTCTGATGAAGAGGAAAATCGCTCTGATCGCATTCGGGGGAAACGCCATTCTCTCAGATAAGCAGAGAGGGCTCCAATCCGAGCAGATGAAAAACGCCCGGAAGGCGGCCCGTCTCATGGTTCATGTGGTGAAAAAGGGGTATGACCTCATCATCGTCCACGGCAACGGACCCCAGGTGGGGAATCTGCTCATCCAGATGGAAGAAGCGGTGACCAAGATCCCCCCTTTCTCGCTCGAAGTCTGTGACGCCATGACAGAGGGGAGTATGGGATTTATGCTGGAAAAAGCCATTATCAACGAACTCCGCAAAAAATCCATAGACAGGGATGTGGCCACTCTGATCACTCAGGTCGTTGTCGACAGGAAAGACCCCGCTTTCGAGAACCCCACCAAGCCGATCGGTCCGTTTTACACCAAATACAGGGCCCAGCAGCTGACGAGACAGAAAAAATGGACGATGGTCGAAGATGCCGGACGGGGATACCGCAAAGTCGTCCCGTCCCCCAGACCGATCGATATCGTTCCGAAGAGAGTTATCAGAGATCTGGTGCACGCAGGGAAAATCGTGATTGCTTCAGGCGGCGGCGGCATCCCGATCATCATCAACGGCCGTGGACTCTTCGAGGGAGTCGAGGCTGTGATCGATAAGGATTACGCGGCCAGCCTGATCGCGCGGGAAGTCAAAGCCGACCTGTTCATCATCCTCACCAACGTGGAGAGGGTGTATCTGAACTTCGGCAAATCCGACGAAGAGCCGATTGCGGCCATGACCGTAAAACAGGCGGAAGAATACCTCGCCCAGGGACAGTTTCCCGAGGGTTCCATGGGGCCCAAGATCCATGCCGCGGTCGAATACATCCAAGGAGGAGGGAAAGAGACCTTAATCACCTCGGCGAATCAGCTCAAAGCCGCGTTGATCAACCGTTCGGGGACGAAGATCCGGGCGTCACTCTAAGAGAAAGATGAAGATGAGAAAAGATTTCCTCTCCATACACGACCTGAGCCTGTACGAGTTCAGCCAGATTCTGGATATGACTGAGAAAATCAAAAAACATCCCCAGAATTACCGGAATAAACTCAAGGACAAAGTCCTGGCCATGATATTCCAAAAGCCCTCGCTGCGGACACGGATGACCTTCGAAGTGGGAATGCTTCAGCTCGGGGGGGAAGCCGTTTATCTTGCCCCTGCGGATATTCAAATGGGAAAAAGAGAGACTCCCCACGATGTGGGAAAGAACATGGAACGCTGGGTGGACGGGATCATGATCAGGACATTTGCCCACCAGGAAGCCGTCGACCTCGCCCGGGCCGCCCGTATCCCGGTGATCAATGCCCTGACCGACCTTCTGCACCCCTGTCAGGCCATGGCGGACTTCTTCACTCTCAGGGAAAACCACAAGGACCTGACCAGTCTTAAACTGGCATACGTCGGGGACGGGAACAATGTCTGTCACAGCCTGCTCTTTGCCGCCGCAAAGTCCGGATGCCTGATGAGCATCGCCACTCCCAAGGGCTACGCACCGGATCCGGCAATCCTAAAGCAGGCCAAGCAGGACGCGAAAGAAACAGGGGCAAGCGTCCATCTCACGAACGATCCGTCAGAAGCCGTGGAGGGGGCCGATGCGGTTTACACAGACGTCTGGGCGTCAATGGGCCAGGAGAAAGAGAAGGCCAAAAGGGCCAGAATCTTCGCTCCTTTCCAGGTCAACACGGAACTGATGGACAAAGCCAAAACCGATGCTGTCTTCATGCACTGCCTTCCCGCTCACAGAGGTGAGGAAGTCACGGATGAAGTCATCGATTCAGCCCAGTCGGTGGTCTTCGACCAGGCTGAAAACAGGCTGCATGTCCAGAAGACCATAATGCTCTTACTCATGGAAAAGAAACACACATAACAATGAATAAAAAAATCGAAGCCACGCAAATCACGCCGGAGAACCTCGACTTCATAGAAAAGGAACTCTCGGGCACAAGCAAACCCCTCGCTCTCCAGGAGATGGCGAAAAAGCTGGCCTACAAGAAGACGTCCAGCCAGATGCAGCAGGAAGTCAAGAAGTACGATCCCGAATGCGAGTACGAAGTCGGGGATCTGATTTATAAGGAATACGACGAGCCTTTAATGGTGAGCAGCAAGGGGATGGAGCCGTACAAGGGCGCAGTTGTCCTGCAGGTGATCAGGAAAATAGATTACAAGGACTTCAACTGCGAGATGCTGGAAGTCGACTATTCCGGAGGAGGGACCTTCCGAAAATACATCGAATACATGAAAAAGACAAAAACCCAGGTTCTTCTTCCCAGTAATCTCGAAGGCAAAGCCAAGACTCCTGAGACGATTGAAAAAAAGGAAGACCCGAGGCTCAACGCCCTCCCGATGACAGATAGAGACTTCAGAAGCTTGGGAAAAAATTTGAGAGTCGCCCTCTCCAAATCAAAAAAATTCTTCAACTGGAACGAGTTCTGGCAGCTCTCAGAAAAGAAAATCGATATCAAAAGCAAGACAATAGAACAGATTAAAACTTTTATCGATGAAACCAAACACTCTACAGCGGTGCCCGAGCTCGTAAAAAAATTCTTTAATATCAAAAGTGCGGATGAACTTTTTGACCTTCACTGCATGAGTTTGACCTATCTTCTGGATAAAACTTACAAAAAAGACTTTGTCTATGTTTCTCCTCTGGATTGGGGAAAATGGCACTTGAAAAAAACGCTCAATTCATTCTCCCAGAACCTGCCTCTTTCCGCCCCTAAGGCCAAAGTCCCCCCAACTGTGGAAGAAACCAAGGAAGAGATCTCCCATTCCCCGGAAACTCCACTGAAGATCTATCTTGGCTGGCGAGAGATTCTCTCCGGGGGAATCAAAATCCCGAAAGCCGCGAGTAAAGAATTTTCCCGAGCGCGAGAATTCACATTTTCAGACATCGAGGGCGGGAAAGAATACACCGTCTATTATTATCCGTCCTCCGGTTATATCCTGGGTTTGAAAGAGTTCTATGAAGCCCACCATGTTCCACAGGGTGCGAGCCTCACTCTGGAAAAGAAAGATCTGAATCGATTCAATTTCTGGCTGAAGAAGTCGAAGAAGAAGATCTCGGTTTTAAAAGTCAGTTATGACCCCAAAAAAGACGTGATCAGCCAGAACGGCGAAGAAGAATTCACCTTCTCCATCCCGAATAAGATTATTCACCTGGAAAGAGAGACCCTGGTCAAACTTCTCTCCCTGTTTAAAGAAAGGAAGAAACGGGAGCTCCCGGAGCTTCTGGTTTTCGTTTTCAAGAATTTTGCCCTGGAGAGGAAAAAATTCTCGCTTCACTATCTCCGGGCGTATCATCTTGTCGATATTCTGAAACGCACCACCCAGGAGGATGTCGAAAAAGTCTTGCTCTCCACTCCTGAGTTTTCCCAGTCCGAGAAAAAAGCGGGAATCTTTTTCTACCAGGAAAAAATTGAGGAGGAAGAGGAAAAACCCGAAGTGCCTGAAGAAATGCCTCCCGCTGCTCCTGCAGAAGAAAGGATCGAAGAAGCCCCGGCTGTCAGCCCCGGATCAGAGGCCCCTGTGGAAGAAATGCCTCCCGCTCGAGCTGAACCGGAAAGAAAAGAAGAAATAAGAGCCGAAGCGTTTCCCCCGATTGAAAAAGAAAAAATCGAGAAAAAAGAGCCGGAAGAAGCGCCCCCGGCCAGGCGAGAAAAAGTTACGAGGAAAAAAAGAATGCGTCTGGAGGCCGAGAGAGTGCCGCGGGCCAGGCGAGGAACCAAGAGGGTTCTGGAGGAAAGAATCAGTGCTGAAGAATACGAACAGGAGGCTCTTCGGGCCTTAAAGGAAAAAGAGAAAAAAGAAGCCGTGGTCGAAAAAGCAGCCGCCCCTACCCAGGTCAAAGAGAAAAAGGAGAAGCCGGTTGTCACAGAAGAGCCCAAATTCGGTCTTTTCGCGGAAAAGCTCAAAACAGCCTTAGACAAGAAGGGCAAGGAAAAAGACAAGGAAAAGAAAAAGAAAAAATAAGGCCTCAAAGAATTTCCCGCAGGGAACCTTTTCTCCGTGTCACCCCCATTTGATCCAGCAGCTCCAAAAGCGGAATCGCATACTTGCGGGTAAGGCCTGTTATTTCTTTAAACTCGGCTATGGTCAGCTCTTTCTTTTTTGAACGTTTGATATTCTGTATTATCTCATCCAGCCATTTGGAATGGAGCAGTAGCCCATCCTTTCCCTGGACGATTTTTTTTCTCTCGATGAGAAAAGAGAGCATCCTGTCGAGCTTCTTCGGGCTGATCCGGAAGTGCCTCTGGAGTTCTTCCAGTGAAAACAGCCGGAAATCTCCTTTCAGGCTCATCTCCTCCAGCTTCTTGAGGATCTTCTCGTCCTCAGGAGTCAAGGTCACTTTGAAGTCCGGCCGGGAGAATTCCTCTCCTGACTCCTTGACCTGGCCTGTGTGAAGGAGATGTTTCAATGCAAGGGAGAGCACCCTGGGATGGACGTTAAACCTTTTCTGGAGTCTTTCCTGACTGGCTCCGTTCCGGTCAGGATATTTCTGATGGAAACGAGAAAGGAATTCAGTAATTTTCCCGCAGATAAAAATAAACCCCTCCTGAGAAAGCAGAAAAAGAGGAGTGAAAGAGAGAATCCGTATCTTTCCCTCCTCCTCCAGCTCCTGGACCAGCCGCAGCAGAGTTTTTTTCCCTGAGGGGAAAAAATCCGTGATTTCTTTTTCTTTCAAACCCCGCATCCCTCTCTCCTGAGCCAGTATCGATATGGCTTGCTTCCTGTCTCCTTGAAGGGCTTTGAGGAAATTTATATGTTTTTTTATTTTGGTCTGCGTCACCTTTTCTGAAAAGGGATTCAAAACACGTCCCCTTCCCAGAATACGCCTTCTTCCTGACTCCAGGACATCGAACGCATCCTTCCATCCCAGCACAAGGGGCTGGTGAGTATGGATCCGGACCAAATGGGGGCCACGCGTGTCTCCCGGAAGAGGCTCATAAAAATGGAAAGAGGCGGATGTCCTCTTGCCTCCGGCACGAAGCACAGCATCCATTTGACTCCGCTTCCCCGGAGGCCGAAAGTCGATGGCCGCATCAAAGCAGTTTGTGCTCATCGCGCTTTATCCCGCTTCCCCTGGCAAGGAACCAGGCTCATTCTCCTCAGGATAGGGTCAATCGAGGCCAAAATCACTCTCACTCTCTCTCCAAGCTCAAAAGTCTTGCCGGTTCGCCTCCCCACCAGAGTCTTTTCCGAACGCTTGCGGTAGTAATCTCCTCCTAAATCCGAATAAGAGATCAGCCCATCCACAAAATAGTCATCGAGCTCCACGATCAGGCCCGCGCTGGTAATATCCACGATTATACCATCAAACTCCTCGCCAAGCTTCCGCTTCAGAAAACGGAATATCCTCCATTTCAGAAGCTCCCGCTCCGCTTCCTCCGCGGTCCGCTCCCGCTCGGAACAGTGGAGAGCCACCGGAGCGAGAGAGAGTTTTTCTCTCTCTTTTCCGTCCAGAACGTCCTTCAAGATCCGGTGCACAACAAGATCTGGGTAACGCCTGATGGGAGAGGTGAAGTGGGCGTATTCCTTTTTGGCAAGGCCGTAATGCCCCGCATCTTTTTCCGAGTAAACGGCGAGTTTCAGGGATTTCAGCACTTGGAGGCTGACAAATTTCTCCTCGGGTTTCCCGTCCACATCCTTCAGGACGCGCTGCAGATCCTTCGGCCCAATCTTCCTGGGCATCGGAAGGGACAGACCGAAATGAGTCAGTATCTCTCTCAGCCTTTCCAGGTCCTTCAAATCCGGGTCGGGATGTGCCCTGTGAAGAAGCGGGACATTTCTCTGGATCAAGAAATGGGCGACAGCCTCATTCGCCGCGAGCATGAATTCCTCGATCAGTTGGTGGGCCTCATTGCGCTCGAAGGGAATGATGGAAATGAGACTTCCTTCTCTGTACACAAGCTCCGGCTCAAGAAGGTCAAAATCCAGGCTCCCCGCATCCTCTCTTCTCTTTCTCAAGAGTGACGCCAATTCTCTCATCAAAAACAGGTCTGGAACCAGCCGAGAATACTTTTTTTTCTCCTTCTCGTCGTCCTCGAATATCCGGAAGACCGAATCATAAGTCATCCTCTCGACAGTTCGAATCAGAGAAGGATGAAACCTCGTTTGAATGATCTTTCCTTTCCGGTCAATCTCGAGGAGGACCGAAAAGGCCAACTTGTCCTCTTTGGGCCTGAGGCTGCAAATGTTGTTGGACAGTCTCTCGGGCAGCATCGGAAGAGTCGAATCCGGAAAATAAACGCTCGTCCCTCTCTCGAAGGCTTCAGTATCCAGAAAGGAATCCGGCTTGACAAAATGGGAGACATCGGCGATATGGACGCCGAGAAGAAAATGTCCATTTTTGAGTGTTTTCACACTCACCGCGTCATCAAAGTCCTGAGCGTGCTCGCCGTCTATCGTCATGCTCCTCCAGCTCCGGTAATCCTTTCTCCCTTTCCGGCCCTGAGTGTTTATTCGTCCGGAGAGGTCTTTGGCTTCGGCTAAGGTTTTTTTTGAAAACGAGAAGGGCAGGTTGAACTTCTTTATCATCACCCGGGTGTCCACTCCCGGATCATCGGGCTGCCCCAGCACTTCTTTCAAAACGACAGTTTTTCTGTCGACTTCAACGACCATCCCCGGGCGGAGCGCGGGCGGCTTTTCGCCCTTCAAAGGCAGTTCTTCCGAAGACGGAGAGTCAAACGGGAGAAAAAAGGGGCTTCCGCGCCGTTCAGAGTAAATCCCGAGCAGCGTTTTCTTCTCGGCTTTCAAGATCCTGACCACCCGGCCTTCAGACTTTCCCTTTTTCCCTTTTTCCCTGTACAGGACCTCCACGAGATCGCCTCTCCGGGCATTTGCGGTGTAACGGGCCGGGATGAAAATATCCTCGGATGACCGGTCTTCCGGGGCAACAAAACCGAATCCCCTCAGTGTCGGGATAAACCGGCCTCGTATCAGGTCTGTCTTGGCGGGGACATGATACTTTCCCTTCAGCCTGAAGACGACGCCTTGGCCCTCCATCCTTTTCAAGCTCTTCTTCAACCTTTGCTTTTCCCTGGGGGAGAGATGAAGCTCTCGGGCGATCTTCTGGAAGTTCAGACCCTCCCGTCTTTTCCTGAGCAGGGATACTATTTCACTGTCCATTGATTTCCTTTGATCGGGATATAATATTCAGATTCCATGTATTTTGTTCATAATAGGAGTTGTTTCACATGTCATTGCGAACGCAGTGTGGCAATCCCTTAATTAAAATGTATTCTATCCTTTTTATAAGATTTCTTCGTCATTTCCTTCTTCACAGTGACAAAAGGATTTTATCTCCCTCTTATTTTATCTTACGAGATTGCCGCGCAAGCTCGCAATGACAAGGAACCTCCGTTCACAGTGATTTATAGTAGTTCACCAAATGTCAAATGTTAAGACGCGACCCCTAATAATAAAAAAGCGAAACATACGGGATCCTGTATTTGTCTCTCAACTCCTTGACCAATTTTAGCCTGAGAATCCTCAAAAATTCCTCTTCCACGCCCACATTATACTCCGATCGAATATCCTTCATAACCCTTTCCTTTTCATTCTTCGCCGAGTGCTCCCAGATCAACTCCTCGATTTCTCCCTCTATTCGTTCAAGCTTCTCCTCCTCCACAAGGCTCTGGGAGAGCACGTTTTGCGCCCTGGAATAGGACTCTCTCAAATAGTCGATCTGACCGGGAAGGCTTGTGAGAAATTTCTTTATCTCTGCCCGGGCGCGGTTTCTTTTTTCTGCTCTGCTGACTTTCTTCTGCTCACTTCCCACTCTTCTTTCTCTATGCTGGTCAAACGCCCTCAAAATTTGCGGCTCGCAATAGGCCAGCGTCTGGATCTTGGTCCTTTTTCCGGATTTCCTCAGATAACTCTCGAAAGCCCTCTGGATCCCTTCCAGGACAACCGCAAGGGGAATTTTCATCTTTTCCCATTTTGCGATGAGGCCCAGTTCTGCGGCAGAGAGGAAAAAAGGGGCCCCGCGCCGCTTGAAGTAATAGCGGGCAATCGATTGGTAATACTCGCTTCTGTGTTTGCTCTTTCCGTTCACTGTTCCCCGCACGGGCGAAATGTTCAACCCTGGATTTTCTGATGAACGACCTGCAGTCCTTCCAAAACGAGATCAGGCTCGTGAATATCGATAGAGGAAATCTCGTGGCTGATCTGGGCGCCAAACCCTCCCGTGGAGATGACAGTGGTGCCTTCTCCCAATTCTCTTTTGATTTCCTCGATGATTTTGGACACAAGGCCCACATAGCCAAAATACAATCCCGACTGCATGCTGGTGACCGTGGTGCGGCCGATGGCTGCCCTGGGTTTTTTGATCTCAATGCGAGGCAGTTGGGCTGTTTTCAGATAGAGGGCTTCCGCCGAAATCTGGACTCCCGGAGCGATCGCTCCACCGAGATATTCCCCTTTGGAGGAAACCGCATCAAAGGTTGTGGCTGTCCCAAAATCCACCACTATACAGGGACCCCCATGTTTTTCATAGGCGCCCACGGCCGCAACCACCCTGTCCGCGCCCACCTCCAGCGGATTTTCATAAAGTATGGCCATTCCTGTTTTGAGCCCGGGTCCGACCACCACGGGCTTTACATTGAAGAGGCTCTTGCTCAGATCTTCGAAAATCGGCGTCAGAGGAGGAACAACACTGGAAATGATGGCTGCCTCGATCTCTGTTTTCTCAGGGCCGGAGAGAGAAAACAGGTTGAGAACCGTGACTCCGTATTCATCGCTGGTTTTTTCGCTTTCTGTCTGAATCTTCCAGCTATGGATGAGTTTTCTTCCGCGGAAAACTCCGAGGACAATGTTTGTGTTACCGATGTCTATGGCTAAAAGCATCTCATCCCTCCTGTGGGGTGTCTTTGACAGCCTTGATCTCCGCAGAAAAATAAGTTGTTTTCTTCCCTTCGGATTCCACAACCAGGCCGCCTTGAGGGCTGATCCCCCTGTAAATCCCGGAAATCTCCGCTCTGTTCGTATCCAGGATGACTTTTATTCCCGGGGACAACACAGATGTCTCCTGATAAGCCCTGCGAATCCTGTCTCCTTTTCCCAGTACGAACTGTTTATACCAATAACTCAAAGCCTGCAAGAGGTTTCCAAGAAGAACTTTTTCGTCGGGCTTTTCTTCGGTTATAAGCTTCAGGGAGACGGCCTGATCGCGAATTTCCTCTGGAAAATCATCCCTCGCATGACTGAGATTCAGGCCAATGCCTAAGACAACGTAGTTGACCCGGTTCCCTGAAAAAGCACCCTCGCAGAGAATCCCTCCGAGCTTTTTCCCTTTCCAAACCAGGTCGTTGGGCCATTTCAGGCTGACCCGGATGCCAAAGGAGGAAAACACGGCATCGCTGACGGCCAATCCTCCCACAAGCGGAATCAGGGAAATGTCCGGATGAGGGGGAGTGAGAACGACAGAGAGATAAAGTCCCTTTTTTCTGGCTGAATACCAGCTCCTCCCCTTTGTCCCTTTTCCCTGCGTCTGCTCTTCGGAAATGACGACCGTGCCTTCTGTCTCCCCGGAGAGAGCCAGGTCTTTAGCCATATCATTGGTGGACAGACAGCTTTTGACTCGAACGATTTTCGCCCCAATTTCCATGGCAGATTGATATAAGCTGGCCCTCTTCTCGGCTCTTTATATCAGGGAAAGAACATGTTCGAAGCTTTCTTCGAGCTTGGCCTTCTTTGCCTGGAGCTGCTGAAGCCTCTGCTGTGTTTCCTCAATGACATTCTTCGGAGCGCGCTTCTGGAAGTCTTGATTCTGGAGCCTCTTTTCAATCTTTTCTATGTCCTGAGCGAGCTTGGAAAGTTCTTTTTCCAGCCTTTGTTTTTCCTGTTGCAGATCGAAAACGCCCTCCTCTATCGGAATCCCTATTTCCCAAGATCCGGCGACTCCTTTCAGGAGTTTCTTTTTGCCGGGGAAACGATCCAATATCTCGATCTTCCGGATATTGGCCAGCGTTTGAATATAGGATTGGTTTTCCAGAATGATCTTTTTCTCTCCCTCCTTTTTGACCTTGACCCAGAGTTCGATGTTCTGCTTGGGAGGAATCCTGTTTTCCGCTCGAATGGTCCGGACTCCGATGATGGCATCCTGGAGGAATTTCATCTCCTTTTCCGCATTCTTGTCCTTGAATCTTTTGTCCTCCTTGGGAAAAGAGGCTTTCACCAGAGATTTTCCGGAAAAAGGAAGATGCTGCCAGATCTCCTCTGTGATATACGGCATGAAAGGATGGAGAAGCCTCAGGATCCAGTCGAGAGCCTCCGCTAATATCGCCTCTGTCGTCCTGTTCCCCGCTTTCAGGCTTGGCTTGACCAGCTCGATATACCAATCGCAGAATTCATGCCAGATAAAATGGTAAATCTTGTCGGCCGCCTCGTAAAACTTGTACTGTTCCAGAGCCTTGTCCAATTCGCCGGTGATCTCCGTCAAGCGGCTCCGGATCCACCTGTCTGCCAGGGTCAATTCCTGTTCTTTCACCTGGAATTCTTCGCTCTCCAGGCTCATGAGAACAAAACGCGAGGCATTCCAGATTTTATTGGCGAAGGCCTGGTAGCCGGCCATCCTTTCCTCCGAAAGGGAGATGTCCGCTCCGGGAATGGCCAGTGCGGCCATCGTGAATCGCAAGGCATCCGTACCGTATTTATCGATCATCTCGAGGGGATCGATGATGTTCCCCTCTGATTTGCTCATTTTTCGCCTTTTGAAATCCCTGACCAGACCGTTGATATAAACATGACGGAAAGGGATATCCCTGGCGAATTTCAGGCCCATCATGATCATCCGGGCGACCCAGAAAAAGATGATATCAAACCCTGTGGACATCAAATCCGTCGGGTAGAAAACCTTCAAATCCTCGGTCTGTTCAGGCCAGCCCATTGTGACAAATGGCCAGAGAGCCGAGGAGAACCAGGTGTCCAGGACATCTTCATCCTGAACCAGGTTTGAACCCTTGCATTTCCCGCATTTCTGGGGCGTCTCGAGGGCCACGATGATGTGGTCACAATCACTACAATGCCAGGCCGGAATCCTGTGTCCCCACCACAGCTGCCGGGAGATGCACCAGTCGTGGATGTTGTACATCCATTCGAAGTAGGTTTTCGCCCAGTTGGGGGGGATGAATTCAATCTTCCCCTCTTCGACCACGCGAATGGCTTCCTTGGCCAGAGGTTCCACGCGAACGAACCACTGCCAGGACAAATTCGGCTCGATTACGGTCTGGCAGCGGTAACAATGCCCGACTGAATGCTGGTAATCCTCTGTCTTTTCAAGAAGCCCCTTCTCCTCCAGCCTGGAAAGAACCTTTTCACGGCACTCAAACCGGTCCAGTCCCTGGAACTCCTTTCCTGCTTCTTTGGTCATTCTTCCCGACCCGTCAATCACGATGACCTGCTCAAGATTATGCTTCTTTCCCAGCTCGAAATCGACCGGGTCATGGGCCGGGGTGACTTTTACAGCGCCTGTCCCGAAGTCCATCTCGACTCTTTCGTCAGTGATCACGGGGATTTTCCTGTCGACGAGCGGAAGAAGGACTGTCTTCCCCTGGAATCGTATGAAGCGCTTGTCATCGGGATGCACGGCCACCGCCGTATCTCCCAGCATGGTCTCCGGACGTGTGGTGGCCACCGTGATGCTCTCTTCGCTGTCGAGAAGAGGATACTTGATGTAATACAGCTTGGCCTGTTTTTCTTTGTGTTCGATCTCGATATCTGAAAGGACGGTCCCGCAGTGGGGGCAGCGGTTGACCAGGTAATAATCCCTGTAGATCAGCCCTTCTTCGTAGAGGTCAACAAAAACGCGCTTCACGGCGCGGGAAAACCCCTCATCCAGAGTGAACCTTTCCCGCGTCCAGTCCAAAGAAGTTCCGAGCTTCTTCAGCTGGTTGATGATGAAGCCTCCGTATTTGTTCTTCCAATTCCAGGCGATCTTCATGAACTCATCGCGTCCAACCTTCTCCCGTGTTAATCCCTTCTCCTCAAGACTCTGCTCGATCACGTTATGGACCGCTATGCTGGCGTGATCCGTCCCGGGAAGCCAGAGCGTGTTGTATCCCTGCATCCTCCGCCAGCGAACGATGATATCGGGAAGAGTGAAGCAGAGAGCATGGCCCACATGCAGAGAGCCCGTGACGTTAGGAGGGGGAAGGACCATCGAAAACTTCTTCTTCGAGGAAGGGAGCTCCGGGACAAACAGCCCTTCATCGATCCAGAAATCAGACCACTTCTCTTCGACAGGCTTAGGGTCGTACGCTTTCCCCAAAATGCGTTTGTTCTTCATCGTGCGATCCAAATTTTTCTGGTTTAGGCCCGCATCCCACTCTTCATTCCTGGGACAAGGCCTTAAAGAGTATATATTTTAACAATTTACAGACAAATTTTCCTTATTTTTATTCCCTGGATTATTCATAAAATCTGCCGACACCTTATTCAAGCATCTCTTTAATGATAATTGATCATCTTATGTCGGCATCTTTTACCCTTCGGGCGAGCCGGTCTGACGACCTTTCCTTTTGACCAATTGTCATCGCGAGCGAAGCGTGGCGATCTCATGCCCTTGCGCACAGGCATGGGATTGCCAAGCCTGTTCCGAGCAAAGCGAAGGAATCCCACCCCGCCTCGCAACGGAGTCTCCGGCAACC